>JBDSDH010000001.1:0-10095 GCA_039920665.1 Ilumatobacteraceae bacterium
GTTGTTCGTCCCAACGCCGCAGCGATCTCAGTCGGGCTTTCGCCCTCCAACCGGCGACGCACCGCTTCGACCCGCAACTGTTGTTCTGACAAAATCGGCTCCTTGCTCGATCACCACGAACGAGCAAGCGAACCGGAACGATGTCCCTGCGGAACCAGACCTCACCCGACGGAACGATGTTCAGACAGTCACAGCGGAACGATCTCCCCGCGGCCCTCAAGTCGGTTTCAGTGCTGCAGCCCCCGGCTCACGCACTGGAACCACGATGCTGTTCCAGCTGGCTCACCCACGTGCCGCCGTCAGGCATGCCACCGTTCTTCGGCGCGAAGGTGGAGGCCCGAGTCTGACCGTCGGCATCCCGATAGTGGATCGTGAGCACCTTGAACATTCCCTTCAGCTCGGCTGACTCGACCCCTGAGAGAGGGATGTCCAGTCCGCCCGCTGCGGTTACGGCCGACAGGTCGAGGTCCTTGGTGCTGCCGGTCCGAAGGCCCGCCAGCGGTGAGATCGCTCCGCCGATCAGCCTCGCTGCGTTGACATCGTTCTTGCCCGTCGACAGGAACAGCAGTCGACGGTCGGTCAAGATCAACCGTCCGAGCTTCGCTGAGAACAGGGTCTGCTTCCGCTTGTCCCCTTCCCAGCGAAAGACCTTTTCTTGCTGCAGAAGGATGTGCTCTTCTTCCATGACAACCGCCCCTCGCTGCCAGTTGCACCGGCTCGACCGCACTGTACTGCAGCAGGGTTGGTCCGCGAGTCGCCGCCGAGTCGCCGCCCCTCGATGCCCCCACGTCTGTGACGTCCCCACTTCTCACTGCTGATCGTTGAGCACGCAGTTCCTTTGGCGATCCTTCAGCGACCCTTGAGGGCCGGGGCTCACGGTGATCACATCGATCAGTCACGACGAAGGAGAACCAGACCATGAAGATCTGCTCATTGCTCACGAAGGTCAGTCGCCGAACCAAGCCCGTGCTCGTTGCCGGAGCCCTGGTTGTGGCATTCACAACGGTGGCTGCCGGTGCGGAGCCGGTTGCGGCCTCGCAGTTCGCAGCCACGTCCGGCTCCGTGGGCACGGTGGTTCCGCCCACGATCTACATCGGCGATGTCTACCAGAGTGGTTCCAAGTACTTCAGCGTGTTCGGCTCCACCGGCCCCACTGTGTATCGAAGCCCCGCAGCGGCAGGCACTCAGTACGTCAGGGTGCGCTACGTCGTCGAGCGGTGGAATGGTGCCGCCTGGGTGGCGCTCGCCACGTCGAACCTCTTCTCGGCTCAGATCGCTGCGAACCAGAGTGGCGTCAGGTTCACCCAGGCACCAAACCTGCTGCCAACCGTGACCACTGGGTACTTCCGCTTGACCTATGCAGTTGGTTGGCTCGACGCCTCCGGTGCGAGCTTGGCCATCGCGTCGATCATCCCCACCACCACCGGCGACCAGTTCTGCACCACCGTGAATCCCAATCGATCGTGCTTCACCTACGCCGGCTACGTGCAGGTCGGGTGATGACAGAGTGTGATAGGGCGATGGGGCGATGACGCCCGATGAGACTCGTCAGTCCACGAGCAGTTCGACGCCAACCATGGTGCAGCCGATGAGGATGATGTCGCCGTCGACGAGGACCCGAGAGGTGACCCGCACGTCGTTGACGAGTGTGCCGTTGAGTGACACATCGGTGAGCAGCCATCCAGACGGCGTTCGTTGGATCTCAGCGTGCTGCCGGCTGACCAGAGCTTCGTCGATCACGATGTCGCACGTCTCGCTTCTTCCGATCACGACTGATTTCGTGATCTCGCGAGGATCCTCGTCGGCAACCCGCAGGACCAGCCTCCCCACGCTCCCGGCAACCAGGGTGACTGCCCCGGTGAGCGCCGGGCGGCCGGCGGGGACGGCGGCCAGCAGCGGATCCTGTTGCAGCACGGCAAGTTCCAGGGCCCTGATGTCCGGCCCAGGATCGATGCCGAGCTCATCGAGCAGAACCTCACGGCAACGTCGGAGCGCCGCCAGAGCGTCGGCTTGGCGACCCGCCCGGTACAGCGCAATGGTCAACAACCGCCACAAGGATTCGCGCAGCGGACTCCGCGTCACCGCTTCTTCCAACTCGGGCAGCACCGCGTGATGGCGACCGAGGTTCAAGTTGACCTCGAAGCGATCTTCGACGAGCCCGTCGCGCTGCTGTCGGAGCGCGACCGAAGGTGCGGTCGCAAAGGGCCGATCGGCGAAGTCGGCCAGCGGATCACCCCTCCAGAGCGTCAGCGCTTCGTCGAGATGCCTCATCGTCAGGTTGTCGTCGTGCCAGTTCTTGGCGTCGGCAGCAGCGTGTGCACTGCGACTGAACAACGCGACGTCGATCGATTCCGGCGGCGCCGCGATGAGGTAGCCGTTCGCGGTCGTGACGATCGGCGAGACCCCGCCGGTGCGGGGCAACGCCTTGCGCAAGTTGGATACGTAGACATGCACCGTGGCCGCTGCGCGCTCCGCCGGATGCTCCCAAAGCCCGTCGATCAGCCGGGATACGGGCACCAGGCGGTTCGCGTCGAGGAGGAGCATCGCTAGAACGGAGCACTGCTTCACCCCTCCGCAATGGACGACTGTTCCGTCGACGAGAACCTCGAACGGTCCGAGCAGCCGGTACTGAACAGCTGCAGCGGACCCTTCCGTCATCGCCGCACTTTACCGCCCGAGCTTGTCTCGTTGAACGGGTCGGCTTCGACGGTGTCCAGGTCGGCGCGGTTGGTGATGAAGCTGTGATGACGCCAGCCCGGGAACAGTGCTTGTTGGGCGTTGTCAGCGAGGCGGGTGCGGCGCACCACCAGGCGCACGACGTGACGGTCTTTGTTGCGGGGCCCGCCGCCTTCGTAGGTAGTTTCGGCGACTTGAGCGTACCCGCCGAGGGTGTCGTCGATATCGGCCCAGGCGGTCTCGGGATCGCGGCGATCACAGCTTTGAACTTGGCGTTGTTGGTGACCGTGATCGACCAGGTCATGTGGTGGCGGTCGAGAGTTGCGGAGTAGTTCCCATGACCAGAACCCCGAATCGGCACGCACACACTTGGCCCCGGTTGCTTTCGCCCGTTTCAGCACACCGGAGAGTTCATCGACGAACCGGTTGATCCCGCGTGATGACCCGGCGGAACCTTTGCGCATCCGTGAGAACAAGATCTCACCGGTGCCAACCCGGGTGGCGACGAGCGGGTGGTAGCCGAGACATTTCGTGTACCCGTATCCGGCGCCCTGCTTCGCATGGCCGTGGACCTCGCAGATCGTCGAGTCCAGATCGATCACCGGGGCGAATGAACCGGTCCGAACCCAGGTGTTGACGAGACGTTCGAGACCAAGCCGTGACATCAACGTCGCGATCATGATCAGCCCGGCGTTGGCGATCAGACCGTCATTGTCAAAGGTCGTGTCGTAACGGTCGATAGTGCGCGATACTGGCAACACTGAAAGTGCCTCCTGCGGATGGAGACTGCGACTTCGAACATCACAATCATCTCAGCTCAGGAAGCACTTTCGGTGGACGCGCAACATCCCAGACGACCACCTACACGGTGGATTCAGGTGTAACCACGCAGCGCTGGCTACATGCAATCGCATGTAGCTCGGTGGTGTAGCTGATTTGTTCGAAGTTCAGAATCGGGCGTGGTCCGGTGCTGTGGTGAAGCGCGCCCGGTTGATGGCCAAGCTGACACAGCAGCAACTCGCTGACGCTGCGGGCACAACGCAGCAGCACGTCGCTGCTATCGGAACGGTCGACGGCAACCATCGCACCCTGCGCTTGCCCGCCTATTACGCGCAGCGGGTTTCGAACTGCGGACACGACTCGAGCCGTACGATCCGCACGACGAAACGATCGAGGAATCGTTGCGGGCCCAGCCCGTCGACTTCCAACAACGCTGGGCTGAGCATCAGCGAATGATCGTGTCTTCTCTCTGACCGCTGATCCTTCGCATTGGCGGAAGGTCCGCGACCGTCGCACGCATCAGGTCAGCCGTCGTCGGCGCGATTGGCGCTCATTCCGATTGGTTCGCCTCGAGGGGTGGACGCGGCGGTGGCGATGCAACAGGGGGCGACCGCTCCTGCGACGACCATAAGATCATCGTAAGTTCGTAGGTCGTCCGCTCAAGTCCGGAGGAGGTCGCCTGTTGTCCGCTCAAGTCGAGTCGTCGCTCATCCAAAGCCACCATGGCGCCATGGGCCAACGGATGCTCCGGACCGCGACAGACGACATCGTCACCGAAGAGGTCCGCAAAGGTTCCATCCCAGCGTTCGAAGAGTTGTACCTCCGCCACGTTCATGCGGCAAAGTCGACCGCCAGGTACATGCTGCGAAACGACCACGACGCCGATGACGTTGTCGGCGACGCGTTCGCAGGTGTGCTTTCGGCACTCAACAACGGGGCAGGGCCACGCGAGGCCAACTTCCGCAGCTACCTTCTTGCCTGTGTCCGCAACGGCTGCGTGGCGCGCAGCCGGCAACGCGACAACGCAATTCCCGTTGACCCGACCGACTTTGACGACACCCCTGTTGCATTCGAGGACACGGAACGATTCGTTGAAGCAGACACGCTCACCAAGGCGTACTCATCGCTGCCAGCCCCGTGGCAGCGTGTGCTGTGGATGACCGAGGTTGAGGACCGTCCCTTGGACGATGTCGCCCAGCTGCTCAAACTCCGAAAGCCCGCCGCATCAGCGCTTTCCTACCGCGCTCATCAAGGTCTCACCGAGGCCTACCTCGGTCACGCGATCACAAACCGTCCCGATGACGCGGCGTGCCAGGCTGTCGCCGGCCAACTGGCCAAGTTCGTGCGCGGCAAATGTAGATCGGCCGCCCGGCGCAGCGTCCAGGCCCACCTCGACGGATGCGACACTTGCCGCGCCCTGGTCGGCGAACTCGACAACGCGAACCACCACCTGCGAGGCCTGATGATCGCACCGATCGCCCTGGGTGCGTTCTTGATGGACAGGAGCAAGGCACACGGGGCCGACGTCACTGCGACGGTTTCCGCCGCGACCAAGGCCGCTCGGTTCACGGCCCGTCATGCGGCGCGGTTCCAGCTGCAGGCCGCTGTCGTTGTCACGGTTGGCATGCTGACGTTCGCCCCGGAGTCGAGCAACGCGACGGTCGCGGCTGACTCGGCGTACATCGACGACGCAGGTGCCGCATCGATCCGTGACGAGGTCGCAATCGATCCGACCGGCGGACGTCCGACGGGCACGCTTGCTGAAACCACCGTCGTCACCGATGCAGTCACCGAGCCGGTCGGTGCGCCAGTGCGCTCCGACCCGACCATTGCATCCACGCCCGTTTCGACAGCGCCAACGCCACCCGTCGTGCCCGGTGCGAGCGTTCCCGAGGTGATCACCACCGGTGTTGTCACGATCCCCCCAACCTCGGCCCCGCCCATCGTTGCCTCACCGGTCCCGGTCTCACCGCTGACGGTCCCTCCGCTGACGGTCCCTCCGCTGACGGTTCCTCCGCTGACGGTTCCTCCGCTGACGATTCCACCGCTGACGATTCCACCGGTCACGGTTCCACCGGTCACGGTTCCGCCGGTCACGGTTCCGCCGGCCACCCTGCCACCGGCCACGCTCCCACCGGGGCCGAGGGCCCCGCAGATCTCATTGGGTGCGGCCACCAGCTTCGGGGTTCTCGCCGCCACCGGTGTCACATCGACCGGGGCGACAACGATCACCGGAGATGTCGGCACCTCCGGTGGCACGATCACCGGCCTGGCCCCTGGGCAGCTCACCGGCACGATTGCGTCGCTGATCGATTCGATTGCTCGCCAACTTGACGTCACGACGGCCTCGTCGCAGATCGCTGCGCTCACCCCGGCTGCCTTGCCGTCCGTCGATCTTGGAGGTCAAACACTCGCACCGGGCATCTATAGTTCGGGGACTCTTGGGATGACAGGAACGCTCGTGTTGGATGGCCTTGGTGACCGGGACGCACTGTTCGTTTTCAAGTCGTCCACGACGCTGATCACCGCGTCGGCGAGTCGTGTCGTGTTCGTCAACGGCGCCCAGCCGTGCAATGTCTTCTGGGACGTCGGCACCGCCGCGACACTCGGGACATTCTCAGAGATGGCAGGCACGGTGATCGCCGCCACCTCCATCACGGCAACGACCGGCGTGGTTGTCAACGGTCGGCTCATCGCCCGCAATGCTGCCGTCACCCTGGACACCAACAGGGTGGTTGTGCCCGCCTGTTCGTGACGCTCCACCCTCACCCTGTTTCGTGGTTCATGCGTGACGTCATGCGCTTTGAACTGCCGCATTTCCGATGTTTTCTGAGGTCCAGACGATCGACGAGGCATCAGCGACTATTGAGCATCTCGTGATTGATCGAAGGTCCGCTGCACAGCAATCTCACACGCTTCCCACAGCTCGGACACTCAGTCGAAACGCTCGTCACCACCTACGTCGGTGCCCTCGACGAAGAACAACACATCGCCAACCAACGACTCGATACCTACCTCAACCACGAACCCACCGAGGCAGTACCCGAGTAGCCCAAAGGGCCCGATGCAAACTCGTCCCGGGGCAGAACGCGTCGGCGTTTGCGTCGGTGACGACGTTGGCCGTCAGGACAACGATGATTGGCCGGCGGGTACCGGCCACGTGCATTCGAACAAGATCGTCGGCTGGCGCACGGCCTGGTCGATGACCGTTGCGCTGGGTACTTGACCCACGGCCCCGCAAGAAGGGCTCACCTCGATTGCGGACCAGTCACCTCACCACGCCCTGGACAACGTCCCCGGTGATCACGGGGCTACCGGAACGATTTGGGGATCAGCCCGCGTGCCCGCGCGTCGCGCGTGAGCTCGTCGCGGAAGTCGGGGTGTGCGATCGAGATCATTGCCTTCGCCCGTTCTGGGATCGACCGTCCTTTGAGGTTG
Source organism: Ilumatobacteraceae bacterium (assembly GCA_039920665.1). Lineage (GTDB taxonomy): Bacteria > Actinomycetota > Acidimicrobiia > Acidimicrobiales > Ilumatobacteraceae > WLMZ01. Next base: position 6,895 of record JBDSDH010000001.1, read on the forward strand.
ACGATGCCGTACTCGGTGACCACGTACATCATGTCGCTGCGTGGCGACGTGACGACGTTGCCCGGTGTCATGTCCACCACCACCCGGCTCTTGCGAACGCCGTTGCGTTCGTAGGTGGACGACATGCATACGAACGACTTGCCGCCCTGGGACGCGTACGAGCCGCGCACGAACTGGAGCTGACCGCCGCTGCCGCTGATGTGGCGGTGCCCGTCGCTCTCGCTGGCCGCCTGGCCCTGGAGGTCCATCTGCGTGGTGTTGTTGATCGACACCATCCGGTCGTTGAGGCGGATGAGGTGTGGCGGGTTGGTGAGATCGGTGGGTTGGAACGAGAAGTCGGGGTTGCGGTTCACCGTGTCGTACATCGTCTTCGACCCGACGCCGAAGGTACACACGATCTTGCCCGGATTCACGTTCTTCGCTGACCCGTTTACGATGCCGGCCCGGTAGAGGTCGACGATGCCGTCAGTGAGCATCTCGGTGTGAACGCCGAGGTGCTGCACGCCGCTGGTGCCGAGCAGCGAGCACACCGCGTTCGGCATCGCGCCGATGCCGATCTGCAGACATGCACCATCCTCGATCTCGGCAGCGATCAGCGCAGCTACTGCCCGGTCGGCGTTGGTCAGCGGCGCGTTCGGCAACTCCGGCAGTGGGAGTCCGGCGCCGTCGATCACGTAGTCGACTTGGCTGACATGCAAGCTCTGATCGATCCCGTGCAGGTACGGCATCGCCGGATCGATCTCGACGATGACGATCTTGGCCCGCTCGGCTATCGCACCGTGCCAGCCGTTGGTCATGCCGAAGTTGAAGTAGCCGTCGGCGTCGACCGGGCAGGTCTTGATCACCAACACGTCGACCGGATCGATGAAGCGACGATAGTAGTCGGGGATCTCGCCGAGGTTGCACGGGATGTAGTTCTGGACACCGACGTCCGCGTGCTTCCGGTCGTATCCGCTCATGTGCCAGTTGAAGAAGCTCACGTGCTCGCGCTCGGGGTCTGCCTCCACCACGGCACGGGATCGCAGGCTCAGGCACCCGCGCACCTTCACGTCCGACAGCTCGGAGATCCGAGCGGCCAGCGCCACGTCGAAAGCGTCGGGCATCGACAGAACGGCGCCGTAGTCCACCCAGTCCCCCGAACGCACGAGCCCTGCGGCAGTCTGGGCCGCGATGTGGCGAGCCTCCCGCAAGGTGCTCACGACTGCTGAGGCGCTCATGAGATGGTGTGAGCTTCGTGCATCGGTGACCTGTTTCCGTCCAGTTGCGTTCGTGGTCCTGCGATCATCCTGAATCGGTGCCGCGTCACCAGCGCGTCACCTGGTCCCAGCGCCGGTCGGCGGGCCGTGATGCCTCTCGGCGAAAGCGCCCGACGACTGGACGTTCCGTCGAAATGCTCGCGTCCACCTACGTCAGCGCCCTGGACGAGGAACAGATCGTCAACAAGAGGCTCGACACCTACCTCGATGCGCCGTTGGCGGCAACTGAAGGCCAGTCCGACAGCGTTCAACTGCATGGTCGCTCGTCTCATATGTGGCCGAACTCGGACGACGTCACATCACGTGAACATCGGGGGTGTGGGGGCATCACCGAAGCTGCCGCCTGAGGCCGGTTCAGTAAGTCTTCGCCCAGCCGCCTGTGTGGAAGGTCACGTGGGGCTCGGAGGTGACGCCGGCTTCTTTCATCGCGATCTGCAGCTGAGGGTCCGCGAGGAAGCTGTGCAAAGCGTCGAAGGATTCGGCCTGGTGGTAGACGGTGATCAGAGATGGATCGTCAAGCGAGCGGTTCGCACCGTGGCCGATGATCCCAGCTGAATGCTGCAGGTCGCCTGCGGCGTCGTAGCCCGCCAGCCAGGTGTCGAAGTCGGCGACGTGGTGGTGGAGGAGGAATGCGGGGAGCTGGCGATCTGACACGATCTGGTTGCGGATCGGTTGCAGATATTGGATCTGCGGAGGTGACACGACCCCAACTTTTTGCATCACCTTGCCGAGTTCCGGCGACGAGGCGAACGCTTTGGCATCGTCGAGGTCGGAGAGCGCGAGGAATACCGTGATCAGGTGAGGGTCGTCCTGAGCCCGGTTGATGTGGTGGCCGAGGATTCCGGCGCCACGGCGGGCCGGCTCGTGGTCGTCGAACCCAGCTTTCCACCGGTCGACGTTCTCAACACGGTGAGTGAGGAGTATGGCGTAGGGCGGCAGCTCGTTGGTCATCGCCGCATGATGGCACTGTGGTCGCGTCACGAGCGCGTCACTGCGTCGAGGCGAGCTGGCGCAGCTTCGCGGCGCGCTGGAGCCAGCTGGTCATGCCGTACGTCGCGCAGAGTTTCTCGGCTTTGGAGAGCCATTCCTCTCCTATTGCGTTGAGTGACGCAGTCGCGCGCAGCTGGTTTTGTGCGAGGGCGATGAGGGTGGTGGCGTGGTGGTATTCCCAGCCGAAGGCCTCGGTGGTGGCCAGCGCGTCGAGGAGGTGCCGTTCGGCGTCGTCGTGTTGTCCCAGCATCGAGGCGAGCTTGCCGACATAGGCCGAGACCGGACCTTGGCTGGTGACCCCGTTGAACGACACCTCGCCGGCCAACGGTGCGATCACCGGGAACAGCCACTCGGCGGCCGTCACGTCGTCCAACTCGATCGCGAGAACTGCGTGGGCGATCAGCGTCGTTGATCCGAAAGAGTCCCGCGAGATGGCATCGAGCCCTGCCGCCATCACATCAGCGAGCACGGCTTCGCCGACGTCGGGCCGACCGAGTTCGTTGCACACGAGGGCATGGGCGGCCCGGAACAGCGGCGCGACGTGCGAGTCGGCGTCCATCATCTGCTGAACGATGGGGAAGAGCTCAGCGTGGCGCCCGGCGAAGGTGCCGAGGAAGAAGAACTGTCCTGCGAAGACGCCGAAGGCGTCTGGATCGCCGATCTGCAGCCCCAGCGCCCACGTCTCGTTCGCGATGCGTTCAGCTTCTTCGAATCGTGCGGCCATCGTGGCGACGAAGGTCTCGATGATGCCGACGTGCCACCGCATCAACGGTTCACCGATCGGGTCAGCGATGTCGTGCAGCCGCTCCAGGTACCGGGCCGCACGGGTCGCGTCGCCAACGCAGACCGCCGTACCGTACGCGACGTGGTGCACGACGAACGCTAGGTGGGGATCATCGGCCTCGTCGGCGATGGCGGTCGCCTCAGCCGCGAGCTCGGCGCGCGCCGACGCGGC
>JBDSDH010000002.1:0-9145 GCA_039920665.1 Ilumatobacteraceae bacterium
CATTCGGGGTGTTTTCGTCGCGGACCTTGGTGAGGGCAGCAGCGACGAGTGGATGTTCGACCACATTGACTTCGACAGACATGGCGATCATCTTGCCACGCACATGGGCCGCCCGCCCAAGAGGTCAGATACCGAGGGTGTGGTCCGCTCGGAGCAGTGCGTAGCGGGGCTTGATCAAGCCGTTGATGATCCGCAAACGTTCGGGAAACGGGGCGAATGCGGATTTCATCGCGTTGGTCGTCAACCATTCCATGTCGTCGAGCCCCCAGCCGAACGCGCGGAAGAGTTCGATCATCTCGTGGCTCATCGAAGTCGCGCTCATCAACCGATTGTCGGTGTTGACCGTGACCCGGAACCGCAACCGCCGCAGCATCCCGATCGGATGATCGGCAATCGATGCGCACACGCCGGTGCCGACGTTGGATGTGGGACACAGTTCGAGCGGGATCCGGCGGTCGCGGACATACGAGGCGAGCCGTCCGAGTATCTGGTCGCCGGGCACGCCGGTGATGTCGTCGACGATGCGGACGCCGTGGCCGAGCCGCTCGCCGCCACAGAACTGGATTGCCTCCCAGATCGATGGCAGTCCGAACGCCTCACCGGCGTGGATCGTGGAGTGAAAGTTCTCGCGCTGCACGTACTGGAACGCGTCGAGGTGGCGAGTGGGTGGGTATCCGGCTTCGGCCCCAGCGATGTCGAACCCGACCACGCCGCGATCGCGCCAGCGAACAGCGAGTTCGGCGATGTCGAGCGACCGTGCGGCGGTGCGCATCGCGCACAGCAGCGCGTAGATGGTGAGGTCGGTGCCGGCCGAGCCCCGCTCGAACCCGGTCATCACCGCGTCGACCACCTCGTCGAGGGTGAGCCCGGCCTCGACCGCAAGCTCCGGCGCGAAGCGAACTTCGGCGTAGACGACGCCGTCGGCAGCGAGATCTTGGGCGCACTCGTAGGCCACCCGCTCGATCGCGTCACGGTGTTGCATGACACCGCACGTGTGAGCGAAGGTCTCCAGATAGAGCACGAGGTCGTTGCGCTTGGCACCGCGATTGAACCAACCAGCCAAGTCGTCGACATCGCGGGTGGGGAGCGCGGAATAGCCGTACTCGTCAGCGAGATCGATGACCGTTTGCGGGCGCAGGCCGCCGTCGAGGTGGTCGTGGAGCAGCGCCTTGGGCGCCTTGCGGATCAGGTCTTCGATCACGCCGCAACCCGATCCGAACGATCGAGCCGACGCAACGGCAGATCTTCGTTGCGTTGCAGCCAGTTCCAGGCCGGGTATTCGGCAGCCGCCGAGATGCAGTGCAGCGAATAGGCGTGGCGACTGGCGGCAGAACGATTGACGTCGCTCCAGTGGGGCAGCAGTCCGTGCAGCAACACCAGAGTGCCGGCCGAAACCTCGAGCGGCACAAGATCGGCGGGAGAGGGCAGCGGCGAGTCGTCGAGCACGTCGAAGAACGTGCCATCGGTGTTGCTCGCGCTGTTGCGCTTGAAGGTCTTGCGCAGTGATGTGCGATGTCCACCAGGCAACGCCCACAGGCAGCCATTCTGCAAGGTTGCATCCTCGATCGCGAACCAGAAACCGGTGACGGTCATGGGGTCGGTGTAGAGGAACGTGGCGTCCTGGTGGCAGCCGACTTCGCCACCGATGTGGGGCTGCTTGAAGATGTACATGCTCTGCAGCGCGAGCGCATCGGCGAGGCCGATGTCGGCCGCGACCCCAGCGAGGTCCGATGTGTAGCTGAACGATGCGAAGACATCATCCACGTCGTGCATTGCATGGCCGATCTTGTTGATCGACAGCGATTTGTCCTGGCCCAATTGCCCATCGACACCGAATGCTTCCTCCTCGAAGAAGCACCACGTGCCGTTGGCCGAATCGAGGAACTCACCATCGGTGATGCGATCTTGTTCGTTGGTGGTGAACACGGTGTTGCGATCGCTCGGCTCGAACTCGTCGACCATTTCGACCGCTCGGCGACGCAGCGCAGCGCACGCGTCCGGCCCGGCAAAACCGGGGATGACCAGGAAGCCGTCGGCTTCGTACTGCTCGACCTGCTGGTCGGAAAGAACACTTGACATGGCCTCACCGTAGCCTTTGATTTTATGAATTCGATCGACAGTCCACTCGCTCAACCAGACGTTTCGGGACTGACCATTCTCGGCAGCACCGTCCGCCACGCCGTCGAACACGTCGAGGTCTTTCCGGCTCCCGCCAACGTGACCATCGTGCGGTTCACCAACGACGAGTTGAACAGCATGTGCCCGGTGACCGAGCAGCCAGACCTGTCTCATGTCGTGATCGAGTACAGCCCGAACGAGTGGTGTATCGAGAGCAAGAGCCTCAAGCTGTACTTGTGGAGCTTCCGCGACCGGGCCGTGTTCGCCGAGGCGCTGGCGGCAGAGATCGCAGGTGAAGTGATGACGACGGCCCGACCCCACAAGGTGACGGTGACGCTCACCCAGCGGCCGCGCGGTGGCATCGAGGTACAGGCGATCAGCGAGTTGTCCCGCTGACCACCTGACTCGAATCGCCTGGCTCGAAGGACCGGGCCGGCTACTGGCTCTCGTAGGGCTGACCAGCAGCCTTGGGGGCACGGCTCTTTCCGCCGATACCGGCGACCACGATGATGGTCGCGATGTACGGCGTCATCCCGATGAACTCGCTGGGGATACCGGTCTTGAGCAGCCCGAGCTTGGCTTGCAAGGCATCGAAGAAGCCGAACGTGAGCGCACCACACAAGACGCCGATCGGGCTCCAGCGGCCGATGATGACGACGGCGAGGGCGATGAAGCCGCGGCCGTTGACGATCTCTTCGCGGAAGCGGCCGACGTTGGCGGTCCACCATGATCCACCGAATCCGGCGACCGCACCGGCCGCGATGACGTTGTAGTACCGCATCCGGTTGACGTTCACGCCGAGTGTGTCGGCAGCCTTGGGGTGTTCGCCGATCGCTCTCGTGCGCAGACCCCAACGGGTGCTCTTGAACGCCCAGGCGAGGAACGCGACGAGGATGAACGCGATATAGACGTAGTACGTCTGCTTGAACAGGATCGGTCCGATTACGGGGATCTTGGACAACAGCGGAATGTTGAACGGCTTCAACGTCGAGACGCCGTTGTAGGACTCGTTCGTGCTCAGGATCCGGTTGTCGAGGAACGACGTCAGGCCGAGGATGAAGAAGTTGAGGAAGAATCCAACGATGATCTGATCGACCTTGTATCGGATGGACAGCCAGGCCAGGAGCCACGCGAAAAAGGCGCCGGTGACCATTGCTGCGAGGACACCGACCCAGAACGTCGTGATCGAGCCGACCAGCGCTGAGGTGAATGCTCCGTTGAGCAGCAGACCTTCGATCGCGATGTTGACCACACCGGATTTCTCGCAGAGGATCCCCGCCAACGCTCCGAAAATCAGCGGCGTCGAGAACGTCACGGCTTGGGTCAGCATGCCGACCAGCGCAAATCCCCGAGGTGCCGCTGCCCACGCCAACAGCGCGAACAAAAAGATCACGGCCACTGCGGCGAGCGCGGCGGTCTGCCATTTGCCGAGGCCCCGCATCAACTGCACGCCACCGAGCACCGCCAGGGTGCCCGCGACGAACCACGACAGCGGCATCGACGCAATGCCGAAGCTTCGACCACCATCGAGTTTGAACGTCGCGGTTCCCTCGTGACCAGTGAGCGAGAACGCCACGATGGCAGCCAGGATCAGGTACATGATGCCGAGGTTGCGCGAACGCCGAATCTGCTCGAACGAGCGGACGATCGTCTGCTCGGCTTGTTTGTAGATCTCTGTCGGTGTGGTCATGATCCCCAGCCCCGGAACAACTGCGTACCGCTGTCGCCGCCGTCGTCCTTCAGCCGCCAGATGCCACGCGTGAGCGCAGGAGCGGCGACGAACAACACGATCAGGGCCCGGATCACGAGCACGAGGTCGACTGGCACCCCGGTGGTCGCTTGCATCCGGTCGCCTCCCGCCTTCAACGCACCGAACAGCAGTGCGGCAGCCGTGGTGCCCCACGGCGACGATCGTCCGAGCAGCGCAACGGCGATTGCATCGAACCCGACGTCGCCGGCAAATCCAGCCGTTGCTCGGTTCTGGGTGACGCCGCCGAGGATCTCGCTCGCGCCGCCGAGCCCGGCAAACGCGCCAGCGAATGCCATCGCGGCGATCGTCAACCGACCGGGGTTCATCCCGGCGTAGCGCGCAGCATCGGCATTGGCCCCGAGAGTGCGCAACTGAAAGCCGAGCTTGGACTTGGTGATCAACCACGAAACGAAGGCCGCCAGCAAGATCGCAAGGACGAATCCGGTATGAGCCCGGATCTCGAGCGACGACTTGTCGAGGAACCAGAACAGGTTGGGTAGATGCGCTGACGGTTTGATCTCCCTCGAGATCGGGTCACCACGACCGGGCACCTGGAAGACGGTGGTCTTGAGCAAGAACAGCACCAAACCGCCGGCGACATAGTTGAGCATGATCGTCGTGATCACCTCGTGGGCACCGGTTCGGGCTTTGAGCAGGCCGACGATGCCGCCCCAGATCGCTCCGGCAACGATGGCAGCGAGTAATGCGAGCACGACGTGAATCGGCGCCGGCAACTCGAATTTGAAACCGACCCACACCGCAGCCATACCGCCGGCCAACATCTGACCCGTGGCTCCGATGTTGAACAGACCGGCCTTGAATGCGACTGCAACGGCGAGGCCGGAGAAGATCAGCGGTGTTGCCGCAGTGATGGTCTCGCTGAAGCCGCGCCAACTGCCGAACGCTCCGGTGGCCAACGCCTTGTACGAGTCGACGACGTCTTGCCACATCCCGCCGACGTCGAAGTTCTTGACGTTGTCGATGTCTGACACGGCGACGATGAGCGCGCCGACGACGAGCGCGGACACGACTGCGAGCGCAGTGAGCCGGGCGCTACTGAGCCGGTGCGGCCACGGTGATTCATGTGGCTCGTCCGCAACCTGTTGCGGAACGGTTGCTGCTGTCACGAGACGTGTTCTCCCTTGGCTCCCGCCATCATGTCCTTGGCTCCCGCCATGTAGAGCCCGACGTCGCTGTGATCGGTCTCGGATCGTTTGAGATCAGCGACGATGCGCCCGGCGAACATCACCAGCACACGATCGGACAGCGCCATCACCTCGTCGAGTTCGGTACTGACGACGAGGACGCCAAGTCCTCGATCGCGGAGTTCGACCAGCCGCTCGTGGATGTATTCGATCGAGCCGACGTCGACACCGCGAGTGGGCTGGCAGGCAATGGCCAACTGCAGTGGACGACTGATCTCGCGGGCGACGATCACCTTTTGCTGATTGCCGCCGGACAACTTGCCGGTCGCGGTTTCGGTGGATGGTGTTCGGATGTCGAATGCTTCGACCAATCGTCGGGCTTCGACCTTGGCGGCTTTCCAGTTCATGTTGATGCCGTGGCTGAGCGGCGGCGCGTAGTAACCGGTGAGAGCGAGGTTCTCGGTGATCGAGAAGTCCTTGACCATGCCGTCGCGTTGGCGATCTTCGGGGATGTGGGCAACGCCGATCTGATGGCGTTCGCGGGGCGAGAAATGGGTGATGTCCGTGGAATGCAGGGTGACGGATCCGGACGCCACCCGTCGCAGGCCGACGAGGGCCTCGACCAGCTCGGTCTGGCCATTGCCCTGCACACCGGCGATGCCGACGATCTCGCCGTTGTGAACCTGGAAGCTGACGTCGTTGACCACAGCCCGACCGTTGGCGTCGGTGACGGTGACGCCGGCGACATCGAGCGAAACCTCGCCGACCACCGCCGCCGCCTTCTTGACCACCAGCTCGACCGGCCGACCGACCATCATCTCGGCCAGGCTGCTCTGGGTGGCCGTCTTCGGATCAGCTTCGCCGACGGTCTTGCCTCGGCGCAGGACGACGATGCGGTCGGCGATGCGCAATGCTTCTTTCAGCTTGTGGGTGATGAACACCACCGCGCAGCCGGCGGCCGTCAGCGTCTCGACGATCCGGAAGAAGTCTTCGATCTCCTGCGGCGTCAACACTGCGGTGGGTTCGTCGAACACGACGACTTTGGCATCGCGGAACAAGACCTTGACGATCTCGATCCGCTGTTGGATGCCAACAGCAAGGTTTTCGGTGAGCGCATCCGGGTCGAGATGGAGCCCGAAGTCGCGAGACAGTTCGCTGACACGATTGCGTGCGGTGCGGATGTCGAGCCGGTTCAAGGACGATGTCGGTTCGACGCCGAGTACGACGTTCTCGGCCACGGTGAAGACCGGGACGAGCATGAAGTGCTGGTGGACCATGCCGATTCCCGCTGCGATCGCGTCACGTGGTGATGTGAAGTGGACCGGTTGACCGTCGATCAGAATCTCGCCCTCATCGGCGTGGTAGAGGCCGTAGAGGATGTTCATCAGGGTGCTCTTACCGGCACCGTTCTCGCCGACCAGGGCGAGCACTTCGCCGCCGCGAACGGTCAGGTTGACGTCGTCGTTGGCGACGACACCCGGGAATCGTTTGGTGATGCCGCGCAGCTCGAGTTCCATTGAGCCCCTTTCGATTGGGCGACTGTAGTCCAGGCTCCTGTCGTCCTGCAGAACCGCCGCGATGCCACTGCACGGGGAGGAAAACGCCGAGAGGGGCCCCGAAGGACCCCTCTCGGTTCGAAGACGTGAGGTCGTCGAAATTCGTGATCCCGAAGGACCAGACCAATCAGCTGGTGGTGATGTCGCCGGCGATGATGTCGGCCTTGAGCTGATCGAGCTCGTCACGCAGTTCTTGCGGGACGTCGCCATCCTGATCGTGGAACTCGGCCAGGCCGGTGCCATCGTTCTCGAGCGTGCCGAGGTACGCCTTACCGGCCTTGCCGGTATCGACCACGTTCTTGATCGTGTCCAACACAGCGGCGGTGATGCCCTTGAGGACCGAGCTCAGGTAGACCGGGGCGTCAGCCGGGTTGGAGACGTACTGGTCGACGTCGACACCGATGATGCGGATGCCGCCGGCTTCGGTGGCATAGGCCGCCGAACCGAGACCCACGGGACCGGCCACCGGGAAGATGACGTCGGCGCCCTCGTCAGCGAAGTTCTGAGCGAGGCTCTTGCCATCGTCGAGGTTGTCGAAGTTGCCGGCGAAGGAGCCTTCCTTGCCGTCCCAACCGAGGAGCTGCACGTCGGTGCCCTTGACCTCGTTGTAGTGCGCGATGCCGAGGCGGAAGCCCTCCATGAAGATTGTCACCGGCGGGATGTTGATGCCGCCATATGTGGCGACGGTGCCCGACTTGGACATGCCTGCAGCGAGGTATCCGGCGAGGAACGACGACTGGTCGGTCGCGAACTTGAGCGGACGAACGTTGGGCAGCGCGACGTCATCGGAGAAATCGTCCGGCGTGCCGTTGTTGTCGAGGCCATCGGAGTCGACAATCGCGAACTGCTGGTCCGGGTTGGCCTTGGCGGCTGTGGCCGTGGCGCTGTCGAGCAGGAAGCCGACGGTCACGATGATCGAGCAATCCGCTTGCAAGAAGCTCTGGACGTTGGTGGCGTAGTCGGCATCGCTCTTGGACTCGAGCAATTCGCTCTTCGTGCCGAGCTTGGTCTCGGCCTCGGTCAAAGCGGCGTAGGCGCTCTGGTTGAAGCCCTTGTCATCGACGCCGCCGAGGTCGGTGACTTCGCATGCAGTGACGTCGCCGGACGGGGCATCGCTGCTACCGCCGGTGGTCTCGACGGGAACGTCGGTCGTGACTGCGGTGGCAACGGTGGTGTCGCTACCAGCCGTGGTCTCGGTGCCAGCAGCGGTGGTGTCCACGCCCGCAACTGTCGCTTTGGTGGTTGCCGCCGTCGTGGTGGCAGTGTCTGCATCGCTACCGCAGGATGCGCCGACGAGGCCCAACACTGTGGTGATTGTGAGCGCGCTGAGCATCTTCTTGCTCTTCCGCATTGCTCCCCCTTGTATGGATAGGTGGTGTACATCGGGAAATCCGATTTGCGGAGCCTAGCCCGCCCTTTGGAAGGTCACCCCCAAACCGGCTCTGGACGACGACGATCGAATCCAAGGTTCATGGACCCGAAACGCCCACCCCGATCCGCTGCTGCCGCCCGATCCGGATCCGGCCCGCTCCCGGTGTGCCCGGCGGGCATGTCGGGTGGCGCCGCCATTGGTTGAGATCCCGAACGCGGAGCGTGGCGAACACTACGATTCGTTGACATTCGATCCGAAGACGGGTCAGGAGAGCGGGCATGAGGGCAGCGGGTAGGCGATGGACGAGGGTCGGTGCCGTCCTCGGCAGCGGGGTCATGGGAGTGTTCGTGTTGACCGCCGCGTGGGCTGGATCGTCGATTGCGTCCGCCGCTGCGCCGCCGGCGCAGATCTGTGTTGCTGATCCGTTCACCTGGTTCGGCCCGCAGACCATCGAGCCTGGCGCATCGGTCACGGTCGGGGCGGTTGCCGTTGCCGAATCCGGGGTCCAACTGATCGTGACGGCCACCGACAGTTCGCCGATCGCCGTTCCGATCGCGATCGGTGGCACGACGGTCGGCGTCGGGGCCGCCGTCGCCGGTGGAGAGGTCACCATCACCAACGCCGGCGCGGCCTCGGTCGAGATCAGTTCGATCGCGGTCGGTCTCGACCGCTGCCATCAGGTTGCCGTCGAAGCGCCCGGGGTGGTCGACCTGCCCGAGACCGGGCGGATGTCGCTTCGGGTCGCAGCATCGGCGGTTGCCATGACGATCGGTGGGATTGTCCTGGTGCTGATTTCGCGACGTCGCCGTGCGCCTTCCTGACGCGCTGCGAGGCTACTGACCGCGGCCGCGGGACATGATCGCATCGCGACGGGCGGCCACCTTGTCGGCGCTGAACATCGATGCCCGCCAGGCTGCGCCATCGCGAGCCTCGATCTCCCAGCCGACCGGTTCGCGGGTGATTTCGGCGTACGTCTTGCGGATCTGGCGAACGCCGGGCTGGTCGTTGCCGATGATGTCACGGGCGAGTTGACGGGTGACCGGGATCAGGTCCGCGTGGGGGACGACGCGGTTGACAAGTCCGAACTGCAGCGCTTCGTCAGCGAGCAGGAAGTTGCCGGTGAAGCTCATCTCTCGTGCCCGGCGCACACCGATTGCCTGCGGCAGCAACACCGTGAGTCCCCAACCCGGCATCACGCCGACTC
>JBDSDH010000003.1:0-22377 GCA_039920665.1 Ilumatobacteraceae bacterium
GTCCGCATCCCACGACGATCATGTGCATGGTTCGGAGACCTCCTCGACGACGCCGTCGTGCATATGGACGTGAGTTGCTGGATGACGGCGGGGTCTGGGCGATTCAGCCGCAGGTGCCTGCTGGCGCGGGTTCGATCGCGAGCGCAGAGGCGACCCCGGGGAACGCGTCGGTGACCTGGACGAGTTCGTCGGCCACGTTCCCCGTCCCGCTGATGGACATCGTCTCCCCAGCCGCATCCACACTGAAGTCGAGCGAGAAAACTACGGAAAAGTTGCCTGCCGGAGTCGGCACGTTGCCTCGGGCATCAGCGTGGACCGTCTGGGCCGCGTCCTTTGCTCCATACGCGAACGCGACAGGGATCTCCGCAAATTCGACGGTGAATCCTGCGCCGTCGTCGAGACCACCTGTTCGAAGGACCCCATTCCATGCACCGAAGGGTCCTGTGCATCCGTAGAGCTCGATCACGGTGCCGGCCAGCACCCCCGGCATCGCCGGACGCTCGACGTGGACCCACACCTTCTGGTGATCGCGGCAGTAGTCCTCCACCGTCTGGCCGACCGCAATCGCCGAGGAAGCGGTGGCATTGCTTGCGACGCCGAACATCACGACCGGCCCGAGCGGCTGCGGGTCGTCGGGCAGCGGCGTGTTGTCGGGACACATGCCGCATCCGCCCGGCTTCGTGCAGTACGGAGTGGATGTCACAACCGGAACATCGATCGAACCATCGTTCATGTGCACGAATCCCGTGGCGCTGACAGTGGTGACCTCCGCTGATATCGACAGCTGATGGATACTGGTGTTGAAAGTGCTCATCGTGCCCATGCTGACGGATCCGCCGTTGCCCACTGCCTGTTGCTTTGGAGTGAACGCCGAACCAATGATTCCTGGACCGGTGGTGTCCCACGCCGCACCACGCGAGGAGTCACGAAGGCGACTCGAGCCCCACGACGACATGAACGCCTCCCCGTCGGCCCCCGACGCAGCCCAAGCTGGTTCGTTCCCACCAGCTCGCACCATCGGCGCGATCACCGACCAGGGGTCAGTGCCGGTTTCGGCGAGGTGGGAGAAGAACCCGATCCCGTCGTACGTCCGCGCGAACAGTTCCTGCTCGTTCGTGAGATACATGAACCAGAACGGCACATCATGTCCATCGGAGGTGGTGATGGTGACGGCCGCCCACTCGGCACTGCCCTCGATGTACCACGCGCCTCGTGTTTCCCACACCGCGAGCGTTCCCGCCGCAACCGCCTGAAAGCAGTGGAACAGCTCGTGAGCAATCGTGTTGAGCACGACGAAGGGGCCGGCCAGGCCGTTATCGGACGAGATGTGCAGTGAACACCCGCTGTACGAGCCGCCCTCCCACTCGGCGAGGGCATAGCCGAAGTTCTCCTTGTCACTGGCCACGATCACCGTCACCGGAGCAGGCAGGTCGTAGCCGAGCTTGCCGGCAAAGGTGGAGCGGTAGTCCTTGACGGCATCCACGATCGCGTCCTTCAACGGCGAGCGGCGCGGCGCGAAGGCCGCCGGAATGATCTCGACCTCGTCGTCAGCCCCGGGGGCGACTGCTTCATCGACGACCGCTTGCTGCTCGGGGGTCAACTCGCCGTAGCGGTCGAGAACGCTGTTGATTGCGAGGGTTCCGGACCGTATCTCCGGCAACCCGGAAGGAACATCGACACCCGGCATCGAGCCGAATGCCATGGCGAACAATCGCAGCGAGGAGTCGAGCGACCGGCCGCCGTTCTCGTCCACATTCTGCAACTCGAGCGCCCACGGGTTGGCCGGATCAACGGCCGTGGTGGGCGGCGCGGTCTCGCCAATCGTGGGGTCGGTCACGGGCGAATCCGTGGTGACTCCTGTCGATGAGGTCGAGAGCTCGCCAGAACGCGATGACCCAGCAGTCACGTCGTTCGGCGGCGAAGCACACGACCACAGCACAAGCAACGCGATTGCAATCCCGAGCGTGCGGCGGACGGTGTGTTGAGTCATGTTCCTCCGCCACCGTGGGGATGGCACGTCAGTCGGGCGCCGCAGAGTCAGCGCCAGCCCAAGCAGAGGGCATCGCCCCCGCTCCGGCAGGATAGCTGTGAGCACCGCGAGCGACCGTACGGTGGCCCTCGATGGACATTCGACATGGCCTCCGGTCGCCTCGATTCTCCTCCAGCAGCGCCATCGGTTCCCCGGATGCACGGCATAGGCGATGATCCGCCTCCGATGGCGCGGATCGGCCGATCACCGTTCTCGCGGGAACGCCACGATCGGTGATCCGTTCGGCCGCCCCTATCCCCGAAAGGCCGGTAGGGGTCACCCCACAGAACGCGCAGCGCATATTCGCGGTCCGTGCATGCACTCTGGAGCTGTTGGGGCGCGCTGATTGGTCCCGCTGGTCGACGGCGGGTCGATCGGTGATTATCGTTGTGGCGGGTCCAGGAACTGACTTGTCCGAAGTGCCGGTGTTCAGGGTTCAGCCGGCCGCGCTGGACTACAGAGTCGCCCCTGATTGTCGTCCCGGGCCCACCAGTCCTCGCACGAGTCGAGCGTCGATCTGTGGACACCCGACGAGGACAACATCACGTCGCGTTCGGCAAGATGTTCGAGCAGCCGGCGCGCTCCCAATGTCGGGTGGGCGACGGCTTCAGCGAGAACGAACTCGATCACGTGCGGCGCGGTCGCGTTCGGCATCGTCGGTGTCCGGCGTGCGACCACCTGGCGTGTCACGCGACGGCACGCTCACAACAGCGCATTCACGGCGCGCTGCAGGGGTGTGGAGGCTCGTGGGAACTGCTGTGCCATTGCCAGCAACTTGCCCGGCTGCGCTCCCCGACCTTTCAGCCATCGGCGCAGAGCTTCATAGGCCTGTTCGTGTCCTTCGATGCCGCGCATCCGGAACGCATCGATGATGCTCCGCTCCGGCGAGTACAGACCGATACGAAGGTGGTCGTCGAGCGCGATCATCTCCCTGCCTATCTCGAACGTATCCGGGTCGAAGAAGCGCCAGTGGATCGTCGACGGTGTGGCCGGCCGGCGGTGGCCGCGAGGGATCGCGATGTCCGTCCTCGACGGGATGACATCCGACAAGCCATGACGCGCGAGCGCCGTCCCCAAGCACAACGTCGACGTCGGGATCCGCGCTGCGGCTCCGATCAGATCGAGGTTGCCGATCTCGGCATCTGCACGGCGATACAGGCCCGGTTCGATCTGTTCGATGGTCCCGCTGTCACGGAGTTGGTAGAGCCGATATTTGCTCAGACCCGCCGCCCGAGCCTGCGTACGAGAAGGTGTCCGTGAGCGTGGCAATGTCAGCACCGGTCATGACATCCCACCTTCGGTCGACGGTTGACAGAACCCTCGTATACACACATTGATGTCTGTCAACGTTTATTCCGTCATGGTCCGCATCCGAGGACTCCGGCGGTCGCGAATCTGTCGGGACCTGGTCGGGCGTCAGCCGTTCGGGCGACGGGCATGGGTCGCTTGCGATCGTGGGGGCGATCGCCGTGTTCGAGCAGGACGTCGTCGCGATGCCAGTTTCGCAGGATCTAGTGTGGACCTCGAGGGGGCACAATGAGCCGGTGCAGGGTGCTCGGGGCGGTTCGCCTGTTCGATGTGAGCGGACGCCGACTGACACCGTCGAGTCAGGAGCAACGACGACTGCTGGCTGTGTTGTGCCTCGGTGCGAATGCCACGTTGCGGTCGGTGGTGCTCGAGGAACACCTTGGGCTCTCGGCCGGGGCACTCCGCACGTCGATCAGCCGCTTGCGCCGTGTGATCGGCGCGGAGTCGCTCGTGACCGAGCCTGCCGGCTACGAATTGAGGGCCTCGGTCGATGCTGTCGAGTACGGACGCCTCGTCAACGAGGCATTTCTGAGCGATGCCGAGCGTGCGTTGTGGTGCCTCGAACAGGCTGAGGTGCTGTGGGAAGGGCCGGCGTACGACGAGTTCGCTCACGAACCATGGGCAGAGGTTGAAGCGCGGCGACTCGGCGAGTTGCACTCAGCAGCGGTGGAGGAGCTGGTGTTGCTCCTCTTGGACGCGCACGAGTCCGCTGCTGCAATCGCGCGTGTCACCCCTTTGATTGCAGAACAACCCTACCGTGACCTGCCTCGAGCGTTGCTCATGAGGGCGCTCGACCAGGCCGGGCGCCGCACCGATGCACTGCGCCAGTTCCAGGAGTATCGCCACGTGTTGCAGGCAGATATCGGCACCGGACCATCTGCTTTGCTGGTGGAGCTCGATCGGGCCATCGCATCGGGGACCGACCTCGAAAAGCTCCGCACGTCACGGCATCCGGCGTGGACGCGGCGACAGGGACATCTGCCTGGGGTCTCGGTCACGAAACGTCCGACCATACCGATCCCGCTGAGTTCCTTCGTTGGACGGGCGCAAGAGATGGCCGACCTCGGAGCACTCCTGAAGAATCATCGAATCGTGACCCTGACCGGTTCAGGGGGATGTGGGAAATCGCGATTGGCGATGCGGCTTGCAGCGACCGCACGCGAACGGAACAACACCGACGCCTGGTGGGTGGACCTCGGCGTGCTGGCTCCGACTGCAAACGTTGCCCAACAGATTGCGACGGAGATCGGCGTCATGCCGAGCGATGACGTGATCGGCGAGATCGAGCGTCGTCTACGAGGCAATCGTTCGCTCCTTGTGCTCGACAACGCCGAACATGTGCTCGAGTCCACCGCAGCGGTGGTCGCCGCGTTGTTGATCCAAAGCACCGAGACGAACGCACTCGTCACCAGCCGCGAACCCCTCGGACTCGCAGGCGAGGTCGTTTGGCGAGTTCCGGAGTTGACCATGCCCGACGACATCACCACCGTCGCGCTCGACACCATCGACACCATCGACACCATCGACACCATCGAGGGCTATGACGCCCTTCGGCTGTTTGTGGTCCGCGCTCGCGAGGCTCGACCGGCGATGGTGCTCGACCGGCAGGCGATCCGCGAGATCACCTCGATCTGCAGGGAACTCGACGGGATTCCGTTGGCAATCGAGTTGGCTGCAGCCCAGCTCCGGAGCGTCCCGCTACCGGCCGTCGTCGCCGGGATCGCCGAAATCATCCGCTGGAAGGTGGGTGATCGGAACAAGCCGGCCCGGCACGCCACGCTGGGGGCGTCGATCGAGTGGAGCGTTGGTCTCATCAGTCGCTTTCAGCAACGCGTGCTGGTATCGCTCGCCACATTCCGGTCGCCGTTCGACCTCGATGCTGCAGCGGCAGTGATCGCTGCCATCCGCGATGACGAGCCAGCGGAGGCCGAGGCCACTGCGGCCGGCTGCGTCGGCCGGTTGACCGATGTCGGACTGTTGCAACTCGACGATCGCAGCGGTCGTTACCGCATGCTCAACATTGTGCGTCAGTTCTGCACCGAGTTGGGACGTGCGACCGACGACTTCGATCGAGCCGAGGAGGCACACGCGCTGTACTTCGCTCGGTGGTGTGACGCAGTCGGCCAAGGTCGGCTCGGCATCGAGCACCAGAAATTCGTCCGCTACATGCCTGACGTGGTCGCCGCCTCGGCATGGGCGAGAAGCCACGACCAGCGGGCGACGATGTACTCCATGTGTCGCGGATTGGCGCCGGTGCGCAGCGCACTCGGCCACCACGACGACTTCGTCGCAACCTGGTCGTGGCTGCATGCGATCCCCACGGCCGAGCGTTGCCCGCCGTGGGCGGAAGCCGCCGCCGGACTCCTGGCAACCGCAACCAGCCAATCGTACGAGACCGCCTCGACCGTCGACGCGATCCTGGTCCATGTCGGCACCGGGTCCGGCCGGGCATCGGCCTGGGTGGAACGTGGCCGAGCGATGGTGCCCGCTTACCGCGGGCAAACGTCGGCGATCCATGCCTACGCCGAGGGTCTGCTCGCGAGCGGCGACGACCTGGAGGCCTCGGTCTACGTCGGATTCGCTGCATACATGCAAGCTCTCCAGGGCCGACTCGATCGATGCGATCCGCTCCTCGACCAACTGCGGCGCTTGACACGCCGCCACCGGTGCACCTTCAGCGTCGACTCGGTCGGCAACGGCTACGCCGCCGCAGTCATCGCGGAAACCATCCACGGTCACCTCAGATCGGCTCTGGATCGCGGCCGGCGGCCGGTTCCGATCGATCCGGCATTCTCCCTGACCTCGGCCGCCGCCCTGGCCCACGCCGCTCTCTTCGCAGCCGATCGCGAGTCCATGGGCCGAGCAATCGAGTGGTCGACGCCGGGATCGTTTCCTTTGTTGGCGTTCCTGACGCCATTCACCGGTTGCTGTGCAGCTCTCTTGGGCGGCGACAGCGGAGAAGCAGCCGACCTGGCCGAGGAGTTTTCGGCACTCGTCAGTGTGCCGGTCTGGCAGGTCTACGCACTTCCGCTGATCAACGCTTCGCTCATTGCCGCCGGCAGAATCACCAAAGCGCAGGTGGTCACGGACGCCGCATCGTCGCGGATCATCGAGATGGAAACTGCTCCACAGATGACCATATCGATCCACATTGCCCGGGCACAGCTCGCACTCGCACGCGACGAACTCGACGAAGCCGATCGTCACGCGCTCCTTGGGCTCGAAGTGGCCGAGGTTGACCACCTGCCGATCGCCGCCCTCGACGCGCTCGACCTGCTGGGCGCTGTCACGCAGCGACGGGGACGAGACCCAGCGTCATTGATCGTGAACGCGGTTGCGGCCGAGCGCCGGCGCCTCGGATACAGGTTCTGCGTGGTTCCCAACCTCACCGCGACTGAACGAAGTGAGAGCGGCGATCACCGTGGCGTCTCCGACGTGATCGCCGCGCTCGTCGGTCGACAACATTCGATGTGAGCCTGAGCAAATCGCTCAGGGCAGCTTGGCCAGCAGCATCCGGTCGGTCGTTCCCTGTTGGAAAAGCTTGTCGGTTCCTGCTTCGGCGAGCATCTCGAGATAGCCGGCATCGGTACCGATCGAATTCATCTTGTCGAGCTCCTGGGGAGTATCGACACTACTCAGCCATGACATCCCGAACATCTGGCCCGCCGCCGAAGTGATGACGGTCGCGCTGATTCCCGTCACTTTCGTGACGTGCTCCGCCACCCGAGTCGACCATGAAACGGCCGCCGCCAGAGCCGAGTGGTCGATGACAGCCCGCGTGACGATGGTGAATTGCTTGGGTGCTGCCGGCTCGCCCGTGACGGCGATGACCTCGCCAAGGACCGAGGGAGCTGGGTGGGCCAGGACACCCTCAGCCGTCGCTGCGAGCGCAGCCCACTCCGACGACGCCGCCGCTTTCATTTGAGCGCCGATCATGTCGGGGTAGTCGTCGAAGCGTGTGCTGAGCACGAACGATCCATAGGGCCGACCGGTGATTGCGGCCCAAGCGAACCAACCCTTTCCCGTGCTGTTCGAGAGCACGTCGCGCATCTGGGCGACCAACGGCCCAAGTTTCCCGCTCTGACCCGGGCTCGCCGTGAGCTCTGACGCTGAGATGAACATGTCCTGGTTTCCTCCTCATGGCGCACGTGATGCACTGCCACGACCAGCATCGGCCTTTGTTGTTACAGCGGCGCATCACCTGAGTCTCGGCACCACGCTCAGGCGCGATCGGTAGATCTGGAGAGTTCGCAGCGGGCGTCGTACCGCCGCGGGTTTGCGCACGGACCGACGTCGGACTCGAAAGTCACGGCTCGATGCTCACTGCGCAGCGGCCGATCGTGTCGCGTCAGGATGTCGTGGCAGCCAGAGCGTGAACGACGCATGCCGTTGGGCGTTGGTGAGCAGGTTGCGCATCAGCCGCGTGAGCAGGTCGGCGCGAGGGGAATCAGTCCGTACTTGGCATCGGAGCGAGCGCACTCGAGCATCGTCGCCTTCGTCCTCACCCGAACGACGGGCCTTCCGAACGCTCAGGGCGACATCGGCAACTGGGGCGAGACCATTGCGATCTGGTCGCTGGTCGCTTGTCGCAGAAGCTGGCGTGGTCCTGTTGTCGCTGTTCGCCCTCGCGAACCATCGCAAAGTCTGATCGCTGCGGGTTGCGCTGTCCTCTCCCGCGGTTGGCGTTGCACCCGTTCAGAAAATCCCGTCAGCGAATGACGGAGGCTTTGCGGACTTCACTGAAAGGAATCTCTCGGTCGAGTTCTGGTTCCTTGGGCAGGCCGAGGACGCGCTCGCCGATGATGTTGCGCTGGATCTCGTCGGTGCCGCCACCGATCGAGGTGAAATAGGCATTCAACGCAAGGAAATTGGCAGCATCGCCCTCCGGATTGTCCGGGCCGTCGAGCAGCGCCTCGGCACCGATGATCATCGACTGCACGGCAGCACCGTCGTGCAGAATCCGAGACATCGCCAACTTGCCGAGCGACAGGATCGGCGACGATTCACCCTGCTTGATCTGGGCCTTGGCCCGCAATCCATTCCAACGGTTGACGGTGCGCAACGTGTGGACCCGGGCGATCTGCTGACGGACGACCGGCTCATTGCTGCGGCCGACCGATCGGGCGAGCGCTCCGAGGTCGACCTCGGCCCCCGACGGAGCGGGCACCGGCGCTGGCTTGCCGTCAGTCGGGTGGCGGCCGACCGCCGGCTTGGCCTGGCGCGGTCCACGCGCCATGTCACCCATGACCGACCGCTCGTACGCGAGCGCCGTCTGCAACACCCTCCAACCCTCATTGAGCCCGCCCAGCATGTTCTCGGACGGCACCCGACCTTGGTCGATGAACACCTCGTTGAAATGCGACTCGCCGGTGATCTGCTTGATCGGGCGGACCTCGACGCCAGGCTGACGCATCGGGAAGTAGAAGAACGAGATCCCGCGGTGCTTGGGCACGTCCCAGTCGGTGCGGGCGACGAGCATCCCGAATTCTGCAGTTGCGGCCGATGACGTCCACACCTTCTGGCCGGTGACGATGTATTCGTCACCGTCGCGGTCGGCGCGGGTCTGGAGTCCCGCGAGATCCGAACCAGCTGCCGGTTCGGAGTACAGCAGGCACATCGACACGTCATCGAGCAAGAGTCGTTTGATCAGCGTGCGCTTCAACGTCGCAGTGCCGTAGGCGAGCAGCGTGTTGGCCCACAGATTGTGGACGTCCTGACGGGCGCCGAATGCACCGACCCGGCGGAACTCGGCATCGACGGCGCTGCTGTGCGCTGGTGTCAGCCCAAGTCCGTACCAATTGGTCGACCATGTCGGCACGGCGTATCCGGCGTCGACCACCAACTCGAGCCACTCCCGTTTCGGTCGCTCGGCGCGCCAATTGACAGCGAGCCAGGCTCGGACGTCTGCCGAAAACGTTTCGAGATCTGGGACGGTTGCAGCCATTCTGTACTCCTGATCGACAGCGAACTTCTGACGGGATTGGATCGCGCCGAGGGGTCAGCAGGCAAGTCGTGAGTCCTCAGTGCGCAGATCGAACCTCGATCACGTGGGCCGTCATCCGCCCGCTGATCGCTTCCGTACCGAGTTGGCTGCGAATCTCGTCGGCGACGATGTCGATCGTGTCCGCCAACGAACCCCGTGACTCGATCTCGCCACGTACCGGAGTGCCCAGGCAGAATCCGAGGGCAATGTCCTCGGCCGACGCTGCATGTCCAACGAGGTCGATGGTGTCGAAGGCGACGATGTCGAGGCCGGCCGCGACGACGTCGGCTGCGATCACTGCGACATCGCTGTAGCCGTGTGGAATCGCGGCGACGAACTTCGGCAGGTCGTCGGGGAACGCTCGCTGAAGGCCAGCCTGCAGGGCCCGAGCGAAGTCGTGACGATCAGCGGTTTCCCAGACGCTGTAGATCATCCGTCCGTCCGGAGTCGTGACCCGACCCATCTCTCGCAAGGCGGCAACTCGATCTGGAAAGAACATCACCCCGAATTGGCAGACGACGACATCGAACTCGCCGTCGACGAACGGCAGCGACAGCGCGTCCGCCCGCCGCCAGAGCGCCTGCGGCACCGCTGCCGCCCCGAACTCGACCATGGCCGGGCTGAGATCGGTCGCCACGATTTCTGCGGATGGGGCCAGTGCCACCATGGCTGATGTGACCGCTCCGCTTCCCGCTGCGACTTCGAGGATCCTCGCCGGATCGAACGCGACGACCCTCGCAGCCAAGTCGTCGGCAAACGGTCGGAACACGGTGGGCACGAGCCACCTGTCGTACGCCTCGGCCATCGAGGAGATCCATCGTCGCTGCAGGTCGTCGGACACGTGTCGCAGATTAGATCCAATTGCTGAGGCAGTTGGTCAATCGAGCTTCGCATCCATGTTCGAAGTCGCCGAGCAGGGGTGCCTGCGCGACGATGATGGGGTGACACGTTCGGACACCTCGAAATTGCTGCTCGGCGACTGGGCATGCCTCGGCATCTTGTATCCAGCCCGAACCCACGGCTTTGCAATCGCTGCCCGATTGAAGCCGACGGGTGACATCGGACGAATCTGGTCGTTGTCGCGGCCGCTGACCTACCGCTCGCTCGAGCACCTGACCTCGGCCGGCTTCGTGCAGCCGATCGGCGAGGAACCCGGGCTCGCTGGTGGAAACCGCACGATCCTGGCTGCTACTCGCAGCGGCCGCGCCCAGTTGCGGAAATGGCTCGATACCCCGGTGGCCCATCTGCGGGATCTGCGCAGCGAGTTGCTGCTGAAGCTCGTGATCGCCGAGAACTGTGAGATCGACGTGTCAGCAATGCTCACCAGACAATCCGAACTGGTTGTCGGCCTGGCGGCCACGATTGCAGATCAGGCCGAATCTCAGGGCACATCCGACGTCGTCGCGCTCTGGCGCCACGAGTCGTCGCAAGCGGCGCTGCGCTTCCTCGAACGCTTGCAACGGGGCTGACTCGCGTCGTTGGACTTGGTACCGATTCGATGAGGATGTCGCGACCCGCGGCCGGTCGAACTACGGTCGACGTCGTGACTCCGGCACCTGACGAACCGTTCGTTCCGAGCGCCGATACGTTTCTGGCCCACAATGCCAAGTACGTCGAGCGTTTCAAGGACGGCGAACTCTCCCTTCGCCCAGCCCGCCGATTGGCGATCGTTGCGTGTATGGACAGTCGGATGGACATCTTCGAGATGCTCGGCCTCGGCCACGGCGAAGCGCATGTCATCCGCAACGCTGGCGGGGTCGTGACCGACGACGTCATCCGCTCACTCGTCGTGTCCCAACGAGGGCTCGGCACGAAGGAGATCGTCCTGCTCCACCACACCAACTGCGGCCTGCAGCAGGCCTTCGGCGATGCGCTCCACGACGAGATCGAGGCCGAAACCGGCATTCGCCCGCAGTGGTCATTGGAGAGTTTCAAGGATCCGTTCCAGGACGTGGCCCAGTCGATCCGTCGACTCCAGGTCAGCCCGTTCATCCCCCACAAGGACTACATCCGCGGTTTCGTGTACCAGGTCGAAGACGGCCGACTCATCGAAGTCACCCCGTGATGAACGCACGGTCGGTCTCTGCACCGGCCTGATCCAGCGCGCCGACGATGTCGGAGACCGGTCCGTTCAGCTGAGCAGGCGGGTGAGCGCGTCGGTCATCACGGCACCCGCCCGAGCTCGACCGAACCCCTGATCGAGGCGCAACAGCTGATATCCCTCGAACGAACAGAGCACGTCCACCGCGCTGAGCACGTTTGCTGCAGCCGGTGCGTCGAGTCGCTCGAGTTCCGGGGCCAACAATTCACGCAGTTGGTTGCGGAGAAAGGCCCGGATCTCGGTCAGTTGCTCGGCGACGATCGGCTGGAACGGCGCCCGGATGCGAGAGATGACCCCGACGAACGACATTGCATCGAACATCTTCAACCGCTGGGCGACGAGGCTCCTGATCCGCTGCTCGACGGAATCGGAGGGATCGATCTTCAGCAGCCACGTCGGACGGACCCGTTCGAGATGACGATCAATGGCCGAACGGACGAGATCATCGATGTCGTCGAAGTAGCGAAACAGCGAACGCGGCGACAAGCCGGCGCGCTCGGCGATCTCGTCCGACGACGGCGCGAGCCGTCCGTCTCGGTACAACGACAGCATCGCGTCGACGACTGCATCGCGGTTTCGATCGCGCCGCTCTCGACGTCCGTCACCGACCGCTTCCGGTCCCACTTCTCGTGCCACTGACGCGCCCATCCACAGATCCTAACAGTTGACAGTCTCTCTGACAGGTCTTAGGGTGACTCGGCCATTGAGGAACGGGCGAGACGAGGGGAAAGCGGATGACGAGTGAGCCGGAATTCCGCGGAACGATCGGCCGCACGTATCGCGATTCTGTGCCCTCGTGGCCAGATCCACCGGCCGGCCTCGGCGGCCCGAACGTCGTCATGATCGTGCTCGACGACACCGGTTTCGCTCATTTCGGTTGCTACGGGAGCACCTTACGGACGCCGAACATCGACCGCCTGGCGGCCGGCGGTCTTCGCTACACCAACTTCCACACCACGGCGCTGTGCTCGCCGACCAGGGCCTGTCTGATGACTGGCCGCAACCACCACACGGTGGGGATGCGGGGTGTCTCCAACTGGAACACCGGGTTTCCGCACATGCGCGGTGGGATCACCCCCCGGGCGGCAACGATCGCCCAGTCGCTGCGCAGCAACGGCTACGCCACCTACGCGGCGGGCAAGTGGCATCTCGCCCCGATGGAGGAAACTTCGGCTGCCGGGCCTCACCACAACTGGCCGCTGCAGAAGGGTTTCGATCGGTATTACGGATTCCTCCAGGGCGAGGCCGATCAGTTCTCACCCGAACTCACCCACGACAACCATCACATCGATCCGCCTCGCCGACCGGAGGATGGCTACCACGTCAGCGAAGACTTGATCGACCAGTCGACCGGGTGGATTCGCGACCTCGTCTCGGTCCGCCCCGACCGACCGTTCTTGCTGTACCTCGCGTTCGGGGCGATGCATGCTCCGCACCAGTCCCCCGAGTCGTACCTTGCCAAGTGGCGGGGTGCGTTCGACGAGGGCTACGACGTCATGCGCGAGCGCTGGTTCAAGCGTCAACTCGATCTCGGCATCGTGCCTCCCGGAACGACCCCGGCACCGCGCAACCCGGGGGTGCCACCGTGGGACGACTTGACGCCGAACCAACAGAAGTTCGCCTGCCGATTGCAGGAAGCATTCGCGGCGATGCTCGAACACACCGACGAACAGATTGGTCGCCTGGTTGCATTCTTGGAACAGACCGGCCAACTCGACAACACGATGCTGATGGTGCTGTCCGACAACGGCGCCAGCCGCGAGGGCGGCCCGTTCGGCGTGATGGACGAGTTCAGCTTCTTCAACGGGATGTGGGAGAACGTCGACGAGATCGTCGAGCACCACCTCGACGACATCGGCGGCCCGCACTCGCACAGCAACTACCCGTGGGGTTGGGCCCAGGCCGGCAATTCGCCGCTGCGCTGGTACAAGCAGAACACCTTCGGTGGTGGCGTTCGCGATCCCCTGATCGTGCACTGGCCGAGACAGATCACCGATGGCGGTGCGGTCCGATCACAGTTCTGCCATGCGATCGACATCGCGGCCACCGTGTTGGACATCACCGCAACACCGACCGACGAGCAGAGCGGCGGGTACGTCCAGATTCCGATTCACGGTCGGTCGATCGCTCCCACGTTTGCCGACGCCTCCGCAGCACCCCCGCGGACCGTGCAGTACTTCGAGCAGATGGGCCACCGTGGCATCTGGGCACACGGCTGGAAGGCGACCACCTACCATGAGCCAGGCCGGTCCTACGACGAAGACGTCTGGGAGCTGTTCCACCTCGACGAGGACTTCTCCGAGATGAACAACCTCGCTTCGGAGCTACCGGACAAGCTGCGCGAGATGGTCGACCTGTGGTGGACCCAAGCCGGCGAGATGGGCGTCTTGCCACTTGACGATCGCACGATCGAACTGTTCGGCGGACCAGCCCGGCCGGCCACACCTCACGCTCGGTCGCGCTACGAATACCTCCACCCGATCTCGCACATCCCGTCCGATCCATCGCCGCCGCTCGGTGGGCGCGAATGGACGATGACGGCCCATGTCACGATCGGCGACGAGCCGGCCTGCGGCGTCGTCTATGCCCGAGGAAGCCACAACGTCGGGCACAGTTTCTTCATCGCCGATGGAGTGCTGCACTTCGACTACAACGCGCTCGGCACCCACCAGCGAGCGAGCGCCCCGATCTCGCTCCCGGCTGGCGAGCACACGCTCACCGTCCGCTTCCGACGCGACGGCAAGCAGGGCGCGATCGCGATTGGAGCCGACGGTGAGGATCTGGCCGAGGTCGCGATTCCGCGCATCGTGCGAATGCTTGGCTCGACGGGTCTCGACATCGGACGCGACGCGCTCTCGCCGGTGGTCGACGACTACACCGGCCCCAACCCGTTCAACGGCGCGATCCACCGAGTCGTGTTCGACATCCTCACCCGCCCCTCGGCGACCGATGTGGCCGTTGTCGCCCGTGCCGAATTTTCCAAGGAGTAGCCATGACCACCTCGACCAACGCCCTCGTTCTCGACTCGTTGCAACGCCGGATGCGCGCCCTCAACTCGCTGTACTACGAGGCCGTCGACACGATGGAGATCGAACACGTCAACCATTTCGAACGCGAAGGCGTCGTGCCGATTGCGTTCTGCTTGTTCCACATCATCAACATGATGGACGCATCGTTCATGCTGATGACCGGCACACCACCGATCTGGAACCAAGCGTGGCAGGACCGGGTGCAGATGGAGATCGACGACCACGGCAAGCACCGTACGGTGGACGAGATGGTGCACCAACGGATCGGCGACTACGACGCGTTCAAGGAATACCAGCGCGCTGTTCTCTCACGCACCGAGGCGTGGTTGGCCGACCTCGACCCGGACGAACTGACTCGGGTTGTGATCAACCGCCCGTTCCCAGCCCAGATCGCGAGCACCTACAGCGCCCGCGTCGCGGGTCCTGATGGCATCACCCTCCTCGATGCGGCCGAGTGCTGGATCTACCAACACGGACTGCGTCACATGGGCGAGATCGAACTGGGCCGCGGCTTGGTCGGACTCCACGGGATGACGTCCTGACATCCTGGCTTCAGGTCTGAGCCGCCAGCGCTGCGATCTCCGGCACACAACGATCGAGGCGCGACCAGAGCGCGTCGGCGACTTCATCGAGCGACGCGTCTCGCAATGCGAGTCCGACCAATTCGCCTGATGCAACCAACTCTGCGGCCAGTGTCGCGAGGGTCGGAACTGTCTCGTTCCAGCCTTGGACCGGAGCGGCCCAGAACGCGGCGGTGTGGGTCGGGAACAACAATGACAACGCCGCCCACTCGTCGACTTCCCGTTCAAAAAAGGCGGGCCACCGACGACCGAGGAACTCGTTGAGATCTCGGGCACGCTCGACGCCACGGAACAGAGGGTCGGGTGACAGCACGCGCACCTCGGTGACGTCGCTCAAACGGATTGCACCGAGACATTGCAAACACGGCTGCAATGTTGTCGACAGCACGATCGGCGCGCCGCGACCAACACCCTTGCGCATCTTGGCGAGCGCGTTCATCTCCGCGTGGGCCACCGACGAGCCAGCGAGGACGTCGTCGCCGGGGTCGGTTTCGTAGAGCCGGTTGCGGCCGGTCGCCAGGATTTCGCCCGTCTCGGTCGTGATGACTGCGCCGATACCGAGACTTCCATTGCTGATCGACTCCCAAGCCAACTCCATCGCCCGCTGCATCGGCAGGTCGAGTGCGATGATGGGGTTCGTCAACGTGGCTGGCCGATCTCGGTTCGAACGGCATAGATCTCGGGAAAGAACGTCAGCTCCAGCGCCGCCCGCAGGAACGGAACGCCGCTCGACCCACCGGTCCCTCGCTTCAAGCCGATCGTGCGCTCGACCGTCTTCACGTGCCGGAACCGCCACAGCTGAAAGTTCTCTTCGAGGTCGAGCAGTTCCTCGCAGGTCTCGTACTCCTGCCAGTTGGTTTCAGGGTTCTCGTAGATCTTGACCAGAGGCTCGACGAGCGCTGCCGAGAACTGGTGCGGCTGGGTCCAATCACGTTCGATCAGTTCTGGCGGGATGTCGTGGCCACGGCGGGCGAGGAAGCGGATGAACTCGTCGTACACGCTGGTCTGGTCGAGGATCTCCTGGAGCATGGCCTGGGCCTCGGGATCGTGGCGGAACACTGCGATCATCGCCGAATTCTTGTTGCCGAGGATGAACTCGACTGCCCGATATTGGGAGGACTGGAAGCCGGACGAGTTGTTGAGGAATCCTCGGAATTCGGCATATTCGGTCGGGGTGAGCGTCGCCAACACCGACCACTGCTCGGTCATCGACTTCTGGATGTGCTTGACCCTGGCCAGTCGCTTCAAGGCCGGCTGCAGGTCGTCATCGATCAAGAGTTGGCGAGCCGAACGCAGTTCGTGCAACATCAATTTCAGCCACAACTCGGTGGTCTGATGCTGGATGATGAACAGCAGTTCGTCGTGGTGTGGCGGGACGCTGGACAACTCCTGGGCGCTCAGGAGTCGATCGAGGTGCAGATACGACCCGTAGGACATCTTGTCGCGGAAGTCGGTATGGACTTCCGCTTCCACTTCACGCCGGTTGTCGATCGTTGCCATGAGCCAACCGTACTCACGGCGGCGACCCGCTCGAGCGGCCCCGTGTGGTCCGGGTTCTCCCCACTTCTGCGACGCGAGCAGACTCAGCATCCGTGACGGGATAGACGTTGCGCAACGGCAGTTCGACATGCTTCTGCAACCGCAACAACCCCTGTCCGATCTGGATGGGCGTCATGGCGCCGGTGTCAAAAGCGACGAGCGCGTCCAGTGCGTGTTGGTGGAGTTGGAGCGCTGCTTCCATGGTGAACAGTACAGTCGAACACCTGTTCGCTACCCAACCAACTTCGCAAGAAATGGTTCTTCCCATCGGTGGATTCCTTCGACTCGCTGATCGGGCAGGCCAAGTCGCCGGCCCCGAGCTCATTGGATGCCGGAGCTGAGGCCGAAGTCGACGCTGAGCGCGGCGCCGGTGATCGGGGCCGCAGCCGGTTGGGCGAGGAACCACAGCAGTTCGGCGACTTCGCCAGGCTGGATGAAACGGGCCGCAGAACCCTGGGGGTACTTGGCCAGCAGGCCGGCGAGGTAGCCATCCGGGTCACCATCACCGTAGGCATCGGCTTGGTGCTGCAGCATCGGGGTCTGCACATCGCCCGGGCACACGGCATTGACCCGAACACCGGCTGGCGCGAGATCCAACGCGAGCGTCTTGGCCAGGAGTACCACTGCACCCTTCGAGGCGCAGTAGACAGCGGCGCCCCTGTTGGCCTGCAGGCCGGCGTCGCTGGCGATCAACGTGATCGAGCCGCGGCTCTCACGCAGCGCCGGCACCGAAGCCTTACAGGTGAAGAAAACACCTTTCACGTTGACACCCATCACCCGGTCGAACTCGAACTCGTCGACGTCGTCGATCGGTCCTTCGGTCCAGAGGCCGGCGGCGGCGATGGTGTGATCGAGGCGGCCGGCCCACTCCAACGTCGAGCGAACAGTCGCGTGACAAGAGCCAGGTTGGGTGACGTCGCATTCCACTGCGAGCGCAGCCCCTCCCAACTCAAACGCGACGGCGTCAGCCCGAGCGATGTCGACGTCTGCGACCACCACCCGCCAACCGCCGTCGACGAACCGACGAGCGGCCGCCGCACCCATCCCGC
Organism: Ilumatobacteraceae bacterium; assembly: GCA_039920665.1. Lineage (GTDB taxonomy): Bacteria > Actinomycetota > Acidimicrobiia > Acidimicrobiales > Ilumatobacteraceae > WLMZ01. The sequence continues at coordinate 17,620 of JBDSDH010000003.1, forward strand.
CTCCTCCGCCCGTGATCAGCGCGACCGATGATTGCGATGTTGAAAGGTCATCCATGTGAGTGGTCCTCGGCGATGGCGTTGCCGCCATCGATGACGAGCATCGTCCCGGTGATGTACGACGCCGATGGCGTCGCCAAGAATGCGACGGCGGCGGCGATCTCGTCCGGGGTTCCGCTCCGCCCGACGGGCGCCGCTGCTCCGGCTCGGTGCTCGAGATCGGTCGTCGACGACGTCCGAATCCAGCCGGGCGCCACTGCGTTGACCGTGATACCGGCCGCTGCTGTTTCGATTGCGAGCGCTCGTGTCATCCCGACCATTCCCGCCTTCGCCGCCGCGTAGGCGCTGCCATCGGGAAATGCCGACAGCGGTCCACTGGTGGACGCAACGTTGATGATTCGCCCATAACCGGCCGCCCGCATCGCGGGCACCGTCGCCCGGCAGACGAGGAACGCAGTGTTGAGATTGCGCGCCATCGTGTCGTTCCACTCCCCCAACGTGTGCGTCTCCAGCGGTTTGGCGGCATCGGTGCCAGCTGCGGTGGATGTCATGCCTGCGTTGTTGACGACGATGCTGATCGAACCGTGACGTGCGACCACCTCGGCCACCAGGGCAGCCATCGCATCCTCGTCGGTGAGGTCGGCGACGTGGCCGCTGGCCGATCGACCGATCTCTGCGGCCCTGGCGTGGATCCGATCCGACGTCGCTGCGATCGCCACCGTCGCACCGAGGCCTGCCAGCGCGCGAGCGATGGCGAAGCCGATCCCTTCCGAACTGCCGGCACCGGTGACGAGCGCGACCTGCCCGACGATCGATCCGAAGACGGCTTCGCCGCTCGACGTTGAAGGATTCATCCCGCCAGTAGATCAGCTTCGAAGTCATCACGGAGCCCGTCCCCGACGCCACCGAAAATGGTGCAGACTGAGACGAGGATCAGTGCACTTCGAGAAACCTGGGGGTTTCCAATGGAAGTATCCATCACGGTCAACGGCGTGGTTCACGCCAGCGATGTCGAGCCGCGAACGCTGCTCGTTCATTACGTGCGCGAGAACTTGGGGCTGACCGGCACCAACGTTGGTTGCGACACGTCGTCGTGTGGCGCCTGCACGCTGCACCTCAACGGTGAAGCCGTCAAGAGCTGCACCGTGCTCGCCGTCCAAGCCGACGGCCAACAGGTCGCGACCATCGAATCGCTCGCCGTCGACGGCGTCCTGCACCCGATGCAACAGGCGTTCATGGAGAACCACGGCCTCCAGTGCGGCTACTGCACACCCGGGATGGTGATGGCCTCGATCGGCTTGCTCAACGAGAACCCCAACCCCACCGAGACCGAGGTCCGCTACGGACTCGAAGGCAACCTGTGCCGCTGCACCGGCTACCACAACATCGTCAAGAGCGTCCTCGCAGCAGCCGCAGCCGCCACCGCCAACTCCACCACCAGCTCGACCCACGAAGGAGCCTCGGCATGACCGTCACCGATGAACGACCCGCAGGCGTCATCGGCACGTCGATGTTGCGTCGCGAGGACCCAGCACTCCTCACGGGCGAATCGAAATTCACCAACGACATCAACATCCCCGGCGCGCTGTATCTCGCCGTCCTGCGCAGCCCGTATGCACACGCCAACATCGTCTCTGTCGACACCTCAGCGGCGTCCGCGCTGCCTGGTGTGATCGCTGCCTACAGCGGGGCCCAGTTGCAGGACTTGTGGGCGGCACCGATGCCGTGCGCATGGCCGGTCACGGCCGACATGAAGAACCCGCCCCACTTCCCGGTCGCGATCGACAAGGTCTGCTATTGCGGTGACGGTGTTGCGGTGGTGCTCGCCACGGATGACCGCATCGCCCACGACGCGCTCGAACTCATCGACGTGCAGTACGAACCACTCGAAGCGGTGATCGATCTCGAGGATGCGCTGTCGGACCGGGTCGTGATCCACCCGGACGCAGGGACCAACAGGTCGTACACATGGGACCTCAAGTGCGAGGGCCACGAAGGCATCGTCGACGAGGCCTTCGCAGCGGCCACGCACCACGTCAAGGAGCGGTACATCCAACAGCGGCTGCTCCCGATGTTCATGGAGCCCCGGGCGTGTGCGTCGGTGCCGCAGCCGTTCGGTGGCGATGTGACGTTGTATTCCTCGACCCAGATCCCGCATATCCTGAAGGTGATGTCGGCGCTCACGCTCGGCATCCCCGAGCAACACGTGCGAGTGATTGCACCCTCGGTGGGCGGCGGGTTCGGTGGGAAACTCAACGTGTACGCCGAAGAACTGCTGTGCCTGGCTCTGTCCCGAAAGCACAAGGTGCCGGTGCGATGGAACGAGGAGCGCAGTGAGAACTCGATGTCCACCACCCACGGTCGTGGCCAGATCCAGGACATCGAACTCGCCGCCGACGAGAACGGCAAGCTGACCGCGATCCGTGTTCGGATCCTCGGCGACATGGGCGCCTACCTGCAGCTCGTCACACCAGGAGTACCGATTCTCGGGGCGTTCCTGTATGCCGGGGTCTACGACATCCCGGTTGCGTACGACTTCAGCTGTACCTCGGTCTTCACGACGATGACTCCCACCGACGCATATCGCGGCGCCGGGCGGCCGGAGGCCACGTATGCGATCGAACGGGCGATGGACGCACTCGCAGCATCGGTCGGCGTCGACCCGATGGAGATCCGGCGGCGCAACTTCATCCAGAAAGAGCAGTTCCCGTACACAGCGTTCAGTGGTCTCACATACGACAGCGGCGACCACCAGTTGGCGGCCGACAAAGCCGCCGAGATGGTCGGTTACGACGCGCTCCGCGAACGTCAGAAGGCCCAGAACGTTGCCGGCTCGACCAAGCGGCTCGGCATCGGAGTCTCGTCCTACTTCGAGATGTGCGGCCTCGCACCGTCGCGTGTGCTTGCATCCCTTAACTACAGCGCCGGCGGCTGGGAGGCAGCGACAGTGCGCATCCTCGCGACCAACAAGGTCCAGGTCATCACCGGAGCGACGCCGCATGGTCAGGGGCACGAAACGTCGTGGTCGATGATCGTCGCCGACAAACTTGGCGTCGCGCCCGAAGACGTCGATGTCCTGCACAGCGACACGGCAATCAGTCCGCTCGGCCTCGACACCTACGGCTCGCGTTCGCTGGTGGTCGGCGGTGTCGCGATCGACATGGCATGTGACCGAGTGATCGACAAGGCCCGCAAGATCGCCGCCCATCAACTCGAAGCGGCCCCCGAAGACATCGACTTCGTCGGCGGGGTCTTCAGCGTCAAGGGCAGCCCCGATCGGTCCACTCCCCTTGCGGCTGTCGCATTCGCCGCATTCACAGCACACGATCTGCCCGAGGGGGTCGAACCCAACCTGGAAGCTCACGTCACCTACGATCCGCCCAACTTCTCGTGGCCGTTCGGCACCCACATCTGCGTCGTCGAAGTCGACACCGAGACCGGCAGTGTGGACCTGCAGCAGTACGTCGCCGTCGACGATTGCGGCAACCAGATCAACCCGCTGATCGTCAACGGCCAGGTCCACGGCGGTGTCGTCCAAGGCGTTGCCCAGGCACTGTTCGAAGTGGCCGCCTTCGACGAGAACGGCAACCTGCTCAACGGCTCGCTCGCCGAGTACATGGTGCCCGCCGCGTGCGACGTCCCCCCGGTCACCACCGGGCACACGATCACGCCTTCGCCGACCAATGCCCTCGGCGTGAAGGGCATCGGCGAGGCCGGAACCATCGGCGCTGCGCCGTGCGTGATCAATGCGATCGTCGACGCACTCTCGGATCTCGGCGTCACCAACATCACGATGCCTGCATCACCAATGACGGTGTGGAAGGCCATCAATGCGGCGGGCAGCCCCACCGCGGCGACGTCCGCAGCAACACCCAACTCGACATCCACCGAATCGACAGAATCGACAGAATCGACAGAAGAAGGAGCCTCGGCATGATTCCGGCAGCGTTCGATTACAAGCGGGCCGAAACGGCCGAAGAAGCCATCTCCCTCATCAGCGAATACGGCGAAGACGCCAAATTCCTCGCCGGCGGACACTCACTACTCCCCCTCATGAAACTCCGCCTCGCCCAACCCACCGTCCTCATCGACATCGGACGACTCACCGACCTCTCCTACATCCGCGACGCCGGCAACCACATCGCCATCGGCGCCCTCACCCGACACATGGACGTCGAAAAATCTGCCGTCCTCGCCGAACACGTCCCCCTCCTCGCCCACGCCGCCAGCTACGTCGGCGACAGCCAAGTCCGCCACCGCGGCACCATCGGCGGATCCATCGCCCACGCCGACCCCGCCTCAGACCTCCCCGCCACCACCCTCGCCCTCAACGCCAACTACATCGTCCAAGGACCAGCCGGCACCCGCACCATCGCCGCCAAAGACTTCTACCTCGGCTTCCTCGAATCCGCCCTCCAACCCGACGAAATCATCACCGAAATCCAAGTCCCCAAAATGAACGGCGCCGGCTGGAACTTCCAAAAATTCAACCGCCGCGCCCAAGACTGGGCCATCGTCGGCGTCGCCGCCTGGCGCAACGAAACCACCGCCGGAATCGGACTCGTCAACATGGGCTCCACCCCCATCCTCGCCACCCAAGTCGCCAACGCACTCGCCACCGGCGCTTCGATCGAAGACGCCGCCAAACTCGCCTCCGCCGACGCCGAACCCCAAGCCGACCTCAACGCCAGCATCGAATACCGCACCCACCTCGCCGAAGTCCTCGTCCGCCGAGCACTCCAAGCCAGCAGCTGAACCCGA
>JBDSDH010000004.1:0-11521 GCA_039920665.1 Ilumatobacteraceae bacterium
CTACTGACCTGAAGGTTTCGCACGCCGCCTCTGGGCGCTGGGCGCCCCGTGGCGGCGGCTCACGATTGCACCGTTCGGTCGGGCAAGCCCTCCATCACTCCCAAATCTCAAATGTCCGCCAACCCAACTCGTTTCCCAAGGATCCCGAATGAAGTCTTCAGCTCAGGTCGTCGTCGTCGGCGGCGGTGTCGTCGGTGCCAGCGTGCTCTACCATCTCACCAAGGCCGGTTGGACCGATGTCGTCCTGCTCGAGCGCAAGCAGTTGACGGCCGGGTCGACGTGGCACGCCGCGGGCGGAATGCACACGCTCAACGGTGACCCCAACGTCGCCCGCCTGCAGCAGTACACCGTCAACCTGTACAAGGAGATCGAGGCCGAGTCCGGCCAGAACTGCAGTATCCACCTGCCCGGTGGACTGCAGTTGGCCGACACGCCGGAGCGCTTGGACTGGCTGCGGATGGCCCAGGCACGCGGCCGCTACCTCGGGATGAACATGGAAATCCTCTCCATGAAGGAAGCGAAGGAACTCAACCCTCTGCTCGAAGAGAAGTACTTCGTCGGCGCGTTGTACGACGAAGACGAGGGCAGTGTCGACCCGTATGGCGTCACCCATGCCTACGCGATCTGCGCCCGCAACCGTGGCGCCGAGGTCTACCTCGACACCTGGGTGACGGATCTCGAGCAGCGCCAGGACGGCACGTGGGACGTCATCACCGATCGCGACCACACCATCCACGCCGAGCACGTCGTCAACGCTGGTGGCCTGTGGGCCCGCGAGGTCGGACGGATGGCGGGCATCGAACTGCCTGTCCTGGCAATGGAGCACCACTACCTGATGACCGAGCCGATGCCGGAAGTCATCGAGTACAACAAGTCCCGCGGCCGTGAGCTGCCGCACATGATCGACTTCGCCGGCGAAATCTACGCCCGCCAGGAAGGCCAGAGCATTCTGCTCGGAACGTACGAGCAGGACAACCGAGCATGGGCGCCGAAGGAGACGCCGTGGGACTTCGTGTTCCAGTTACTCGATCACGATCTCGACCGGATCGCCCCCGAGTTGGAGAAGGCCTTCGAGCACTTCCCCGCCGTCGGCAAGGCCGGGATCCAGAAGTTCGTCAACGGACCGTTCACCTTCAGCCCTGACGGCAATCCGCTCGTCGGACCGATCAAGGGCAAGCGCGGAATGTGGGTGGCGTGCGCTGTCATGGCCGGCCTGTCCCAGGGCGGCGGTGTCGGGCTGTCGCTCGCCAACTGGATGGTGCACGGCGATCCCGACGGCGACATCTGGGGCATGGACGTCGCCCGTTACGGCGACTACGCAACGCTCGCCTACACCAACGCCAAGGTGCGCGAGAACTACAGCCGGCGGTTCCGGATCACGTTCCCCAACGAGGAACTCCCCGCCGCTCGCCCGCTGCACACCACCCCGATCTACGACCGGCTGACCGATCACAACGCGGTGTGGGGCGCTGGGTTCGGTCTCGAGCATCCGTTGTGGTTCCAGAAGCCGGGCCTCGATCCGGTCGAGGACGTGACGTTCTACCGCTCGAACGCGTTCGACATCGTCGGCGAGGAATCACGCGCTGTTCGCGAGCGGGTCGGCTTCTCGGAGGCGTCCAACTTCGCCAAGTACAAGGTCTCGGGTTCGGGTGCTGGCGAGTGGCTGCTGTCGTTGACCACCAACAAGCTGCCCAAGATCGGTCGCACGCTGCTGACCGCCATGCTCAACCCGCAGGGCCGGATCATCGGAGAATTCAGCGTGTCCCGGATCGGCGAGGACGAGTTCTTCCTGTTCGGTTCCCAGGGTGCCGAGACGTATCACTCGCGCTGGTTCATCGACCATCTGCCGTCCGACGGCTCGGTCGTGTTCGAGAACCTCGCCCTGTCGATGGTGGGACTCACCGTCGCCGGTCCGCTGTCGCGTGAGGTGTTGCAGGGTCTGACCGACACATCACTGGCGACGGCCGACTTTTCGTTCATGTCGTTCCGACGGGTCAACATCGGGTTTGCCGAAGTGTGGCTGAGCCGGATGACGTACAGCGGTGATCTCGGCTACGAGATCTGGATGACGCCGGAGAATCAGCGTTACCTGTTCGACTTGATCTGGGAAGCAGGCAAGCCGCACGACATGCGCCTGTTCGGGTTCCGGGCGCTGATCACGATGCGGCTCGAGAAGAGCTTCGGCACCTGGTTCCGTGAGTACCGCCCGATCTATACGCCGCTCGAAGCGGGGATGCTCCACTCGATCAAACTCGACCACGACTTCATCGGCCGCGCCGCTCACGAAGCATCGTTGCAGACGGGGCCGTCGCGGCGACTGGTGACGTTCGTGGTCGAACCGGATCCCGACAACCCGGCCGACGTGATCGGAGACGAGCCGGTGTGGCACCACGACAAAGTCGTCGGCTGGGTCACGTCCGGCGGATACGCCCACTACAGCCAGGCCTCGCTCGCAATGGGCTACATCCCAGCAGACCTCGCCACCGACCCGGCCGGCGAGTTCGAGATCGAGATCATCGGCCGTCGCCGCCCGGCCCGCCTGCAACTGGAACCGATCCTCGACCCCAGCGGATCCCGCATGCGTGCGTGATCCCCGCCGAAAGGGCCCGGCGCAGCGCTGCTCTGGTCGGCGCCGCTGTTGCTGTTGGGTTCTGCGTGAAGTCGAGGTTCTCGTTCTGTGTCACCGCACGTCCCGAATTCGGGATACCTGGTGACACAGAGCCAGCCGTGAGCCCGTTCGGACGCCGCCGATGCGATTGCCGTCGCGGAGATTCGCGTTACGGACGTGCTGCGAATCTGCGGATGGCGTACTGTGAGCAACGTATGCGACTCGTCTATGACGGCCAACCGATCGAGTTCGAAGACGGCGACACGGTCGCCCTCGCAGCGATCCGGAACGGGCAGCATCCAGCCCGGGGCGGAACGCTCTGCTTGGCCGGCGACTGCGGGAATTGCGTCGCCACGGTCGACGGTGTCAGCTGGATCCGCACGTGCCAGACGCCGGGAAGGCCGGGGGCGATGGTGGCCCGTCATCCCGACGGCACGCATCCAACGATGTTCGGCCCCGATTCTGCCGTCGACATCACGGTGCGCCATCGCAGCGTCGATGTCGCGGTGATCGGAGCCGGCGCCAGCGGCACTGCTGCCGCCACCGAGCGGACAGCGGCCGGACACGACGTCACCGTGTTCGACGCCAGCCAGGGCAACGAGGTCGTCGGCGCATTCGCCGGTCCGACATTGATCGTCCGTTCCGCCGACGGAACGATCGATCACGTCCACGCCCACCAGGTGGTGCTCGCCACCGGCTCCGCCGAACTTCATCCGGTGTGCCCCGGCAACATGTTGCGTGGCCTCTACACCGCTCGCGCCGCAGCGGCAATCGCTGCAGCAGGGATCGACCTCGGCACGACGGTCACGGTCGGCTCCGATGTCGCCCAGTTCGAGGGTGATGGAACTGTCAGCGCGGTCGTGCTCGCCGACGGCACCCGCCACGAATGCGACGCCGTCATCATCGACGCCGGCAGCGCGCCGCGCGACCTGCTTGCGCGGATGGCTCCTCACGAACAGATCACGATCGTCGGCCCCGCCAGTCAGAGCCACGATCTGCCGCCTGCTCCGGTCGCGGGCATCGTCTGTCCGTGCTCGAAGGTGACCGTCGAAGACCTCGACGGCGTGTGGGACAAGGGTTTCTGCGAACTCGAGTTGGTCAAGCGGGCCAGCCTCACCGGCACCGGCACCTGCCAGGGCAGCGTGTGTGGACCGCATCTGCAGGCCTACGTCGCAGCCCGCAAGGGCGAGGTACCGGCGCCGTTCACCGGCCGTCCCGCGGCCCGCCAGATCACACTCGGCGAGGCAGCCGCCGGCTACCACATCGACACGTTCCGCCGCACTCCCCTGCACGACGAGCACATCGCGCTCGGCGCCAAGCTCGACAAGTTCGGTGGCTGGTCGCGGCCGTGGAACTACGGCGATCCGGTCGCCGAATACTGGGCCGTTCGCGAGGGCGTCTCGCTCGGCGACGTCAGCACGCTCGGCAAGATGATGGTGTCCGGCCCCGACGTCGTCGAGGCGCTGGAACGGATCTACCCGAACAACGTCCACGACATCAAGGTCGGCCGGTCGCGCTATGTGATCAACCTCAGCGAGCGCGGCCATGTGCTCGATGACGGCATGATCTGCCGTGAAGGTGACACCCGCTTCTTGCTCACGTTCACATCCGGCGGCGCATCGGTCGCCGAGATGTGGGTGCGCGACTGGGTCGAGACGTGGGGGCTCGACGTCCACGTGCTCGACCGCACCGTGTCGCACGGCGCGATCAACGTGACCGGACCTCTCGCCAGCACATTGCTGCAGCGGCTCGGAGTGCCCGAAGACGCGATCCCGAAGTTCCTCCAACACCGCCACCTCGAAGTCGCCGGCATCCCCTGCCACGTGATGCGGCTGTCGTTCACCGGCGAGTCCAGCTTCGAACTCCACCACCAGATCCATCAGTCGCGCGAACTGTGGCAAGCGCTGATGCACGCCGGCCGATCGATGGGCATCAAACCCCACGGTCTGCAGGCGCTGTTCGGATTACGGCTCGAAAAGGGCCACGTGATCGTCGGCCAGGACACCGAACTCGACACGTCACCGCGCCGGATCGGGATGGATTGGGCGGTCAAGCTCGACAAGCCCCGCTTCATCGGTCGCGATGCCCTGATCCGCACCGCCCAACTGCCCGACGAGCGTCGTCTGTTCGCGTTCACGATGGATGGTCCCGCCCCGCTCGAGGGCAGCGTGATCCGGGTCGGCGGCGATGTCGTCGGCCACGTGACATCGAGTTGGGATTCCCCGCTGTTCGGCCACGCGGTTCTACTCGGTTGGCAGAAGCGGATGCCCCATGCCGACACGGTCGAGATCGATGGCCGCAGGGCGACGGTCACCACCGCTCCGTTCTACGACAAGGAGGGCGCCCGTGCTCGCATGTGAACCACTCGCCGGGTGGCGGATCATCGCCGACCCGGCGGCGCTCGACTCGGCGACCTGGCCCGCAGACGCGACGGTCGTGCGGATCTCGCCCGACGATGCCTACGTCATTGGCGGAACTGAGCCGACACTGTCCGATCCACACGCGATCATCACGCCCGAGTTCGGCTTCAACGGCATCGACCTCAGCGCCGCACAGGTGGACTGGATAACGGAGCGTCACATCGAATGGGCACTGCCGACCGACCGACCGGCGCTGGCCCAGGGACAGATCGCCGGCGTCGCCAGCAAGCTCCGGCTGCACGCCGACGGCTCGGCCCAACTGCTCGTCGCGACCGCTGCCCACCACGAACTGCTCGACCGTCTCGGCGACCTCGACCGTCTCGGTGATCTCGGTGATCTCGGTGATCTCGGTGATCTCGGTGGCGCTGGAGACGTGGCATGAACGAGTTCGTCGAGACCCTGCTCGATCTGCCGTGGCAGATCGGCGACCCGAAGCCCGCCTACGACGTCGTCATCATCGGCGGCGGCGGGCACGGCCTCGCCACGGCGTACTACCTCGCGACCCGGCATGGCATCACGAACGTGTGCGTGTTGGATTCGAAGTACATCGGCAGCGGTAACTCCGGTCGCAACACCACGATCATCCGGGCCAACTACGGCATCCCCGAGAGCGTTGCGTTCTATCAGCGCAGCCTGCAGATGTACGAGAACTTCGAGGACGAGACCGGCTGCTGGATCATGCACAAGACCAAGGGTCAGGTGTGGATGGCGCACAGCACCAGCACCGCTCGCACCGAGCAGACCCGGGCCCTGATGAACACCGCATGCGGTGCGCCGAGCGACTACATCGAGCCGGATGAGATCAAACGCCTCGTGCCCCAAGTGGATCTGACCGGCGGCGGCCGCTACCCGGTGGTCGGAGCGAGCTACCACCACGGTGGAGCGACCGCTCGCCACGATCGAGTCGTGTGGGCCTACGCCCAGGGCGCCCTGCGGGCGGGCGTACACATCTTCCAAAACACACCGGTCACCGGTCTGTTGCGAGACGGCGACCGGGTCACCGGCGTCCAGACTGCCAACGGTCCGATTTCGGCGGGCGTGGTGATGTCGGCCGTGGGCGGCAACGTCAGTACGGTCAGTCGTTGGGCCGATGTTCGCCTGCCGATCCGCACCCACGCGCTGCAGGCGTTCGTGACCAACGCCTATGCCCACGAGTTCCCCGCGATCGTGTCGAGCAACGACCTCGTCTTCTACGTGTCGCAGACGGCTCGCGGACAGATGCTGATCGGTGCCGAATACGACCGCCAGGCGAGCTATCAGCAGGGCACGAGCTTTGCCTATCTGCAGGCGTGTTCGGCCAAGTCGGTGACCATGTTCCCGTTCCTGTCGAAGCTCCGAATCCTGCGTTCGTGGGCGGGCATCTGCGACATCTCGACCGACTTCTCGCCGATCATGGGCCACACCACCGCCCCCGGGTTCCTGATCTCCACCGGATGGGGGACGTGGGGATTCAAGGGCATACCCGCCGGAGGTTCCTCGATGGCCGAACTGATCGCCACCGGTGAGACGCCGGATCTGATCAAACCGTTCACCCACGACCGGTTCGCTCGCGAGGTCGCGATGGCGGACCCGAGCTCGGCCGGTACCCGCTGATGTTGTGGGTCACCTGTCCCCACTGTGGGTGCCGTCCGTTCGAGGAGTTCCGCTACGGCAGCGTCTTCCCGGTCACGCCCGATTCGATCACCGACCCCGACGCTCGCAATGTCGACTATGCCTGGATGCAGGACAACATCGACGGCCCCACCGCCGAGCGTTGGTTCCACGAGTCCGGTTGCCGCCGCTGGTTCACTGCCTACCGCGACACCCGCACCGACGCCTGGCTCGGCGACCCCGACTGACCCTGCGATCCCGCCGGTCAATCCCGCCGATCGAGCGGATAATCCTGCGACTTGCGGTGCCTGCCCGGGTCACGTTCGAGCCTGTCGTGGGACTCTTGGGGCTGTCGACAGCCGCCCGGCGCCCACATGGGACTCCTGGGGCTGTCGACAGCCGCTCGGTGCCCATCGCAGCCACGGTCGGACCGCCGGCGGCGAGCTGTCAGCGTGGGAGCCAGGCGGGGGTGGGTTCGCTGCCGAAGGGATTGGCGGGGCGGGGCCAGGCGAAGGTGACGCCGGGGATGTGAAGGGGGAACCGAACTCGGCGGGCGGGTCCCCATGCAGTGTGTTCGATGTCGGCGACGGCGGCGGGGTCGGCGGCGGTGACGCCAGCGAGGTCGGTGGCGGTGACGCCGGCGAAGGGGGCATCGAGCGAGCCCGACGGGCCGTCGAGCAGCACCTTTGCGGTGCGTGCCAGTGACGCTCGGGTGACCGATCCACGGCCCGCGTCGAGCCGATCGCACCACCCATCGATCGCGGCGGCGGCCATCAGGTAACCGGTCGCATGGTCGAGCGCCTGTACCGGCAGCGACACCGGCTTGGCTGCGCCGGCCATCTCCTGTCCGGCGGCGGCGATGCCGCTCGACATCTGGACCAGGCTGTCGAAACCTCGCCGGCCGGCCCACGGTCCGCTCCAGCCATACGCATCGAGTGTCACCTCCACCAGTCCAGGCGCCATCAACGCCCGCTGCGGTGCTCCGAAGCCGAGATCGTCGAGCGCACTGGGCCGATAGCCGTGGATCAAGATGTCCGCGTCGGCAAGCAGCTCCGAGAACCGGGCACGACCCTCGCAAGTGCAGAGGTCGAGCCGGGCACACCGTTTGCCGAGCGTGACTTCCGGTGCAAGCGACGGCTCGTCCCAGTCGACCGGATCGATCCGCAACACGTCCGCTCCGAGTCCGGCCAGGAACCGGGTCGCGACCGGTCCGGCGAGGATTCGAGTCAGGTCGAGAACCCGCACTCCCCGAAGCGGTTGCGACGACCAAGACGACGAGGACGAAGACGCCGCCGACACCGCAGCGGCACCCCCGATGGACGAGCCCGCCACCGAGCCCGGCACAACAGCAAGGAGCGGCTCGCCGGCGACGGCGGCACCTTGGGGGTGCGACATCCACGTCGCAGCATCGCGCAGTTGTCCAGCGCAACCCCCGGCGTCGACGACCGCCGACTCGAGCGCTGCACCGCTCCAACAACGCACCGCCGCCGAGACTGCACTCTTGGACGCCTCGCACCCCAGCACCGACAGTGCGGCAGCCCGATGTCGAGCAGCGTTGGTGTGCAACTTGATCCAGCCATCGGCGGTCTCGTAGTCGCCGGCCAAGTCGTCCCATGTCGGCGGCAGCGCCCAACCATCGGGCACGATCGAGAATCCGAACCACAGCGACGCCAGGCGACGGTCGACCGTGATCGACGCCGCGCCGGGCGCCCCGAGCAACCTCGCCAGCCGCTGCGTCGAGCAGCCGGCTGCAGCGATCGAGGCGGCGGCAAAATCGGTCACCGCGAATGCCGAGGGCAACAACGCCGAACCGGTGACCCGGACATCGAAATCGCCGACACCGAACTCGCGCAGGAAGTGATCGCTCATCGAACGATCATCCACGCCGCGTCCGCGCTCGCGCAACGTTGATTTCCGTCAATGCTCGATGCCCAACGAACAACCCGGCTCGAACAGCCTGCCCTCAGGAGTAGAAGCCGGCGTAGAAGTACAGCGTGATGACGCCGCCCTGCACTCCGATCGTGTGCAGCGCGAGCGCATCGGTCGGATCCATCGCGGAGATGCCCGCGATGTTGCCGTCGGCATCGAATTTGGTCGCAACGACGGTCTGCATCAGCAGAGGCGGTGCCTCACCATGATGGTAGACGACCTCGTAGACCCCTGAGTCACTGCATCCCGGGCCGTGGCCGGTGAAGCCGTTCGACGGGTTGGCAACGACGGCTTGGAGGATGTCGAACGGCTCGACGCCGGCCTCGATCTGCGGGGCGATGACGACGTGGTAGGCCTGATCGAACGAGGTGAACAGGTCGAGCAGATCGGCACCGTTGCCGCGGCGGACAACACCTTCACAGTCGCGACCGGTGACGCCCGCACCGATCGTTGCATCGAGAGGCACCGTCAAGGCGAACGACGTCGCGATGTCGACGCCCATCTCGGAAGCGTCGAACGGGTCGCCGTAGGTGACGCAGGCCGACTCCGGCAGAACCGTGCACGAGTCGAGCCGATGCACGGTCAACTCGAGGGTCGACGGCGAGTCGGGCGACCAGCCGTTCGTCGGAGAGGCGTCGTAGATGCCGTCGAAAAGCGGGGCGGTTGGGTCGGTGGGGAAAGCAGGCGACGGCACCCCGACGTAGTTGCTCTCGTCGAGCGGTGCGTAGTACGACGGGCCGAACTCGGCGTCGACCCAACCGCCGGGCACGGTCGCGATCGTGGTCGGCGGAATGGTCGTGGCTGCTTCGGTTGGGGGTGGGGCGACCGTGGTCTCGGCGGCCACGGAGGTCGTGGTCTCGGCGACGATGGTGGTCGACGACTCCGCCACCGCAAGAGTCGTCGACGTGTCCGGCGACGAGAAAACGGTCACCGGCAGGTCGCTCGCAGACGACTTCGTCGCCGAACTTCCGCAGCCGGCGCTGATCATGACCAGCGCGACGGCGACTCCGGTGAACACTGTCGACCGACGCATCGTCGTCATCCTCTCTCGGCCGACAGGGTGTCGATCGGTGCCATGTTTAGCATTTGCGCGTCGGCCACGCCGACGACCAAGGCCACGACGACAGGTCAGGTGTCGGTGATCTTCGAGAGCCGATTGTCCGCGATGATCTCGCGCCGCCGGGCACCGACGTCGGTGATCTTCGAGAGCCGATTGTCCGCGATGATCTCGCGCCGCCGGGCACCGATGTCGGCGATCACGGCCGACTGTTCGGCCATCTCCGATTTCATCCAGTGGCCGGTCACCCGCCGCTGACTCGAACTCCGGTCGATCGCCGATCGAACACGGCGCGCCCGCCGACCACTGTCCACGACACCTCTCGATCAGCGTCGAAGCCGACCAGATCGGCGTCGAGTCCCACCGCGACCGAACCTTTGCGATCGGCCAAGCCGAGCAGCCGAGCGGGCACCAACGACGCACTTGCGAGCGCCTGATGCCACGGCACGTCGGCGAACGAAGCGAAGTTGGCGACCGCTCGATCGAGCGTGAGCGTGCTGCCCGCGAGAGTGCCATCGGCGAGTCGCGCCTCGCCGTTGTGAACCACGATCTGCTGCTCCTCGAAGTCGTATGCTCCGTCGGCAAGACCGGCTGCGGCAATCGAATCGGTGATCAGCGCAATACCTTCCCACCCCTTGGCCAGCGTCAGCAACCGCACCATCGTTGGATGCACGTGCACGCCGTCGGCGATCAATTCGGCGGTCAATCGAGAATCGGTCAGGCCGACCCCGACGATGCCCGGCTGGCGGTGATGCAGCGCCGGCATCGCGTTGAACATGTGGGTCAGCGAGGTCACGCCGAGTTCGATCGCCTCGACCGTCTGCACATCGGTAGCACTGGAATGACCCGCCGAACACACGACTCCGTGGGCGAGCGCCGACCGAATCAGGTCGTGCTGGCCGTCCACCTCTGGAGCGACCGTCATCAACTTCAGCGCTCCATTCGCGAGCCTGAGGTAGTGCTCGAACGTCGCCAGATCCGGCGCGACGATGCTGTCGAGTCGGAACGCGCCGGGGCAGCAGCGGCTGATGAACGGACCTTCGAGGTGCACGCCGAAACAGCGCGCACCGGCGATATCCGCTCCACGTTCGATCAGGTCGGTGAGCCCGACCAAACCGAGTTCGATGTGCTCTCTGCTGCCACCGATCGTGCCGAGGAACCCGGTCACGCCGTGGCCGGCATAGAACGCAGCGAGCCGAGTGAGACCTTCGGGATCGCCATCGATCGCCTGCACACCGACGGCGCCGTGGGTGTGAATGTCGATCAGCCCGGCCGCAACCACTTGGCTGCCGTCGCCGATCGCGTCGCGACCGGCGATGGCTCGGTGGCCGTCTTCGATCGCAGTGATCACCCCATCGTCGACGAGCACCGTTGCCGGTCCCGTGACTCCCGCCGGACTGGCAATGCCGGCCGCGAGGACAGCGAGCGACGACACGTCAGATCACGAACCGGGCAACGGCAATGACACGGTGGCCGAGCGGGACGCCGATTCGTATCCAGCGAGCGCGATCTCGAGCGCCCGCAGCCCATCGGTGCCATCGGCACACGGGCTGATCAACTGACCGGAGCGGACCGAGGCGACGAATGCATCGACCATCAACGCGTCGATGTCGACGCCGAAAGGAACCAGCCGCATCCCTGGAGCAACCGCTGGACTGACGAGTTGCAGCGACTCGGCGAGGTCGTTGATCGACACCGACCCCTTGGTGCCGATGACCCGCAGGTAGAAGTCGTAGTCCCACGTGTTGCCGGCCGGGACCGACCAACTCGGATCGACGCTGCCGATCGCACCGTTGTCGAACGTGAGCGACATCAACGCCATGTCATCGACGCCGCTCTCCCAGAGCAACGAGTCGACCTCGGCTGCGACCGTGGACACTTCGAGACCGCTGACGTGGCGCATGATGTCGGTGACGT
>JBDSDH010000005.1:0-9471 GCA_039920665.1 Ilumatobacteraceae bacterium
CGCTCGATGATGTCCGCTACGGCGTGGCCGAACAGGTCTCACCCCTGATCCGACGGGTGATCGCCCGCAATCCGAGCAAGTTCAGCTACCGCGGCACCGGTACCTACATCGTCGGCAGCGGACGTCACGTCGTGGTGATCGATCCAGGACCCGACCTCGTCACACATCGCGATGCACTGGCTGCCGCCCTCAGCGGGCACGAGGTCGTCGCGATCCTCGTCACTCATTGCCACGCCGATCATTCGCCTTTGAGCGCCTGGCTGCGGGCCGAGACCGGGGCGCCGACGATCGCGTTCGGCCCTCACGGGCTGATCGACCCGGACCCAGAACCAGATGAAGACCCCGATGCCGACGCGCCCGACGAGTCGGAGCCGACGCTCATCGACGGTGAGCCCGTGCAGGAGTCGAAGGAGACGATCGACATCGATTTCGTGCCCGACCTGGCGGTGGCCGACGGCGAGATCGCGGCGTCATTCGATGGCCTCACGATGCGCGCGATCCACACCCCCGGGCACACGTCGAACCATGACTGCTTCTCGCTCGACGCCGAGCACGCGCTGTTCAGCGGCGACCACGTGATGGGTTGGAGCACGACGGTGGTGTCTCCGCCCGACGGCGACATGCGGGCCTACATGGAATCGCTACACAAGGTGGCCGGTCGCCACGATGCCGTCATCTGGCCGACTCATGGCAACCCGATCACCGACGTCGATCCCTTTCTGGACGCGTACCTCGAACATCGAGTTCTTCGGGAGGCGCAGATCACCGATCTCGTGCGGGGCGGCGCGACCAGCATCTCGGACATGGTCGAGGTGTTGTACGTCGATGTCCGCCGAGACCTGCACAAAGCCGCTCGTCGGAGCGTGTTGTCGCACCTGGTCAAACTCGTCGACGACGGAGTCGTCAGCATCGATGGTGATCGGGCACGATTGTCGTCACAGTTCTCTCCGGGTTGAGCAGTCCGATCGAGGTTCTCGGTGGTTTATGGGCTGATGAACGGGGGGTATCGATCCACCGGAAAGGGTATCGACATGGCCGATCGGCACAGGTTCACAGACTCCGGATCAGGACTGGATGTCGTCAACGGCTGCAGCCTGTCGATTCAAATCATTCACGACCGTCGAGAGGTGCGGCTTGTTCCAATCGGCGAGATCGACGTCAACTCGGCCTCGACCTTCACGATCGCCGGTGAATTCGCGATCGATGAAGCCCCCGAGCACATCCACATCGATCTGTCCCGAGTCACGTTCATCGACTCGAGCGGTGTTCGTGGCATCGACGTGGTCGTCGATTCGGCACGCGCTGCCGGCGTGCCGTGCACGATCATCGGTCGCGACATCGAACTCGTCGACTCCATCGAGGTCGCCCGCCCGATGGTGATCTGGTCCGGCTCGACAACCCGCCTGGTAGCGCTGCCCCGGAACTGACGGCCTCGACGAGGTTGAACCAGTCAGCGGAGTGTGACGAGCAGTTCCGGATTGGATTCCGCTCGGCATGCGGGACACAAGTTGTCGTCGTCGCAGCACAGCGAGGGGGGATCAGTGAGGGCGAGATCGAACATCTCGAGCATCGACAGACGGGTCCGTCCATCACGGCGTGGACGACGAGTCCTGCCGAACCACGTCGTCGGTTGATCCGCAAACTTGCGATGCACGCGCCCGCCATTCCCTCGTGGTCGCCGAAACCAACATCGTAGGCATTCGAATCGGCGACTGGGCGAGCCGCGGTGGGTCCTTGGTGGATCGGTGGTATTTTCTTGCGGTGGACCCGTCGAGCGATCTGGGGGCCGAATCTGGGCCAGGCGAGTGGTTCGACGAACCATCAGACCGGCTGCACGGCGAATCCGCCGAGCTCGCCGAGGTGCTGCTCGCCGATGCGGTCCAACCTGAAGGGGTTCCGGCCCCGCCGGCGCGGCGGCTGAAAAACATCGCCATCGTGGCGGTACTGGTCGGCCTGCTCGTGTCACTCAACGGCAATTGGTCGCCGGCCCGGGCGCGACCGACTCAGATCGAGATGGTCGACGCCGTGCAACCGGTCGAGGTTCAAATTGCTGTCACCAGCGTCGCCCAGGTCGCCGCCGTCGGCGATCCGGCCGCGACATCGACCACGTCGGCAGCTTCGACCAGCAGCGTGATGGTCGTGGTCGACTCGCCGCCGATCGATACCACGCCCGGCCCGACGGTCGCCACGGCGCCGCCGGCCGAGCCCGTGCCGGAGCCCGTGTCGGTCGCCGTTCCCGAGGTCACCGATCCCGCGCTCGTCAGCCGTCCGATTCCGGAGGAAACTGACGTGACGACGCCACCGGCGACCTCGCCCTGGGCCGACAAATCGCGCATGACGGCGGCTGGCTACGTCGCCACCGATGTCGGTTGTTCGTCGGGCACATCGGCGAGTGCGCTGGATGCGTTCTTCAGTCAACGGATCGGTCCGGTGATCGGCCACGATTACCAGCACGTCTACCCGCTCGGCGGCAGCCGCTACCTGTGGCTGTTCCAGGACACGTTCGTCGACTACTCCGGCAACGCGACAAGTCTCGGACAGGCCACGTTCGACCACAACAGCGCAATGGTGCAGGACGACAGTTGTTTCACGCTCTACCACCGGGGGTCGATCACCCGTCCCAAGTCGTTCGAGAACGGCACCGGGGAAAGCCGGCTGGCGAAGTGGTTCTGGCCGATGGGTGGGCAGACCTTCGACGGCAGGCTGTATGTGTTCTGGGCCGAGATGACCAAAGACGGGTACGAGCCCACCGCACCGAACGGCCTCGGCTGGCATCCGGCGCGGACGTGGCTCGCGGTGTACGACGCCCAATCGCTGGCGCGACTGTCGTTCAGTGCAGCGCCGAACAGCGGGGTCCTGCCGATCTACGGCTATGCGGTCGACAGCGATGCCGAGTACACGTATCTGTTCGGCAACACGTTCGAACAGAATCTGCAACGTGAGGGCGGCTACACCAACGGTCCCCATTCCGGTACCAAGATGTTTCTGGCTCGGGTGCCGCGGGGCCAGTTCGGCGCACCGCTCGAGTACCGAACTGCCGACGGCTGGGCCTACGACGCAGCCGCAGCACAACCCATCAACTCGCGCTATTGGGCCGAGAACCCGATGCAGCCTCGCTACCTCAACGGCCAATGGGTTGCTGCGACGAAAGTCAACGGTTACTGGGGTGAATCGTTGTCGATCGACGTTGCCAACGACCCGTGGGGACCATGGAGCACCACCGA
Source organism: Ilumatobacteraceae bacterium (assembly GCA_039920665.1). GTDB lineage: Bacteria > Actinomycetota > Acidimicrobiia > Acidimicrobiales > Ilumatobacteraceae > WLMZ01. Next base: position 3,225 of record JBDSDH010000005.1, read on the forward strand.
ATCACGTGGTATTTCGCCACGTGGTGGCGACCCGTTGATGAACACCTACCACGCGCACCTGATGCCGTGGCTCGACGGCGGAGCGCTGGTCGTGAGTGTGTCCCAGAACGCACGCAACATGCTGCGCGACGCTTGGCCGGCGCCGCAGCGATATCGGCTGGCTTTCTTCAAATCTGCATTCGTCGCTCCGCCGCCACGAGCAGAGGTCCCGGTCGAGACGTCGACCACGGTCGCGGAAACGTCGACCACGGTCGCGGAAACGTCGACGACGGTGGTGGACGCGTCGACGACGGTGGTGGAGACGTCGACGACGGTGGTGGAGACGTCGACGACGGCGGCGGGGACATCGACGACATCGACCACACAGCCCCCGACAACGACAACGAGCACGACCTCGACCACCACGCCGGACACAACTCCGAAGGAGACGACACCATCGTCGGCTCAAGGGTCGACAACGACATCGTCAAGCGACCCCGCGCCGTCCGGCTGATCAGATCAATTTCAAGACTTCCCGACACGACTTTGTTTATTTATGCACGGTGGCGGTTACTTCTTCTTTCGCCACGTCGTGGCCTTGGTCACAGAGAACAGGGAGTTCCATCATGATCCTTTTCGTTATTTTCCTCGTTGTCATCGGCCTCATTGCCGGCTTCATCGCTCGCGCAGTCGTGCCCGGAAACGATTCCATGTCGATTGCCGCAACGATTCTGCTCGGCATCGTCGGATCCTTCGTCGGCGGCTTCATCGGCTATGCGCTCTTCCGTAAGGACGGTGCCGACGGCGCTCTGCAGGCATCGGGCATCATTGGTTCGATCGTTGGCTCGATCATCGCATTGCTCGTCTACCGGGCCGTCAATGGCCGCTCGCTGAACCACCGCTGATCGCGGCTGAATCTCAACCCGAAAATCGAACGAGGAGTAATCATGTCAGACCCCAACGGCCCCCAATATGTGCGTCAAGAAGCCTATGTCGACCCAGTGGTGCCTGTGGCCCAGCCGGCTGTCTTTGAGGAGCGAGTGGTCGCCAGCCCTCAGATCGACAGAATCGCTGTCACCCAGGATCCCGTGGTCGTCGCACCTGCCACCCAGGTCAGAACGGTCGCTGCGCCGGTCGGTGCCGTCCAGACGGCCTACACCAGGCGGTTCTCCCCGGATGCAGTCATCGCTGCCTTGGTCGGCCTGGCTTTGCTGGTCATTGGCCTGTTGGCCATCGTGCGCGGTGGCTTCGACGGACCGATGGAGACACCGATCGTCGAAGTGCTCGGGTTCACCCACACCACCACACTCGGCTTGATCGAAGCGTTCGTCGGCGCCTGCTTGCTGATCTCCGGCGTGACCAGTTCCCGGAGCGGCGCACTCTTCTTCGGATCGGTGCTCGGTATTGCCGCATTCGTCGGAGCGGTTCAAACCGACTCGTTCGTCAAGCCGCTCGCATTGGAATCGGGCCATGCCTGGTTGCTGTTCTTCGCCGCCTTGATCGTGGTCGTTTCAGCGCTGCTGATGCCCCGGTTCGTGACACGTTCGACGTCGGTTCATCCGATGTAACTGGATCCCGCCATGCCAGGAGCCCGGTCGTTCGCCGAACCATTGATTGGTGATAGACCGGGCTCCTTCGCGAGCGCAGTCACTGCAGTCTCGCCACCACTTGTGCTGATGGGTGAACTTCCTGGATCGGCGAGCTGAGGGCGAGCGCTGAGGTCGTGCGGGCGATGCCGGGAAGGGTCAGCACTTGCTCGAGCACGTCGTGGAGGTGCTCGTTGGTGCGAGCGACAATCCTGCACAAGAGATCGCCGGGGCCGGTGATCTTGTGGGTCTCGAGCACCTCCGGGATCCGGCCGAGTCCGTCGATCACCGGTCGCTCCTGGCCCTGGCTGATCTCGAGTGTTGTGAACGCGAGCACGGTGTAGCCGAGTGCGGCGAGGTCGACCACCGGTTCGTACCCGCGCACCACGCCACTCGCCTGCAACCGATCGAGGCGGGCTTGCACGGTGTTGCGAGCTTGACCGACACGTCGAGAGAGATCGAGCACGTTCGGCCGGGTCACGTCGCTGAGCTCACCGAGCAGCTCTTGATCACGGGTCATCCGTGCAGTTTGCTCACCAATCGAACGAAACGCAAGCAGAGTGCTCAGCAATGACCGACTCTGTTGCGCACGGGCCACGAGCGTGGTCTCATCGACGGATGACTGCAATCCTGACCGGCCCGACCGCATCCGATCCGATCGCATCGAATACGAGCGCATCGAATCTGAAGGGTGCCAACGCCGAGCTGCTCGGCTGGGACTGCGTCGAGTTCTGGGTCGGCAACGCCCGCACCACTGCCGGGTTCTTGATGTCGGCCTTCGGTTTCCACTGCACCGCCTACGCCGGCCCCGAAACCGGTATCACCGCCAAGGCCAGCTATGTCCTGCAGCAGGGCGACATCCGCTTCGTCGTGTCGGGTGCGCTGTCGGCCGATTCTCCGATCGCCGATCACGTTCGCACCCACGGTGACGGTGTCCACGACCTCGCTTGGCTGGTCGATGACGCCACTGCAGCCCACGCTGCGGCGGTCGCTCGCGGCGCCCGCAACGTGCGCGATCCATGGGTCGAATCGGATGCATCCGGCGACCTCGAACTGGCCCAGGTCGCTGCGTTCGGCGACACTGTGCACACCTTCGTCAACCGCAGTCGCTACCGCAGCGAGATGCTCGAGCCCGGCTACACCGATGACAATTTGCCCAACTCCACCGTCGGTCCGCCGGTCGGCCTCGAGCGGATCGACCACATCGTCGGCAATGTCGAGCAGGGCAAGCTCGAGGACTGGGTCGGCTTCTACAGCGACGTGCTCGGCTTCTCGCAGTTGCAGACCTTCGATGACGCCCAGATCCGGACCGAGCATTCGGCACTCGTCTCGACGGTGGTGTGGGACGGCAGCAAGATCGTGATGCCGATCAACGAGCCCGCCGACGGGTTGAAGAAGAGCCAGATTCAGGAGTACATCGAGCACTACGACGGCCCCGGGGTGCAGCACATTGCGATGCGCACCGACGACATCGTCACCACGGTGCAGGCCTTGCGCGATCGTGGGGTGCGCTTCATGCGGGTGCCCGACACGTACTACGACGATGCACGCGTCCGACTCGCCGAGTTCGACCTGCCGTGGTCCGAACTGCAGCGGTTGAACATCCTCGCCGACCGCGACGAGCAGGGCTATCTGCTCCAGATCTTCACCGAGACCATCACCGATCGCCCCGCTGTGTTCTTCGAGATCATCCAACGCTGCGGCGCGAAGGGTTTCGGCGAAGGCAACTTCAAGGCCCTGTTCGAAGCAATCGAACGCGACCAGGACCGGCGTGGCAATCTCTGACATGCCAGAAGTGCAATCACCCGCAGCCGCCGACTCTGCCGCCGACCCGATCCCGACCGGTGACGATGGTGGTGGTTCTCACACCCATGTTCCCGAGAACCACCATGACACGGCGGAAGTCACGAACATGGGCGCGGTGTCCACCACGCCGGTGAGCGTTCCATCGGCAGCCGAGCCGTCGGCCGGGCCGCCGGCCGCACTCCCCGCCGACGCACCAGCGCCGCCGTCGCCTCGCCCCCATCTCGTCGACGTCAGCGTGTATTCACCCGGTAGAAGCGCCGAAGCGGCGATGGCCGAACACGGCATCGCGACCGCGGTGAAGATGGCATCCAACGAGGTGCCGTTCGGGCCGTTGCCCGGTGTGGCCGAAGCCGTTGCAGCAGCAATGGGCGACACCTTCCGCTACGCCGATCACATTGCTGACGAGGTCGCTCAGGCGTTCGCCGATCTGATCGGGGTCAGCCGCGATCGGGTCACCGTCGGCCCGGGATCGGTGGGATTGCTGCAGCAACTCGCGCTCGCGTTCGCCGGTCCCGGCGACGATGTCGTGTTCCCGTGGCCGAGCTTCATCGCCTACCCACAGTTCAGCGGGATCGTGGTCGCCAAGCAGGTCACCGTCGCTCTGAAGCGGTTCTCGATCGATGTCGATGCCGTGCTCGCAGCGATCACCGAGCGCACCAAGTTGGTGTTCATCGCCAATCCGAACAACCCGATTTCTGGTGCGCTGCGCACCGCCGATCTGCAGCGCTTGGTCGACGGTGTCCCGCCCGACTGCCTGCTCGTGATCGACGAGGCCTACCGCGAGTTCGTCACCGGCGCCGACGTGCCCGACGGGCTGCAGTACCTCGATCAGCGACCCAATGTGGTTGTGTTGCGCACGCTGTCGAAGGCCTACGGGATGGCCGCGATGCGGGTCGGTTTCATGGTCGGCGATCCGTACGTGGTCGCCGCGGTCAACGCGACCTTGATCCCGTTCGCAGTCAACGGACCAGCGCAGGCGGCTGCACTCGTTGCGCTGGGAGCCGGAGAAGAAGTGGCTCGGCGCTGCTCGATCATCATCGACGAACGGATTCGAGTTGCCCAACATCTGCGCCGTTCCGGCCTCGGATTGCCTGAGTCGCAGGGCAATTTCTGGTGGCTGCCATCGGGCGCCCGATCGGGCGAACTCGCGCTCGCGCTGGAGAAGCGCGGCGTGGTCGTCCGACCCTTCCCGTCAGGGATCCGGGTCACCGTCGGCACTCCCGACGAGAACGAGATGTTCGTCGCTGCACTCGACGCGGTGCGCGCCGAGACACTGTCGATCACCGACGACTGGCAGCTTCCGACCGGTGACCTTGCATCGCAGACAGCGACCTGGCTCGACCGTCTCGATGTCGCGCTCGAACGACTTCGCAAGCACGCCGCCACCGATCACGACGGTCTCACTCGCCCGGTTCCGGGCGAGAACGAACAGTGGGAAGCCGATCAGGTCTGGTCCCACCTCGCCGAGTTCGGCGACTACTGGCAGGTGAGGCTCCACGAGATCCTCGATGCTGCCTCCGATGCACCGCTCGCGTTCGGTCGCACCCGCCACGATCAGAATCGCATCGACGCGATCGAGACCGGGCGGACTCGCAGTGTTGCCGAGCAGATGGACACGATCGAGCGCTCGGCCGACCGCCTGCGGGCGCTGCTCGCCGAGCTGTCCACTGCCGACTGGAGTCGGATCGGCCTGCACCCGACGCTCGGCGAGATGACCCTCGATGCGCAGCTGCAGACCTTCCACATCGGCCACCTCGAAGAGCATGCCGACCAACTCGACGAGCTGACATGAGCACGTGGGCGCCGGTGCCTGAGGGCTCGGACTTCCCGATCGAGAACCTGCCGTTTGGCATTGTGCGCCCACGCGACGGTCGTGCGGCCCGGGTCGCGATCCGGATCGGCGAGCACGCTCTCGATCTTGCCGCGACCGACATCGCACCTGAGCTGACGAACCAGCCGACGCTGAACCTGCTGATGGCGTCCGGGCGGGGGAGCGAGATCCGCAACCGGGCTGGGGAAATCCTGAGTGGCTCGGACCGTTCCGATCTGTTGCTGCCACTGGCCGACGTCGACGTGCTGTTGCCGATCGCTGTCGGTGACTACGTCGACTTCTATGCATCGCTGGACCACGCGACCAACCTCGGTCACATCATGCGGCCTGGCACCGAGCCGCTCCTGCCAAACTGGAAGCAGCTGCCCGTCGGCTACCACGGACGGTCGGGCACCATCGTCGTCAGCGGCACCGATATCGAACGCCCGGAGGGACTCGTCCCCGATGGGCCCGGCGAACTTGCCCGTCTGGTGCCGACACGATTGCTCGACTTCGAACTCGAGGTCGGCTTTGTCGTCGGTGGAGCTGCAGCAACGCGAATCCATCCCGACGAAGCGGACCAACACATCTTCGGCGTGGTGCTGCTCAACGACTGGTCAGCGCGAGATGTGCAGGGCTTCGAGTACCAACCGCTCGGCCCGAATTTGGCCAAGAGCTTCGCGACGAGCATCTCTGCGTGGGTCGTCACGATCGACGCGTTGCGGCCGTTCCTCGTCGCGCCACCCGCTCAAGTTCCGCTGCCTGACCCGTACTTGCGTGCTGAGCGGCCATGGGCGATCGACCTCGCTCTCACCGTCGACCTCAACGGCACCGAGATCACCCGCAACAACTTCGACCAGATGTACTGGACCTTCGCCCAGCAGTTGGCGCACACGACCGTCAACGGGGCAACCACCCGCGCCGGCGACCTGTTCGGATCCGGCACGGTCAGCGGGCCGACCGCCTGTGAACGCGGCAGCATGATCGAACTCACCTGGCGCGGAGCCGAGCCGATCACGCTTGCCGATGGCACGACGCGCTCGTTCCTGAACGACGGCGACACCGT
>JBDSDH010000006.1:0-5469 GCA_039920665.1 Ilumatobacteraceae bacterium
TCCCAGGAAGGCATCGAGACGACCGAGGTTGCAACGCCGTCGGCATTGAGTCGCTCGGCTGCTGCGACACAGACGTGGACCTCGCTGCCGGTGGCGACCAAGATCATCCGCGGCGACTCGGCGTTGCGGATGACTGCTGCACCGACAGCGACGGCGGAACCGTCGGTGACAACCGGGATCGCCTGACGGCTGAGCACCAGCGCTGTCGGCCCGTCGTGTTCGACGACCGCCCTCCATGCCTGGGCAGTTTCGTTGGCATCGGCCGGGCGGATGACTTGGAGATCAGGGATGCAACGCAGTGTTGCGAGTTGCTCGACCGGCTGGTGGGTGGGGCCGTCTTCGCCGACGCCGACCGAATCATGGGTGAAGACGAACAGCACCTTGGCCTTGGACAGCGCAGCGAGTCGAACCGGCGGACGCATGTAGTCGAGGAATACGAAGAACGTTCCGCCTGCGGGCAGCACGCCACCGTGGCGGGCCATGCCGACCATCGCCGAACCCATTGCGTGCTCGCGGACGCCGTAGTGGATCTGGCGACCGCCTGGGTTGGCGAACGACTGTGCAACCTGGCCGGCGAGTTTGGTTCCGGTATTGCCCGTGAGGTCGGCGGCTCCGGCAACGAGCCCAGGCACACCGGGCAGCGTTGCGTCGAACGTCTTCTGGATCGCAACGCGAGTGGCGATCATCTCACCCTGGTCGAACACGGGCAGGGCGTCGGTCCACCCGGCAAGTCCCGTTGCGTCCCAGCATGCGTTCCACTCGTTCTCATCGAGCACCGATTCGTCGAAGCGAGCCTGCCAGGCAGCGAGATCCTCGGCACCGCGTTGCTCCGCATGTGCCCGATACGAACTGACCAGTTCCGGGGGCGCCCAGAACGGCTCATCGGGGATGCCCATGACATCCTTGGTGCGGTTGACCTGGTCGAGCGTGAACGGGTTGCCGTGGGCCTCGTGATTGTCGGTGAGATCCGGTGACGGGTAGCCGATGTGGCTGCGCAGGATCAGCAGGCTCGGCTTGTCGGTGACTGCCTTGGCCTGGTTGAGCGCAGCTTCGAGAGCTTCGAGATCGTTGGCGACTTCACCCAGCGACTCGACGTGCCAGCCGTAGGCGGCAAAGCGCTCGGCGACGTTGTCGTTGTAGGTGAGATCGGTGTTGCCATCGATGGTGATGTGGTTGTCGTCGTATATACAGACCAAACCGCCGAGCTTGAGGTGCCCGGCCAGCGATGCGGCCTCGTGGCTGACGCCCTCCATGAAGCACCCGTCACCGGCGATGACGTAGGTGTTGTGGTGCTGGACGTCGGCACCGAACCGGTCGCGCATCAGCCGTTCGGCGATGGCCATCCCGACGGCGTTCGCGAAACCCTGTCCGAGGGGGCCGGTCGTAACCTCGACGCCGGCCGTGTGCCCGGCCTCGGGGTGACCGGGTGTTGCCGATTCCCACTGCCGGAAGGCCTTGATGTCGTCGAGTTCGAGGCCGTAGCCGTTGAGATACAGCAGCGAGTACTGCAGGATGCTGGCGTGGCCGTTGCTGAGGATGAACCGGTCGCGATCGGGCCAGTGCGGATTCGCGGGATCGTGGTGCATCACCCGGCTGTACAGCACGTGACCGACAGGGGCGAGCGCCATCGCGGTGCCCTGGTGTCCACTCTTGGCGTACAGCGGGGCATCCATGGCAAATCCTCGGATGAGGCTGATCGCGGCGGAATCCTGTTCGGGGGTCAACGTCGAAGGCACGGCTTCGACTGTAACGGAGTGGGTCGTCAACGCAGGACGTCAGTCGACCACGTCAGACCAAGACGTCAGTCGACCACGACCACCGTCGTGCCGATCTGAGCCCAGTCCCACATTCGGATCGCGTCGGCCGTCGACTGACGGACACAGCCGCCACTGAGTGCTTGACCGAGCTGATCTTCGACTTGCAGCGGACGTCCGTTGCGGGCTGGAATCTCGTGGAATCCGATGTTGTCCCCGCGAAATGAATGAGCGAAGCGGACCATGAACCGCATGCAGATGTCCGGACTGTGATTCGAGCAGGTACGGAGCGACTTGCTGAAGACCTGATAGGTGCCGGGCAGTGGCTGGTCCATCCGCCCACTGACCCGGTAGGTCTCCGAGACGCTGCCGTCTGCCTCGACCTTCCAGACCCGCATCCGAACCTTGGAATAGACCACCCGCCGGCCGGCACCGGAACTGAGCGGTAGAGCGCTGTTGTCGGTCGACGGCGGGGCGGTCAGACGCGAATCGAGCAGCCTGGCCGGCTGGACCGCTGTGAAGTCGCTGGCGGCCGGGAACGAGCCATTGACATCGACGATCAGCTGGGTCGACATCGATGTGAACAGGCACACCTTGCCGGCCGGGTCGACCTGAACGACGACGGCTGCAGCGACGATGCCGGCCGTGGTGACGTTGAGGTTCGATGCATTCGGGCGTCCACCCGCACACGGATACGCAGTGACGAAGCCGGGACCAGCGGGTCCGGACACTGTGACGGTGAGCGCCACGGCTCCAACCCCGTTCGTCACCCCGCTACGCCCGGCGATGGTCAATTCGGTGATCGCGCCGGCGCCGCGAAGACCAAGACCGCGATCGACCCCGTCGGCGGTCGAGCCGTCGGGCCTGCTGTCGAGCACCCGTGCTGGTTGCAACGGCGTGAATCCGTTATCAGCCGGAAACCAGCCGTTCACATCGACCACCAGATGCACATCAGCCGAGGTGAACAGGCAGACCGTGCCCGCTGAGTCGACCTTGGCCAGGACCGCAGTGGCCATCGTCGACCCGGCTGCGTAATTCACGTTCGATGCGTTCGGGCGACCATCGGCACACGGGTAGACCGTCACGAAGCCCGCCGCGCTGGACCCGGTCGCAGTCACGTTGAGTACGACCGCATCGGCCTGGGTCCCGACGCCGCCGCGGTCGGCGACGGTCAGCACGGTCGTGGTTCCACCCGGTCGGGTGCCGATTCCTGCGAATGCACCGTCGACCGTCGATTCGCCTGGGCGAGTGTCGAGCAATCGACTCGGCGTCAGCGGTCGGAGACCACTGGCGGCAGGGAACCACCCGTTGACGTCGGCGATCAGGTGCACAGTGTTCGAGGTGAAGAGACACACCGTTCCTGCCACTCCCACTTTGGCGACGACTGCGGCGGCCACCGTGACGCCGGCCGTGTAGTTGAGGCTCGAGGCGAGCGGACGAGCCTCCGAGCACGGAAAGACCGTGACAAACCCAGCTCCCTGTGGTGCGGTCGCGGTGATGTTGAGCACGACCGCACTGGCGTCTGCGGCGACCCCGCTGCGACCGGCAACCAACAGCTCGGTGACCGAACCCGACGGACGAATACCGATGCCAGAGGCGATCCCATCGATCGTCGGAAACTCGGCCGAACCCTCTGCGACGACCGGTGGCGCCGTGATGGTCGACTCCATCGTGGACGCGATCGGCACGATCAGCAAACCTCCGATCGATGCCAACGCGGCGAGTCGACGAGTGAAGGTCCACTGCAGATTCATCGGGTGACGGTAGCAAACAACGATTCGGCGCGGGGCAAGCCTGCTCAGGCCACAGGCGGCAGGAGCGTGAACGGCACCAGATGCCACGAGCCCTTGTCGATCCGGCAATGGGCGAAGATCTGCTCGTAGGCCGTGAACTCGAGGTCGCCCTTGACGAGTCGGTAGGTGAACTTGCCGGGATCGACCGTGAATGGGCTGACGTTTCGGGCGACCTGCTCGTCGGTCTCGTGAGGACCCTTGCGGAACACGACCTCGAACACGCCGCTGCCGGGTTCGTCCGGCGGACACGAGATCAGGGCGACGAGGTGAGGATCGATGGTGACAGGAACAGGCGACGGTGACGCCATCGAGAACATCGCGCCCGTGAGATCGATTCGGGTCGATGGTCCGGGAGCTTGACGGAGGGCGAAATTCTCGACGAAGAGGGCGGAAACGATCTGCATCAGGTTGAGGGTAGTTGGCCCAGATGAGTTGGCGGAGGTGATGACACGCTCGGCTGTACAGTACGGCCAATGGTCGATGTGCCGGATCACCTGTCGACGCGGGATCTGATCGTGTTCGAGGCGTTGCACTGCTTCGCCGAGGCGGGCTATGACGGCACCTCGCTCAATGACATCGCGGCTGCCGTGGGAATCCGGCGGCCGAGCCTGCTCCACCACTACGCGTCCAAAGAAGTGCTGTACGGCGAGGTGTTCGAGCGTTTGCTGTCAGATTGGTTCGATCGCCTTGCCGATGCGATTTCGAGTACGGAGAGGGGTTGGAACAAGGTCGAGTCCGTGCTCACTGCCGGATTCCGGTTCTTCAGTGACAACCCCGACTATGTGCGCCTGATGCGCCGTGAGGCGCTCGACAACGGTGCCCACCTCGGTATCGATCTGTCCGGTGTGATGCGGCCCGGGTTTGACAACGCAGCGGCATATTTCCAGCGGGAGATGGACGCCGGAACGTTCCGCCAGCACGATCCCGAGCAACTGTTGCTCACCGGCTACGGAGCGCTGCTCAGCTATTTCAGCGATGCCCCGTTCCTGGGCGGTTTGCTCGACGACGACCCGCTGTCGACAACAAAACTCGAACAGCGACTCGATCACGTGCTCGGCTTCTTCCGCAGTGCGCTGCTGCCGGAGTCGTCCGATGCGTCGTTGGCAGTCCAGGCACCAGCACGCATCACTGCGTCTGCAACCTCCGGCTGAACGTCACGTGACCGGCGATCTGGAGATCAGCACGACGCGCGCCGAATCGGCACCAATATCGGTACCACCGACCACGCCGCAAGCCAGACGATTCGCGCATCAACCGGCACTCGACGGACTTCGGGCGGTGGCAGTCACGATGGTGCTGCTGTTCCATGCTGACATCTCGTGGATGAAGGGCGGCTACTTCGGGGTCTCGATCTTCTTCACCCTGTCGGGGTTCCTGATCACGTCGCTGCTCGTCAACGAAGTCGACGGCACTGGCCGAGTTGCTGCGCGGACGTTCTACGCACGCCGCCTGCGTCGACTGTTGCCGGCCAGCCTGGTGTGCATCGCCGCGGTGTGCATCCTCGGCGCATTCCACGTCTGGAAGGGCATCGACCACCTCCGTCGCGACAGCCTGGGGGCCCTGTTCCAGGTCGCCAACTGGGTGCAGTTGTTCGCCGGCGAGAGCTACACCGATCTGCAGAGCAAGCAGGCCGGCTTGATCTCGCCGCTCGCCCACTATTGGTCGCTCGCGATCGAGGAACAGTTCTATTGGATATGGCCGTTCGCGTTCTGGGGCCTGTTCCGGATCGCCCGGCGCACGGGCCGCAGCCTGCTGTCGGTGATCACCGGCTTGACCGTGGTGTTCGCCATTGCGGCCCCAATCATCAGCCTGATCTGGGGGACCGATGCCACCTACTGGGCCAGCCCTGCGCGAGCTGCCGAGATCCTGCTCGGCGCCACGCTCGCAATCGCAGTACACACGGGACGGGTCCGGCCACGGGC
>JBDSDH010000007.1:0-4792 GCA_039920665.1 Ilumatobacteraceae bacterium
CCCGGACCACCGCACGAGCGCGCGGCGAAGCGATCGCATCCGAGTCGAGGGACACCATTGGCCCCGCCGACATCGACGCCGCAACACCGCTGAGCGCGACATCGACGACCCATCTCCCGCCCCGGACCAGGGCGTCGAGCACGGCGTGCGCGGCGACGATTCCCGTCAGTGGATCCGCCACCGCGTCGCAGCAGAAGCACAACCCGTCGGCGTCCTCCGTGACCAGGCCTCCCGCTGCCGCCGCATCGTCACCGAACGCGATTCGTTGCGCGTCGTCGACGTCCCGGCCGTGGCCGGCAATCGAGAGCCACACGGCCGGCCCGTCGACGGTGGCTCGATCGACACCCAACGCGGCGAATGCCCGCGGTCGCGACGCTTCGATCACAATGTCAGCGCGTTCGATCAACGCTCGCAATGCCACGAGGTCTTGCGCTGATGTGAAGTCGAGCCCAACACTCTCGTGACCACCGTGGAGCACTTCGTAGAACTCCGTCGAACCGAACCGCGCACCATCGGGTCGACCGGTACTCTCGACCTTGACGATCCGACAGCCGGCGAGTCCGAGCAAGTTCGCGCACAACGGGCCGGCCCACAGCGACGACAGATCAACGACGAGCAATTCGTCGAGTCGTGTCGTACCAACGGCGCCAGTGGCAACCGGGGTCATCACCGCTGACCGCATCGATGGCCGGTCGGCCACTCGCTCCCCCACTCTCGATGCCGGCAATCCGAGCAGCCATGCCCGATCGATCAATTCCACCGCTTCGCGACTCGCGACGCAACGGGTAATCTCGACCCACAACTCGTCGACGTCGTCGGGCAGAGATGCTTCGAGCCAAGCCGGCATCGACGCAATGTCGTCGGGGCGAGCCAGGGACAGGGCAATCCAATCCGTGGCTGTCGAAAGCAGACGAGTCGCCCCGCCACAGCTCACGTCGCCACCCCGCGACAGGCCGGCGATTGCCGCTCGCTCACCGAGCAACGCCAACCAATCGAGGTCCACTCGTCGACCGAGCGATTCGCTCAACTCCCCGATCGCTGCTCCGTGGTCGATCACACCCTGCACCAACCGGGCAGGAACCGGCAGCGGATTGTCACCGGCGCGACCGGACAGCCCTGCTGCGCCGGATGCACTCCAGCTGCCGGACGCCGTTTCGACGTCGGCCACGTGCTCGTCCGTGTGCTCCGAGACTCCGGCGACGTACTGTTGTTCCATCGCAACGGCCTCGATCTCGACAGGTGAACTCGCACAACTCCTGCACTCACCCTACGCAGACGACCTCATCGCAGCCGGAACGAATGCCGTCCTCGTCGACACCAACGACTTTCACGATGACGGCGAGTATTCGAAACCGATGCCCGGCTCGTTGCCGATCGTCGTCATCGCAATTCGTCATCGGCCACACGCAATCTGCGAGTCCGCAGACATCGTGGTCGATCCGGACGATCCCTATCTCGACCCGATCCTGGCGATGATCGAGCGCCATCCGATCGCGTCGACATCGCTGGCGGTGTTGTTGCGACAGGGCGAGCACCTCGGGGTCGAGGCTGCGCTCGCCGCCGAGTCGGCCGTCTATTCGGTGCTCCAGAGCGGCCCCGAGTTCGCGACCTGGCGTGCGACGATGTCGACGCGATACGCGCCACCGGAACCCGACGATCGACCTGCCGCCATCGCAGAACGGGTGGGTGACGAACTGGTGATCGAGCTCGACCGGCCACACCGTCACAACGCGTTCAGCAGGTCGATGCGCGACGCACTCTGCGAGATGCTCGCCGTCGCGATCGCTGACGAAACGATCACGAGCGTCCATCTCGCGGGCCGTGGTCCCTCGTTCAGCAGCGGCGGCGACCTCGGTGAGTTCGGCTTGTTCGATGATCCGGCCACCGCCCATCGGACGCGGCTGACCCGATCGCCGGCGCGCCTGGTCCACCGCCTTGCGGATCGCACCACCGTGAGGCTGCACGGCAACTGCATGGGCGCCGGGATCGAGTTGCCTGCATTCGCCCGTCGCGTCATCGCCGATCCGAACACCGTGATCGCTCTGCCAGAACTGGAACTCGGATTGATTCCTGGCGCCGGCGGGACGGTCAGCCTGCCTCGCCGGATCGGCCGCCAGGCCACGTTGCACCTCGCGCTCAGCGGTGCTCGGGTGTCTGCTTCGACTGCGCTTGGGTGGGGTTTGATCGACGAAGTCGCTTGAGCCATGAGCGGCGGACAACACTCGATTCGACCGAGCCGTCGGATCGACGACACCAGGAGCATCCATGACCATCGACTACGCATCGCTCTACCCGAGCTTCCAATTCGACCGCCCTGCAGACGGCGTACTCCGGATCACGTTCGACGCGCCGGGCTTGAACGCCGTCTCGCCGGCCGCGCATCGCGAGATCGCCGACGTGTGGACCTCGGTCGACCGCGACCCAGAGACCCGAGTCGCGCTCGTTCGCGGCGCCGGCAAGGGGTTCTCGTCGGGCGGCTCGTTCGACCTGCTCGACTCGATGACGACCGGCGGATTCGAGAACCGAACCAGGGTGATGCGTGAGGCGCGCGATCTGGTCAACAACATCATCGACTGCTCGAAGCCGATCGTCTCGGCAATCCACGGTCCGGCCGTAGGAGCGGGATTGGTCGCGGCGGTGCTCGCGGACGTATCCGTCGCCGGGCGCACCGCGAAGATCATCGACGGTCACACCCGACTCGGCGTCGCAGCGGGCGATCACGCCGCAATCTGCTGGCCGCTGTTGTGCGGGATGGCCAAGGCCAAGTACTACCTGCTGACCTGCGATTCGCTGTCCGGCGAGGAAGCCGAACGAATCGGACTGGTGTCGTTGTGCGTCGACGACGATTCCGTTCAGGACCGGGCGATGGAGATCGCGGTGCAATTGGCGGGCATGGCCCAGAGCGCTCTGCAGTGGACCAAGCACACGCTCAACCACTGGTACCGCCAGGCCGGCCCTGCCTTCGATGCATCGCTCGCGTACGAGTTCCTCGGCTTCGGTGGCCCCGATGTCCTCGAAGGCATTGCGTCGCATCGCGAGAAGCGACCGCCACAGTTCAATCGCTGACTCAGCCGCTCGGCGGTCGATGGGGCTCTGAGTGGTCCCAATCGGCGAGCAATGACCGCAGCGCGGTGAGCAACACCAACGGCTGATCGAGCATCGGGTGGTGCCCGGACTGGGGCAGTTCGATCACCGGCGCGACTCGGCCGAGCGTTTCGTACATCTCCGCGCCGATGTCTGCGGTGACCAAGCCGTACTCGGCACGCAGCAATGCGAAGCGGCACGTGACCTGGCGCAGGTACGGCAGGGCGATACCGCGCATGCCACCCTCGAACGAGCCGAACATGTTCCGGTCGAACTTCCATTCCCAGCCACCCTCGACCTGCTGCAACGAGCGGCGGGCGACGTGGTCGATCACGAACGGCAGGTTGTTGCGCTGCTCCGGCACCGGGCGGAACCTGCTGATCGCGAACTCCACCGTGGGATACACGCGCGGGCGACCGAAATTGTCCCGCCGGGCATGTTGCACCTCGGCATCAGGCTTGGACACCGGCGAGTCGACGATGATCACACCGGCCACCCGGTCGGCATGGCGGGCGGCCGTCACGATGGTGACCATCCCGCCCATGCTGTGGCCGACCACCACCGGTTGTCCGGCGACCCCGGCATCAGCGGCGACGGCGACGACTTCGTCGGACCATTGCTCGAACTCGTAGTGATCGCGGTGATCGCTGTCGCCGTGACCGGTGAGGTCGATCGCGACCACCCGGAACTCGCTGGCGAACAACGCCGCCACATGGGTCCACCAATGCGCTTGGGCACCGCCGCCGTGAACGAACACCAATCCCCGGCGGCCGACTTCGCCCCAGGCGAGGTAGTGCACCCGCGCCCCGTCGATCGTCACCCAACCTTCGTCGAACGGAATCGCAAGCGCCTTCTGGAACCAGCGTGGCGCATCAGGGTCGATCGGGAACTCAGTGATCATCGCAATACCACCGTAACTCGGGCGGCGAGCACGGCAGAGATCGAGCGGTCGATCGCGACCGGCAGCACCCGAAAGCCGGGGTCTCGCGAAGTCCGGGTGGCGCAGCCGATATGGCAGGGTTGGTGTGTGCAGAATCGGCAGAGTGGAGACGGGTTCATCCGGTGCAGCGACGGCCACGTGCGGTGGGGCCGATTCGGCGCTGCGGGCGTGGTGTTCGTGACGATGCGCGACGGTGATCCGCACGTGATGCTGCAACTGCGATCCGGGTTCGCGCACGAGGGCGGCACCTGGTCGTGCGCAGGCGGAGCGCTGGATGAAGGCGAAGGTGTGTACGAGGGCGCTTTGCGTGAGGCGTCGGAAGAGGTTGGCACCGTCCCCAGCGAACATCGTCTCGTCGGCGAGTACGTCTTCGCTCCGAGCGCCGACTGGACCTATACGACAATGGTGATCGAGGTCGGCGACATGTTCGGCGAGTCCGCGAACTTCGAGACCGACGCAGTGGCATGGGTCCACCTCGATCATGTCGAGCGCAAGGAACTGCATCCGGGCTTTGCCGCTGCCTGGCCGCATCTCCGCGGCATCATCACCAACGGTTCGAATGTCTGAGCCGATGGCGGACGATGCGGTGACCGAATTGAGCGGTCGGGCGTTGCTCCACAACCGGTTCCGCAACAAGGGCACTGCGTTCACCGCCGAAGAGCGCGACCGTTATGCGCTGCACGGCCTGCTCCCGCCCGTTGTCGAGACGATCGAGACCCAACTCGAGCGGGTCCACGTCGAATACGAGGCGACGAAGACCGATCTCGA
>JBDSDH010000008.1:0-8821 GCA_039920665.1 Ilumatobacteraceae bacterium
ACAGCGGACACTGCAGGAAACGCCGGCCGCACCGCCTCCCCGTGGCCGTCGGGACCTGCTTGGGCGCCGCCCACCAACCAACTGCCACCGATTGCATCCAATGAGTCGAACGGATCCCGCCTCCCGCTCGACTCCCGAGGACCGCTTGTTTCCGCCAAGCATGGTCCTGACCGCTCACGGCGGTCTGCACTCGTCGCAGTGTTGGTGGTCGCCGCTGTCATTGCCAGCGGTGGTGCCGGTTATGCCGGCGCCACCCTGGCAAACGACAATTCGACGCCGGCCACCTCGGCGACCGCAGCGCCGCTTTCCTATGCCGGCGGCGAACTCGATGTCACTTCGTTGGTGAAGGCGGTCGAACCGTCCGTGGTGACCATCCAAACCAAGATCGAAGTCAGTGACGGCTTCCGTCGTGGCACTGGCGAAGCAGCCGGCACCGGCATCGTGTTGACCGCCGACGGTGAGATCCTGACCAACGCCCACGTCGTTGCCGATGCCACTAAGATCCAGGTGACCATCACCGATGCCAACGGTACGGCCACCGCCTATCGGGCCGATCTGGTCGGCGCCGACACCGCCAATGATGTCGCCCTGCTCAATTTGGTCGGGGCGAGTGGACTGATCCCGGCCAAGCTCGGCGACTCCGATGCCGTAGTCGTCGGCGAAGATGCCGTTGCGATCGGCAACGCACTCGCACTCGAGGGAGGCGTGTCGGTCACCAAGGGCATCATCTCGGCCCTCGACCGCTCGATCGATGTCGAGAAGGGGACGCTCAACCACCTCATCCAGACCGATGCGGCGATCAGTTCCGGCAACTCCGGTGGCCCGCTCCTCAACGCCAACGGCGAAGTGATCGGTATGAACAGCGCCGGGGCAGCCAGTTCGGCGAATGTGACCGCCGAGAACATCGGCTTTGCGATCCCCATCAACGGTGCGATGAAGATCGTCGCCCAACTCCGGAACGCGGCGTGATAGCAAAGCGTCGATGAACTCTCACTCACCTGGTTTCTCCCTCCGCGTACTCCATGCCCGGGCCGCGAAGGACCGATGACGCTCCGTCTGCGTTTGGTCGCCGGGCTGGTGGTGCTGCTCACCATCGGCCTGGCGATCTTCGGGTTTTCGACCTACGGGGTCTACTCCCGTACCGAACACGACCGTCTCGACGATCAACTCCGCAACGCCTTCCCGTCCGTCGCGACCGAATTGCTGCGACGTGAAGGGTTTGCCGTGCCGGGCATCGGCACTCGTGGAGCGACGGCGCCGGCGGGTACATACGCCCAACTCGTCGATCCGAACGGAACGGTCGTGCAGGATGCATCGGTCGTGCTCGTCGGCGTCCAAGAGGCTGACTCGATCGACCGACCAGCGTTGCCGGTGGATCTGATCGGCACGGATCAGAAGAACCGACTGTTCACAACGGGATCATCGATCGGCAGCGGCGAATGGCGGGTGCTGGTCACCAAGGTGGTGGTCGATGAAGCCGGCGATGCCTATCGAGTGGTGGTCGCGAGCCCGACGACCGATGTGACCAACTCGCTACACCGGTTCGCCCTGATCGAAGCCCTCGCTGCGGCAGGACTGCTCGTGATCCTCGCCGTCGGCTCGTGGTTCATCCTCCGCCGTGGACTGCGGCCGCTCGAGCAAATGGCCACCTCGACCCGGTCGATCACCGCCGGAGCGCTCTCTCAGCGGGTGACACCGTCGGACGACCGCAGTGAGGTCGGGCAGTTGGGCCTCGCGTTGAACACGATGCTCGACGAGATCGAGGTCGCCTTCAACGAGCGCGAGGCGACCGAGTTCAAGCTGCGCCAGTTCCTTGCCGACGCCTCGCACGAACTGCGCACCCCACTGACATCGATCCAGGGTTTTGCCGAATTGTTCCGTCTCGGCGGAGACCACCCCGACTTCGACCTGCCGCTCGTGATGCGCCGGATCGAGCAGGAATCGGCGCGGATGAAGGTACTCGTCGAAGACCTGCTGTTGCTCGCTCGACTCGACGAGCAACGGCTCGGCGAGCGTACTCCGGTGGATGTCGCCGTCCTGGCGGCCGATGCCTGTAGCGACGCCCGGGCCACCGCTCCGGATCGACCGGTCACACTTGCTGCGCCCGAACCGGTCGTGGTCGACGGGTTCGCCGATCATCTTCGCCAGGCGCTGGCGAACCTCGTCACGAACGCGATCCGACACACGCCGACCGGCACCTCGATCGAGATCTCGGCGCGAGTCATCGGTGTCGAAGCCGTGATCCAGGTGCGCGACCATGGAGCCGGCCTCGACCCGAACGCTGCTGCGCATGTGTTCGACCGATTCTGGCAGGCCGATTCGGCGCGGGTCGGCGCAGGTTCGGGTCTTGGATTGGCGATCGTCGCCAGCATCGCCGCCGAACACGCCGGGTCGGCTTCGGTTGCCAATGCGCTCGACGGGGGAGCGGTGTTCACGATCCGGATCCCGCTCGCACTGACAGCGGGCGGGGCGTTCGACGCCGCAATGGACTGATTCAACGACCGCCGGGGAGACGCAAGCTGTAGCCCACACCGCGGACGGTGTGGATCAACGCCGGCTCCTCGGTGTCGATCTTGTGACGCAGGTAGCTGATATAGGTTTCGAGCACGCTTGCGTTGCCTGCGAAGGCGTAGTCCCACACCGCTTCCAGGATCTGATCGCGCGTCAACACCTGGCGAGCGTTGGCGAGCAGATACCGCAGCAGCTTGAACTCGGTGACGGTCAGTTCGATCAGGCGGTCGCCGCGCCACACCTCTCGGGTGTCGTCGTCGAGAATCAGGTCGTGGTAGCTGAGCCGACGGTCGCTCGGTCCCATCGCCCCCGAGCGGCGCAGCACGGCCTTGACCCGCTCGATCAACTCCTCGATCGAGAACGGCTTCGTCACGTAGTCGTCGACGCCCAGACGGAGCCCTTCGACCTTGTCGGCCGTGGCGTCTCTGGCAGTGAGAAAGATCACCGGCACACGGGTGCCGCTGCGCTCACTCTGGCGCAGGCGGCGCGCGACCTCGAAGCCGTCGAGGTCGGGCAACATCACATCGAGGATGACGAGATCGGGCCGATGCGCCTCGATCGCGGCGAGGCCCGCCCGCCCGGTCGAGGCGCGCAGAACGTCGAATCCGTTGAACCCCAGACCCATCGCGATCAGTTCGGTGATGTGTTCCTCGTCGTCCACCGTCAACACGAGCGGCTTGGCGCGCGCTGAGGTCGAGGTGGTCTCCATCGCCGTGAACACTACGTCGACGTGCCACAATCGCTGGCCGCGAACACACGGCGGAGACGGGCCATGACAGACAACCAACCAATGAGAAACCCGAGCGCAGCTCCGAGCGAATCGAAGCCCACGCTGGCCAGGCGGCTGCGCTACCGGTTCGATGCAGCGCTGTCCCGCGGGCCATCGGTCGTCATCACCTGGCTCGGGCTCTTGACGGTGGCCGTCATCGTGTTCACCGCTCTGGTCCTGACGGTGTTCCGGATGACCGGTGTCGGCGGCGCCGGCAAGACCGCGTTGTCATTCCCGGAGGCGCTCTGGGAATCGCTCACCCGCGTGCTCGATGCCGGAACATTCGTCGGCGAGGTCGGTTGGCCGACCCGACTCATCGGGCTGTTCGTGACCATCTGCGGCGTGTTCATCGCCGGAAGCCTGATCGGCCTCATCGCCAGCGCGGTCGATCAGCAGATCACCGAGTTGCGCAAGGGTCGGAGCCAGGTCATCGAGCGTGGGCACACGCTGATCCTGGGGTGGTCGAGCCGGGTGCCGGCCATCGTCAGCCAGCTCGTCATCGCCAACGAGAGTCACAAGAATGCTGCGGTCGTCATCCTCGCCGATGTCGACAAGACCGAGATGGAAGAGACCCTTCGCCACCTGATCCCCGATGCCAAGACCACCCGCATCGTCTGCCGCAGCGGTGTGCCGTGGGCGGCGGCGAACTTGGAGATGGCCAACCTCGAACAGGCGCGATCGATCGTCATCGTCGGCGGTGGAAGCGACACCCTGACGGTCAAGGCGCTGCTCGGCCTGCGTGCCGCTCGCGGCCCCGAGGACGGCACGAAACGGGCGCACATCGTGGCGGAAGTGGTCGATTCCGGTACCGCTCAGTCGTTGCGCTCGCTGCTCGGTGGTGGGTTGGTGACGGTCAGCTCGGAGAACGTGGTGGCCGAACTCACCGCCCAGGCCTGTCGCCAGCGTGGCCTCAGCGGGGTGTTCCGTGAGCTGCTCGATTTCGAGGGTGACGAGCTGTACTTCGCTCCTTTCGCGCAGCTGGCGGGCGCGACGTATGCGGCAGCGCAATTGGCATTCGAGCGGTGCGCCGTGATCGGAATTCTCGGTGTGTCCGGCACTGTCGTGCTCAACCCGGCTCCCGACACCGTGCTCGCCGTCGACGATCAACTGATCGCGATCGCCGAGGACGACTCGACGTTCGTGCCGTCGCCGATCAGCGTGACCCCCGTCGTGCGCCCGATGGTGGCGCCGGGCATCGAGACCCGCGAACGGCGGATCGTGATCGCCGGCTGGAGCAGCCTCGGGCCGCGAGTGATCAGCGAACTCGACGAGTTCCTCGACGACCGGACCACGATCGAGTTGATGCTCGATCCGGATCTCGTCGACGTTGCCGCGGTTCGCAGCGAACTCACCACTCGCAACGTCAAGCTCGACGTCAGCGAGCGCGTTGGTGGCCCGGAGTTCATCGCCGCCCACGCTGCTCGTCGAGCGTTCCACGAGGTCATCGTGCTCGGCTACCGCAACGTGCTCGATGACGACGAGGCAGATGCCCGCACGCTGTTGACGCTGCTCGCCTTCAACGAGGTTCGCCAGGCAAACGATGTCGGACCGGTGCGGATCGTGGCCGAGATGCTCGATCAGCACAACGCCCCGCTCGCAGAGGCGACCGGTGTCGATGATTTCGTCGTCAGCGACGAACTGACCAGCCTGATGCTGGCCCAATTGAGCGAACGTCAGGAGTTGAGCCAGGTGTTCCTCGACCTGTTCGACCGCGAGGGCTGCACGATCGAACTGCGCCCGACTCCGATCTACGGCGCCCACCTCGCCACCTCGTTCGCCGATGTCGTCGCGACGGCATCGTCACGTGGAGACAGCGCGATCGGTTACCGACTTGCGAACGGCACGGTGGTCGTCAACCCGGCCAAGTCGCAACCGCTGTCGTTGAGCGAGGTCGACGAAGTACTGGTGATCGCCCCCGGCCTCGTGTCGGCATCGCCGTCACCAGTCGGTGACGACGAGATCGACGGCGAACTGGATGACGCAATCGGTATCGCCTCAGTCGACTGATCAGTCGACTGATCAGGTGACTGACGCAGCCACCATCGAGTCACGGTGAAGTCGTGGCTTGCGGTTGCCAACGACGTGCTCGAACCCCTACCATTAGCACTCGCACTCGTCGAGTGCTAACGCCTGCCGGTCACCCACCCAAGGCGATGGGATTGCCAACAACAACACATGGAGTTCTCAACATGAGCCTCAAGCCGCTGGACGACCGCATCGTGGTCAAGCCGAACGAAGCCGAGCAGACCACTGCCTCTGGCCTCGTGATTCCCGACACCGCCAAGGAAAAGCCCCAGCAGGGCTCCGTCATCGCCGTCGGCCCGGGCCGCTGGAGCGACGACAAGGGCGCCCACAGCCCGCTCGACGTCACCGTCGGCGACACCGTCCTGTACAGCAAGTACGGCGGCACCGAAGTCACCATCGACGGCGAGGATCTGTTGATCCTGACCAGCCGTGATGTCCTCGCAATCGTCACCAAGTAAGGCAGCGCAGCCACATGGCAAAAGTTCTCAAATTTGACGAAGAGGCTCGTCGCGCCCTCGAAGCCGGTGTGAACAAGTTGGCCGACACGGTCAAGGTCACGCTCGGGCCGAAGGGCCGCAACGTCGTCCTCGACAAGAAGTTCGGCGCACCCACCATCACCAACGACGGTGTGTCCATCGCGAAGGAAGTCGAACTCGACGATCCCTTCGAGAACATGGGCGCCCAGTTGGTCAAAGAAGTCGCCACCAAGACCAACGACGTTGCCGGTGACGGCACGACGACCGCCACGGTTCTCGCTCAGGCAATGGTGCACCAGGGCATGCGCAACGTCGCTGCCGGCGCCAATCCAATGGGCCTCAAGCGCGGCATCGAGAAGGCAGTTGCGGCTGCGGTCGAGAGCATCAAGAGCCAGGCCAAGGAAGTTGACGACAAGGGCGACATCGCCGCTGTCGCCACGATCTCGGCTGCCGATGCCTCGATCGGCGAAGTCATCGCCAACGCGATCGACAAGGTTGGCAAAGACGGCGTCGTCACGGTCGAAGAGAGCAACACCTTCGGTACCGAACTCGAGTTCACCGAGGGCATGCAGTTCGACAAGGGCTATCTCTCGCCGTACTTCGTGACCGACCCGGAGCGTCAAGAAGCAGTGCTCGACGATCCGTACATCCTCATCAACAACGGCAAGATCAGCTCGGTGCAGCAAATGCTCCCGGCCCTCGAGCTCGTGATGAAGACCGGTCGCCCGCTGCTCATCATTGCCGAGGACATCGAGGGCGAAGCCCTTGCCACCCTCGTCGTGAACAAGATCCGCGGCACGTTCAACTCTTCGGCCGTCAAGGCCCCCGGCTTCGGCGATCGCCGCAAGGCGATGCTGCAGGACCTCGCGGTCCTCACCGGTGGTCAGGTCATCAGCGAAGAGGTCGGGCTCAAGCTCGACACCGCCACGCTGGATCTGTTCGGCCGTGCCAAGCGCGTCATCATCACCAAGGACAACACCACCGTCGTCGACGGCGCCGGTGAGTCCGACGATGTCAAGGGCCGCGTCAACCAGATCAAGGCCGAGATCGAGAACACCGATTCGGACTGGGACCGCGAGAAGCTGCAGGAGCGCTTGGCCAAGTTGGCCGGCGGTGTTGCGGTCATCAAGGTCGGCGCTGCCACCGAGGTCGAGCTGAAAGAGAAGAAGCACCGCATCGAAGATGCCGTGTCTGCGACTCGTGCAGCCATCGAAGAAGGCGTCGTCGCCGGTGGTGGAACGGCGCTCATTCGCAGCCGTGCCGCAGTCCTCGCCGTCGTCAACTCGCTCGAGGGCGACGAGGCCACTGGTGCCAAGATCGTTTGGGAGTCGCTCGTGGCGCCGCTCAGCACGATCGCCGACAACGCCGGTCTCCAGGGTGCTGTCGTCGTGCAGCACGTCGAGACTGCCGAAGGCAACATGGGCCTCAACGCCGCAACCGGCGAGTACGAGGACCTGGTCAAGGCCGGCATCATCGACCCCGCCAAGGTGACCCGCGCGGCGCTGCAGAACGCAGCCTCGATCGCCGCCCTGGTGCTCACCACCGAATGTCTCGTGGCCGACAAGCCCGAGAAGAAGTCGGCCATGGCCGGCGGCGGTGGCGGCGGCATGGGCGGTATGGGTGGCATGGGCGGTATGGGCGGCATGATGTGAGTTCGCTTCCAGCGAACGCACAGGCGCCCAACGCCTGACAGTGCTCTGACAATTGGGCGAACGGCCCCGGACTTCGGTCCGGGGCCGTTGTCCGTTTTCGACATGCGCGGGTTTCAGCCGGTTGCAGTGACTCCGACTTGTTCTGTCCGATCGATCGAGCCGCTTTCAGCGAGTTCGGTCAGGCAGCTGAGATGTGGCCGCCGCCGCCGGCAGTTCTGCCCGACGCAACGATCTTGAATCGGCACGATTCGTCGGGCAGTACGAGATCTTTTCCATTTTCCGGATCTCGAAGCACTCAGTCATGGATGAGCGCACGATTTCCTTCCCGGCCGGCGCACGGCGACCACGGCGACCACGGCGACCACGGCGACCACGGCGACCACGGCGACCACGGCGAGGGTCCGCCACCGCTGGCCCGAGCGACGGCGCTGATGGCGGCACAACACGACGTCATCTCGGATCGTCAGGTCCGAACGACCGGATTGAGTCTGCGGCGCCAGCAGACCTTGGTCCGACGCGGGCTCTGGGTGCGCCACTCGCCGGGTGTGCTCGCCAACGCAGGGAGTGAGCCGACATGGCACCGAGCAGCGATGGCGGCGACGCTGATGCCCGGGTCGGCGGCTGTGCTCGGTGGCGCGGCGTCGGCGCGTCTGCACAGACTCGACGGATTCGACGACGTCGATCGCCTGATCGTGATCACCTCGAATCGCGGGCGCGTCAACGCGCCGAGGAACATCACGGTCAACCGGTCGCGGGTGCTCGAACCCGAGGACGTGGTGCTCGTTGGACCGATCAAGGCAACGAGCGTCGCCGTCACGCTGATCCACCTCTGCCTGTACGGATTGTCCAAACGTGGGCAGGCCTTCGATTCGGCCCTCCGTCTCGGCCACACCCCGGCTGAACTCAGCGACGTGTTCGAGCGGTGGCGTCGGCGAGGCATGCACGGTCCGGTCGAGGCGTTGGAACTGCTCGCCGAGCGCACCGGCAAACGGCTCCCGCGGAGCTGGTTCCAACGTCTCGCGAGTGGCCTGTTGAGAACCCACGGCGTCGAGACGGAGGACGAACTGCCGATCTTCGACGCTCGCGGACGACTCCTCGCTGAACTGGATCTGGCCGTCATCGGCTGGAAAGTGGGTGTCGAGTGCCAGAGTTGGGAGTGGCACTCCACGCCGGCCGCGCGCCAGCGCGATCATGAGCGCAAGCGCATGCTCCGCGGTCTCGGATGGGACGTCGTCGAGTTGTGGTGGAGCGACGTCGATCACCCAGATCACGCGATGAAAGACGTCCTCGATGCCGTCGATCGAGCACGGCGACTCGGCGCCGAGCGCTGACCTCGGCGCTGGATCTGCCCGAACGATCGCTCCGACAATGAAGGGATGTGTCGGGCA
>JBDSDH010000009.1:0-31528 GCA_039920665.1 Ilumatobacteraceae bacterium
AAGGGTGGCGACCCGTTTGTGTTCGGCCGCGGGGGAGAGGAAGCAATCGTGCTCGCCGCAGCCGGCATCTCGTGCGAGATCGTGCCCGGCATTACGTCCGCCGTCGCCGGTCCGGCCGCCGCTGGTATCCCCGTCACGTTTCGGGGTGTGTCGGCGTCGTTCACCGTCGTCACCGGCCACCGTCAACGCGGCGAGATTCCGGTCAACTGGCGCGCGCTTGCACAGGCCGGCGGGACGATCGTGATCCTGATGGGCGTCGCCGAACGCGCAGCGATCGCCGCCGAGTTGATCGCCGGCGGGATGGCACGCGACACCCCGGTCGCCGCGATTCATCGCGCGACCACCGATCGTCAGATCGTCGTCCGGTGTCGGATCGGAGAACTGGCCGTGACCGCTGTCGACTCCCCAGCGATCATCGTGATCGGCGCCGTGGCCGCCCTCGACGTCACCGAACTCGCCGCTCGATGCAGCGCTCCAGATGGACCGACGGTGCGCACGTGCGACCTTGTGCGCTGCTGATCGAAGGTTCCGTCGCTACGGCGCCGGGATGTAGAAGTGGAAAGCTCCGTCGACCGGCACCCCTGCGCCGGTCCGGACGTAGACGGGCAGCACGGCGAACCCGGCGGTCGACAGTGGGTTGCAGGCCGAGCCCCAGCCGTAGCCGCTGGTGGCGGAATTCGGCACACCGGATGAGTAGCCCTCGGTGGACGCTGACACGATCGCACCCGACAAGGCCGCCGGTACTGGAACTCGGATGCAGTACGTTCCGACCGCCGGGTGCGTCACCGTGAACGTCCCTGACGAGCCGAACACCGCAGCACCCGCAGTACTGATCTGCGCCCACACATCTTTTCCGGCAGCCGCGGCCATCGCAGCGTCGACCTGAGCCTTGGTGTAGTACGCGTCGTCGTGATTGTGATCGACGTAGTAGCCGACGACGTCGGCGAGCACATGCACGGTGCCGGTGAGGTTGTAGATCTTGATGTCACCGAGTGCTGCGCCCAACAGCACTGTCACCTGGTTCGGGGTCGGGGGAGCGCCCGGTGCCACGTTGAGATTGGATGCGAGCGGTCGAGTGACATCCCCGGGAAAGACCGTCAGGTAGGTTCCGGCGGATGGCGCGACTGCGGTGACATTCATCACGACGCCCGTTGCATCGGCCGGCACGATGCAGTTGCCGACATTGCCGCGAACCGGCGTCGTGAATGTGTCGTTCGGCGCGAGCGGCGACGTGCGTGGCCCGACGTTGTCATCGCCGGGGCGGGTGTCGAACAATCGACATGGCGTGATCGCCACGAACACGTTGTGCGCGTCCCGGAGCCGATCGATGCATCGGCACTGCCGATCAACCCCGTTCCCGCACCGACGGTCACGGCAATGGCGGCGCCGGCTGCGGCCCATCGGCTTCGCATCATCGGCGAGGTTCGTCGCATCACCGGGATCGGATCCATCAGGTCGGTCATCTCGCAGCCTCCAGTGCGTCGTGTTCGCCACCCGGACATTACACGGCCGGAAACGACCGATGATCTCGGCGTGACGGGCGCCTACGCTCTACAACCATGTTGAGCCTGTACGACACTGCGACACGAACTGTCCGCCCGCTCGCGATGCGCGAGCCCGGAACCGTGAGCATGTACGTCTGCGGTCCCACCGTGTACGGCCCGCCGCACCTCGGTCACGGCCGGGCCACGCTGGTGTACGACATCCTTCGCCGCTATCTGGAATCGACGGGCGTCGCCGTTCGCCACGTGTCCAACATCACCGACATCGAGGACAAGATCATCGAGCGGGCCCAGCGCGAGGGGCGGCCGTGGCAGGACATCACCACGAAATGTGAAGCGGTCTGGTGGCAGGCGATGGACGCCATGGGAGTCCTGCGGCCGACCGACATTCCCCACGCCACCGAATACGTCGAAGCCATGGTGTCGATGATCGGCGAGTTGATCGACGGCGAGTCCGCCTACGTCACCGATGACGGCATCTACATGGACGTCCGCTCGGTCGCCGACTACGGCTTGCTCGCCCATCAAAAGTTGGAGGACATGCTGTCAGGTGGAGGCGACCGCGCCGTCGTTGGTGCCGAGAACAAGCGCGACTCGGCCGATTTTGCGCTGTGGAAGTTCACCAAGCCGGTCGAGGGTGGACCAGTTGAGCCGAGTTGGCCGTCGCCGTGGGGCGATGGTCGTCCTGGTTGGCACAGCGAGTGCGTCGTGATGAGCCTGCAACTGCTGGGCGAGAACTTCGACCTGCACGCCGGCGGTCAGGATCTCAAGTTCCCTCACCACGAGAACGAGCGGGCTCAGGCCGTTGCCCTCGGCAAGGTGTTCGCCAATCACTGGATGCACCACGCGTTCGTGGTCGACGGCGAGGGGGAGAAACTGTCGAAGAGCCTCGGCAACTTCACCAACCTGCTCGACCTGGTCGACACCATGGATCCGCGCAGTTACCGGCTGTTGCTGCTGCAGAGCCACTACCGCTCGCCGGTCAGCGTCAACACCGAGACCGTTGGAGCCGCCGAGCGTGCGCTTGCCGGACTCGACACGTTCGCCCGTCGCGCAGCCGTCGCCGGGGTCGCGCACGGGTCCGTCGATGAAGCGCTGCTCAGTGCCTTCCGGGAGCGGATGGACGACGATCTCGACACGGTCAACGCGATGGCCATCGTGTTCGACGCCGCTCGCCGTGGCAACGCGGCGATCGATGCCGGCAATCTCGACGACGCGGCCGTGCTGTCGGCGACGGTGTCGAACTTGTGCGCTGCTGTCGGGTTGGTGCTGAAGGTGGCTGAGGCAGTACCGCGCGAGGTGCTCGCCAAGGCGGAGGCACTCGACGCCGCACGGGCGGCCAAGGACTTTGCAGCGGCCGACGCTCTCCGCGCCGAGTTGCAGACCGATGGTTGGCAGGTCGAGACCACCAAGGCCGGAACCGCCGTCCGTCGTTGACCTCTGTTGGTTCGGATGGGTGTGGCACCGTTGACACGCGATCAGGGGTCTCACTGGGCCAGACTTCACGTCGATGATCAGTGAACGCGTCGATTCCGTGGTCGACACAGCAGGTTTGCCGGCACTGCGGCGCCTCGCCACCCTCGATGGAACGTGGGTGTCGGCCAAGACAACCGGTCGAGCGCCGGGTGGTGCGAGGTCGATGGGTTATCAGCCGTCGCTCGACGGATTGCGGGCGATCAGCGTCATTGCGGTGATGCTGTACCACGCTGGTTTCGGCTGGATGTCCGGCGGGTTCTTCGGGGTCGAAGTGTTCTTCGTGGTCTCCGGCTACCTGATCACGTCGCTGCTGCTCGACGAGCGGGAGAAGAACCAACGCGTCAGCCTCGAACACTTCTGGCTCCGCCGCGCTCGACGGCTGTTCCCGGCACTGGCGACGATGCTCGTGACCGTTGCAGTCTGGGGACTGCTCTTCGGTTCGCCCGAGCAGCGGGCGACGCTTCGGCGCGATCTGCCGTGGTCGATCTTCTACGTCGGCAACTGGGGCCAGATCTTCGGCAGCGTGCCGTACTTCTCGTCGTCCGATCCGCCATTGATGCGCCACCTGTGGTCGCTGGCGGTCGAGGAACAGTGGTACATCATCTGGCCGCTCGTGTTCGTGGGGGCGATGACCATCGGCGCCGGCCGAATCCGCAGTCGTGGCTACGCCTTCGTCGGTCTCGCGCTGGCGGTCATGGTCGGTACATCGCTCGCGCATGGTCAGGTGTCGAACAACGCCCTCTACCTCAGCACGTTCACGCGTTCGAGCGGCTTGCTGCTCGGTGCCGGGTGCGCGTTCCTGTGGCGGCCGTGGCGGCTGGCTTCACCGTCAGCCTCCGTCGGCCGGTGGCTCGACCCCATCGCGGCCGGTGCAGTGGCGTTGCTGGTCTGCATCCTGGCGGTCGCTTCGCTGGAGGCCGACTACGTCTACATCTGGCTGTTGGCGATCGTGTCGAGTCTGTCGATGGTGGTGATCGCAGCCGTCGTGTATCCGACGGCGACGGGCATCCGCGCGATTCTCGGCTGGAAGCCGCTCGCTCAGATCGGCCAGCGTTCGTACGGGCTGTACCTCTGGCACTGGCCGATTTTCGTGATCGGTCGCGTGTACCACTCTGGGAGTTGGCCGAGGTTTCTCGCAGGGATGGCCGTCACGGTTGCGATCTCCGAGGCCAGCTACCGCTACATCGAGACGCCGATCCGCAAAGGAGTGATCGGCAGTTGGCTGCGCACCACACGCAACGCGATCGGCGCCGAACACGAGCGTCGGTCGCGCCTCACCACGATCGTTGGCATCTCGGCGTTGTCGGTCGTCGTCGTCCTCGTCGCGGCGTATGCGTCGGTCGATCACTTCGATCAAGCCAAGGGTGGACAAGACGTCGAGTTCGTCGCACCGGGGACGATCGGCAACTCGTCGGCGACTTCGACCACGACGCTGCGGCCCATCACAGACCCCGTGACCGGAGCAAGCGTGCTGCCGGCCGTCGCTCCTGTCACGGCTCCGGGGGGCAGTGCGGTGTCTGCCCTCCCGACGACCACGACGCCGGCCACGACGACGACGCTCGCAACGTTGCCGCGTCGAGTCGTCGTGGTCGGTGACTCGCAGGCCCATTCGCTGGCGATCAACTTGCCGGATGGAATCGACAGCACGTTCAGGATCTCCGACGGGTCCGTCGAGGGATGTGGCGTGTTCGACACCGGCAAGGTGATCTCGGCCCGGTCCACATTCAATCGCTCGTTCGGCAATTGCAAAGGCTGGGCCGCGAAGTGGGGAAGCGCCGCTGCTTCGGCCGATGCGCAGGTCGCCCTGGTCGTGGTCGGCGCGTGGGACGTCTTCGACCTCGAACTGGCGGACCGCACGCTCACCTTCGCGACCGCGGACTCCGACGCCTATTACCTCGCCCAACTGCAGACAGGTATCGATGCGTTGATCGCGAGCGGCGCTCAGGTTGCTCTGTTGGAGGTGCCGTGCATGCGACCCGTCGACGTCAAGGGCGCCGGGGTACCCGCCCTGCCCGAGCGCGGCGACGACACTCGAACCGGCCACGTCAACGATCTGCTCCGACAGGCCGCAACTGCCGACCCGGCGCACGTCACCTTCGTCCCCGGCCCGGCTGCATGGTGCAACGACAAGGACATCAGCACCGACCTCGGCTACCGCTGGGACGGCGTGCACGTCTACAAACTGGGCGCCAACCTGATCTACGGAACAATCGCCCAGAGCCTGCTCAACATCCCCGTCCCGTGACCCATGACGGTCGTTGCTGCGCAGGCCACAATCGCTGGCAGCAGATGTTGTGCGTCACACAACAATCGCTGCCAGCGGCAGGGGTCGGCAGGGGTCGGCAGGGGTCGGCAGGGTCGGCAGGGGTCGGCAGGGGTCGGCAGAGGTCAGTCGCGGATCAGTCGCGGGCGTCAG
The DNA here is from genome assembly GCA_039920665.1 of Ilumatobacteraceae bacterium. GTDB lineage: Bacteria > Actinomycetota > Acidimicrobiia > Acidimicrobiales > Ilumatobacteraceae > WLMZ01. The sequence continues at coordinate 5,395 of JBDSDH010000009.1, forward strand.
CGGTACAGGGTTGGCCGCTGCAGACATCGATCAGGTTGTCGTCGAACAGGAAGGCGGCCTTCTGGGTGCGGACATCGGCGTCGGCTCGTGGATCTTCGTGGGGATCACGACCCTGCGATGGCGGGACGCCATCAAGTGGGATCGGTGTCGCTCCGCTGTCCCAGACCACGATGCCGGAGCCGCTACTCGGGTAGGTGGTGGATTCGAGGCCCCAGCCCGGGGCGACTTCTTCGCTCCGACCGGTGGCGGTGACGGGCCGGTGGATGGTGGCGCCCATCGCCCTGGCGGCAGTGAAGGCGGTCAGTTCGCTGACCTGCCAGTCGCCGAACGCGACGTCGAGCAAGATGGTCTTGGCCGGCGTGGCCTCGTACGGGTCGGCGGTGACGTGTTGGACGTAGCCGCCACCCTCGCCACGATCCCACAGCATCTGGAGCAGGTTGAGCCCGACCATCCGGTCGAGGTCGTTGGGATAGGCCGGCTTGTACAGCGCCTCGTAGGTCGCGAAGTCCACACTGCGCGGCAGCAGCGTGCTGTAGTTGATGCCGGGCACGCCGACGACCACTCGCTCGAGGTCGGGTGAAATCGCAGCGAGCATGATGCCCATGATGCCGCCCTGGCTGTTGCCGTCGTAGTCGAGATGAGTGGTGTCGATCATCGGGCTGCCGTCGGCGCGGGTCAGTTCGGGCACCGTTGCGAGTCCACCGGAACGGGTCATCAGCCGGCCCAGGAAGATCTGGTTGAGCACGCCCTGTTGGAGCCGGTCGGCCACGGTGTTGAAGTTGGTGATCTCGCCGAGTGTCGATGCAGCATTGCCGATGTCGTCCTCGCTCATCCCGGCCCACTTGGTCGCGCAGAACACGACGTTGTGCTCGTTGGCGAAGTTGCGCACGTTGCCGGCGCTGATCTCCAGGTTGCTGCCGAGCAGGCCGTGGCCGTACTGAACGAGGTGCGCCGGCTCGGTCGACGCTCTGGTTGCGTTCGACACGTTGCACGCATAGCCGACCTCGACGGTGCCGTTCTGCACGGGAAGGGCATCGAGATCGGTGTTGTCGCCATAGTCGAATGCCTTGCCGGGGCCGCCGTCACCGAGCAGGAAGTTGGGGACCGTGTACGTGCCGGTGATCTGAAACGCGATGTTGTCGTCGGTGCCTGTTGCGACTGTCGAGGTGAACGCAGGAGCTGCGGAATCGCCCAAGGTCGTCAGCGCCTGGTCACGGATGCTCAGCATCCGCTCGCTCAGATTGCGCTCGCTAGCGACGGTGAAATCCCACGCCAGGTACAGGTTGTCGCGGGCGATGCCGGCGTCGGTGAGCGTCGCAAACGTCTGCTCCATCACGGCCCGTCGGCTTTCGAGGCCGTCTGCAGCGATCCGGTCCCGGTAGGCCCGGAACACCTGGCCGGCTTCGATCTCGGTGCCGGTGCTGTCCTTGAGGCCACGAATCGCGACGACGTAGTGGTGGCCTTCGAGCAGGACATCGGCCGGGTGGATCACGAGCGAGCGGTCGGTGTCGCTGACCGCCTTGGCATCGAGTTCGGCGAACAGTGGCACCCGGTCGCCTGTCTCGCTGTCGATGATGACGACGGTCGCATCGTCAGCAAGTGACTCATCGAGATCGGTCCACTTGGGCAGGTTGCTCTGCCCGGCATCGATGTTGGGGACGTAGGTGAGCAACACGCTGTTGGGGCTGAAGCCGTCGTTGCGATTCCATTCGGTGAACGTCACCGGGACGCCGCCGGCGTTGGCTGCGGCGGTGTCGGGCTTGAAGTCGACCCGCAGCCCGGTGTCGGTGGTCTCGTCGGTGACGGTGTTGAAGTTGCTCGGGAACGGCAGCAGACACAGCCGTGTGTCGAGGGGATCGCAGCCGCCCTCGATCCCGGCGATTGCGTCTTGGAGCGCCGATGCCATGTCCGCATCGGGCTCCGCCAGCGCCGTGTCTGGGTTCGTGACGGCAGTGGTTGTGGCAACGGCGGTGGTCGGCGGGTCGTCGCTCGCAGCGGTCGTGTCGTTCGTCGTGTCCTTCGTCGTGTCGTTCGTCGATGCAACGATTCCAGCGACGGTTGTCGTCGTGGTTGCCGAATCATCGCCGCTGGAGCACGCTGCCGCGACGAGCGACGCCGCCAACAATCCGGCGACCACGCGGCCGCTGAACCCTCGTTGCACCCTGTTCGTCATTCGTCATCCCCCTGCGCGCAGGTCGCGAACAACGGTGTTCGCAACGCCCCTGACATGGTGACACAGCGGAGGAGGATGGCGTCGATCGAGCCGTATCGCTGTCGGCGCGAGAAGCGTGGAAGCAAGGTTACCCGGTGGTAACTTACCTCTATGGCTGACTTCTCGCTCTCCCTCAACGACGATCAACTCCAGCTCCAGAGCTGGGTCCACGAGTTCGCCGTGGACGTGATGCGTCCGGCTGCGCACGAGTGGGACGAGCGTGAGGAGTTCCCGTGGCCGATCGTCCAGGAGGCCGCCAAGAACGGTCTCTACGGCTTCGAGTTCTTGATGAACGCAATGGCCGACAACACCGGCCTCACCCTGCCCGTCGCGATCGAAGAGCTGTTCTGGGGCGACGCGGGGATCGGCATGGCGATCATGGGCTCGGCCCTCGCCGCAGCCGGGATCAGCGGCAACGGCACACCCGAGCAGGTCATGGAATGGATCCCTCAGTGCTACGGCACGCCCGACGATGTCAAGCTCGGCGCGTTCTGCGTCAGCGAGCCCGATGCCGGAAGCGACGTCTCGTCGCTGCGCACCCGCGCTGTCTACGACGAAGCCAATGACGAATGGGTGCTCAACGGCACCAAGGCCTGGATCACCAACGGTGGCATCGCCGACGTGCACGTGGTGGTCGCCGCCGTGGACCCTGAGCTCAAGGGTCGCGGTCAGGCGAGCTTCATCGTCCCGCCCAACACCAAAGGTCTCAGCCAGGGGGCGAAGTACAAAAAGCACGGCATCAAGGCATCGCACACCGCCGAGGTCGTACTCGACGACGTCCGCCTGCCCGGCAACCTGCTGCTCGGTGGCAAAGCGAAGCTCGACGCCAAGCTGGCTCGGGCCCGTGAAGGTGGACACAGCGGCGGGAAGCAGCCCGCCATGGCGACGTTCGAAGCAACCCGCCCGTCGGTCGGCGCCCAGGCGCTCGGCATCGCTCGTGCTGCCTATGAGTACTCGCTCGAGTACGCCAAGGAGCGGGTCGCCTTCGGTCGCCCGATCATCATGAACCAGGCGATCGCGTTCAAGCTCGCCAACATGGCGGTCGAAATCGATGCCTCCCGACTGCTGATCTGGCGCGCGGCATGGCTCGCTCGCAACGGCGGCTTCAAGAACGGCGAGGGCAGCATGAGCAAGTACAAGGCCAGCGAAACCGCTGTCCGGGTGACCGAAGAGGCCATCCAGATCCTCGGTGGTTATGGCTACACCCGCGAGTACCCCGTCGAGCGGTGGCACCGTGACGCCAAGATCCACACGATCTTCGAAGGCACGTCAGAGATCCAGCAGCTCGTGATCGCTCGTGCGATATCAGGCCTGCGGATCGAGTGATTTTCGTGCCGCCCGACCGCGAACGCGAGATCGTTGAGCGCCGCCTCGGCGAGCACGCGGCCAACATGCAGAAGAACTCGACGGACTCGCCATCCTCGTCGAGCAACCCTGACGGTGACGGCCGTCGGGGACGCCCGGCCATCGTGGTGCCACCCGCCCGACTCCGAGCAACGTTGCTGGCACGGCAGCAGACATCACTCGACCGTCAACTCGTCGTGCATGTATAATGCATGCATGCCGAACGTTCAGATCCGGGAAGTTCCCGAAGACGTACACAACGAACTGGTACGACGAGCCGAGCTCGCCGGCCAGTCGCTGCAGCAATTCCTGTCAGCCCAGCTGGCGTCGATGGTGGCGACCCCGACGATCGACGACATGATCGCCCGGATCGAGCACCGATCGAAAGGCCGGTTGTCGCGAGCCGACGCAGTCACCGCGATGGCGGACGAACGTGCTCGTCGTTGACGCATCGGTGATCGCTCCTGCCGTCGCCGACGGCGGGCCCGACGGTGAGGCATGTCGTGCCCGAATCAAGGGGCAATCGCTCGCTGCACCCGATCTGCTCCGAGTCGAGGCAGTCTCGGTTATCCGTCGTCAACTCTTGACCGGCGCGCTGACCGCAACGCAAGCCACGAACGCGATCGACGACCTGTTGAACCTGCCGATCATCGTCTACCCGACCGCAGCACTGCTGCGCCGTGCATGGGAGCTGCGTGACAACGCCAGCGCGTACGACGCTTGCTACGTCGCGCTCGCCGAAGCCCTGGGCTGTTCGCTCGCCACAGCTGACCAACGACTCGCAAACGCGCCAGGGGCTCGCTGTCAGTTCGACATCGTGTAGAGCAGCGGACCACCGCAACAGCCGAGATCTTCGAAGCGTACTTGCGCTGGGCGGCCTGGGTTGGAGACGACGAACACGCTGGAGAAGGCCATTGCGAGTCCGGCGAGCATCGGGTTGAGCGAGTGCTGCAGCGTCGTTGACGCCGTCGCCGATCATTGCGACAACGCGTCCTTCGGACTGGAGTCGCCTCGAACTCGGCATCAGCGCTCACCTCAGACCAGGTGCTGTGCAAACCATGTCGGCCGTGGCAGAGCGAACTACCTCGGTCGCCACCGCTCAGCGAAGTGCGTCGCATCGTCGCGACATCGGTGTCACGGCGACGGCCGCGACGATCAGCAACGCAGCCAGGGCAGAGCCTGCAGCGACCACCATGAGTGCGGGCACGGGTACATCGAGCGGCCATTCGACGCCAATCGATTTCGAGAACAACCACCAGCCCAGTTGGGCAGCGAAGATCCCGATCAGCAATCCAGCGACGATGCTGACCACAACAGTCCAGATGGCATGCAGCACGATGACACCACTGACTTGGCGATGGGTCATTCCCAGTGCCCGCATCACACTGAGTTCTCGACGCCGAGCCCGAACTGACGAGATGATCCCGTAGCCCAGCGGAATGACCACGAGCGCCGCGAGCGCGAGACCGAACGGCAGCCAGATCGACCGGACGTCGTCGTAGCCCGCCAACTGAGGTGGCACCGTGTCGAGCACGAAGCAGCTGTCGTCCTTGCAGCCGATTTGCGCGACGACACCGCGAAGCTGATTGATCTGGTCGTCGCGCGATCTGCCACGGATGAGCCGCAGGAGCAACCCTGAGTAGGTGCCGGTCGGGTCACTGGAGGGGATCACCGAAGCAATCGTCGCTGCACCGTCGCCCAAGGAGAGCGAACCGAAGCGGCCCGAGCCGATCGCCGGGAACCGCGCGACGCCCACGATCACCATCGACCGCGTGCCCTTCGGTGTGACGACCTGCACCTCGTCACCCAGCGAACGATGGATCGCATCGAGCGTCGCCGATCCGAGGATGATTTCATTGGCCGACTGCGGCGCCCGGCCCTTGACCATCGACAAGTACAATGCGCCTGTCTTCTGATCGATGCCCATCGCGAGCTGTCTGTGGCCGTCGATCATCAGAGTCCCCGTGGTGAACGCGGTCGCCTCGTCGATCTGTTCGTTTTCGATCACGTACTGCAGGGCGTCGTCGGGGATGGTGCCGAAGCTGTTCACCAGCTCGACATCCCAGTTCCATCCGCGGGCGTTCGGTGTGCGCAGAACGGCGTCCAGGCTGGACGCAAAAGTCAACCCACCGGTGAAGAGCGCGATCCCCAACGCGACACTGCCGGTGATCGCTCCCAACGCCACCGACGTGCGCGACGGCGATGGTTGGAACGCGAAACGGGCCGCGGTACTGCTGATCACGCCGGAGCGGATCCGGCCCACCAACCCGACAGACGCCGGCCCGGGACCGGCGTCGACACGAACCTCACCATCGGGGGAGCCGTTCATCGCTCGGCCGACCATGCGCCATCCCCACACCGCCAGCAGCACTGTCAACGAGACAACGATGATCACGGCCCCGAAGCCGAGTGCGGTCACATCGATCTCCAGACCCGGGTGTGGCTCGATGTCGCCGGTCGCGCCGAACGGGGTGAACGCGCTGAACGCGTAGCCGCCCAACACCGCCACCAACGCAACAACCATCGCGATGCTCACGGCGTGCAACGTGATCGCGGACACGATCGAGCGACGAGACATCCCCAACGAACGCAGCGTCGACATGTCTGCGTAATGGTGGCTGAGACTTCGGGCGATGGACTGCAAGGAAAAGAACAACGCCGCCACCAGCAGCACACCGGCCAACAACCAAATCGCGACCACCTGCGGGCGCCTCGACTGGTTGGCATGGCGCACCGCATCCGTGAACGACGAGTATCGCAACGGATCACTCTGTGTCGTGGCCGAGATCGCCGCCGCAGCTTGCTGGAACGCAACTTCATCGGCTGAACCATTGTGCAACCGCACGTAGTCGATCAGGTAGAAACCGGTGTCGGCGTGCTTGCGTCCGAACGCCGGGAACAGGTACACCTGCGGCTGGCGCACCTCAGAATCGTCGACCAGCTCATCGGGTCGTTGAGCCACACCGACAATGGTCAGCGTCAACGGTTCACCCTTGGCGGGGTCGGCATTGCCGTCGGCGTCGAAGTCGGTCAACGGCCGATACACGCGGAACGGGTCGACGACATCACCAATCGCCCAGCCCCCGGCGTCGAGTGCTGTCGGGTTGACCATCACCTCGTCGGGTTGATCGTCAGTGGGAAATCGACCACTGATCAAATCGAACGCACCGACCTCGCTGATCGCGTGCTCATCCACCAGCTTCCCCAAGGCCGAGCCGAAGTCGAACGCTGGTATGAACTGCCCCTGCGCGTCCATCACCTCCAAGTTGACGCCCTGAACCTTCGCCGACCTCTCGACCTGCGGCAACCGATCTACTTGCGCGAGCAGTGTGGTGATGGCTTCGGGCGTCTCCTTCGTCTGATCCACCGCCACCGCTGCGTCCGGCGAGCGATACGCCGCCAAGTGACGCTCCAACGCACTCGACGTCCGCCGCCCATCCGCCACAGCTGCGAGCACCAGCGACATCGCCAGGCCACACAGCAGCCCCAGCAACAACCAGGCCCGCCACGACTGGCGCAGACCCGTCCGATAGCGCAACCAGACACCACTCATTCTGTCAAGCCTGCCATTCGGCGTCCGCGCCCACCAGCGGGCCACCATGTCAACACCAGTGTGGCCAGCACCACCAGACGCAACGCTCAAGCCATACCGTGTGGCGGACCCGAACTCCTCAAGCATTGGCGACTGCTTGCCGATTTGTCGGACGGGACAAACAGATCGGGGACTTCATGAAGCGCTATCGGGCACTCCTCATTGGCCTCGCCATGGCTGCAGGTTCGATGGGTTGCGCATCGCAGCCGCCGTCGAGCATCGGAGGCGGCGCACCGTCAACTGCCGCTGCCGATCTTGCTGCCGCGGATGATCAATCCGGGTCTGCGCCGGTCACGACGAGCACACCGGTTGCCGAAGCTTCGGCCGAGGCGGTTGCGATGCCAACCGGACAAGACGTGGCCCTCAACTCCTGGCTGGTCCAGGCAGCCGCGCAGGAAGCTGGACTCCCTCCAAATGCTGCCTGTGCGTATCCGGCGGCGATCTCGTTCGGACAGACGGCCACGATCTCGTGCCCGATCGTCAATCTCGATGCGTCGCAAGGGTCGTGGACCTTTGTCGTCACGTCGGATCATCTGCTCCAGGCTGCGCCGACCTACATCGAGACCGCAGCTGCACCTCCCACCACTCAGCCGCCGCCGACAACCCAACCGCCGATCACCGCGCCACCGACTTTGCCCCCGATTCAACCTGCGGTTCAGCTGACCGATCCGCATTTCGGCACGTGTAGGGAAGCCAAGGCAAATGGCTACGGGCACTACCGATCCGGGCAGGATCCTGAGTACGAGTGGTATCGCGACGCGGATTCCGACGGCGTCGTGTGCGAGTGATCAGGCCGGCGGCCAGGGAGCAGCTGCCAGCCTGGGCAGCGGTCACGCAAGATTGTTCTTGATGCGTCCAGCCTCGAACTGGTCCATTGTCGGTGACCAACGGGCCTTGACCGCGATGAGGGTCAGCTCAGACTGGGTGCGCCTCTGCGAGTTTCTCATCGCTGGCAGCGGATGTTGCCGTGGATTCGACATGTGCTGCCGGCGGTGAGAGACCGATGCGGCGAATCATCGCTTGAGTCAGAGCCAGCCGCGTCGTTTGAAGTTTCGATAGAGCAGGATGCAACAAACACACATCAGACCCAGCGCAAACGGGTAGCCGACCACCCAACCCAGCTCGGGCATCTGCTCGAAGTTCATCCCGTAGATCCCTGCGATCAGCGTCGGCAGCGCAATGATCGCGACCCAGGCCGAGATCTTGCGCATGTCCTCGTTCTGGCGCATCCCGACCTGAGCGACGTTCGCGCCAAGTGCCGCATCGAGCAGGCTGTCGAGCACGCTGAGCCGATCGGTGACCCGCAACAGGTGGTCGTGCACATCTCGGAAATACGGGCGCAATTGGTCGTCGGTCGCGATCGACCGGTCGCCGGCCAAGTCTTCCAACGGCCCGACCAGTGGATCCACAGCCCACCGGAACTCGAGCACCTCTCGCTTGAGCTTGAAGATCCGTTCCGCATGGGTGGCCAATGGTCCGCTGAAGACGGCGTGTTCGATCTCGTCGACGTCGATTGCGATCGCTGCGACAACCGGCGCGTATTCATCGACCACCAGGTCGGCAACGGCGTGCAGCACGGCGAGCGGTCCCCGAGAGAGTGTCTCCGGAGATGCTTCGAGCTCGGCCCGGATCGAGCCGAGTGAGCCGGACTCGCCGTGGCGAACCGTCACGACGAAGTGAGCACCGACGAACATCATGATCTGGCCGACCTTGACCACCTCGTTGTGATCGACGTAGCGGGCAGGCTTGAGCACGATGAACAGCATGTTGCCGTAGTGCTCCAGCTTGGGCCGCTGATGGGCGTGGATCGCGTCCTCCACCGCCAAGGGGTGCAGATGGAGGTGTGCGGCGACATCGGCGAATTCGGCCTCGCTCGGCTCGTGCAATCCGATCCACACGAACCCGCCCTGCTCTTCGCACGTCGACAGCGACGCTTCGAGTTGAGGGGTGCCCTCCACCCGCCGGCCCTGCCGGTACACCGCGCAATCGATGATCATCGCATCGTCACTTGCAACTGGCGACGACGTTGTTGAAGGCGTCGGTGAACTGGTTCGTGGTCTTGTACTGCTGTTCCAGCGCGGCGAACTCGTCGATGGAGTAGATCGTCTCGAGTCCCTCCAGGATGCACACGCAGGTGCTCGTCGGGCTGTTGACCTCACAGGCATCCAGGAAGTTGGTCCGCACGTCTTGCGGATAGTCGCGGGTCGGGTCCGGAGCACCCGTCGTGATCGGATCGAGCACGGAACTCGTCGCGGTGGCGGTTGTTGCCGTTGTTTGTGCGGTTGTCTCTGCCGTGTCGTTCGGATCGTCGGTCCGTTCGGTCCGTTCGGTCCGTTCCGTTCGGGTGTTGTCGGTGGCGGTCGAGTCGTCGCCACTGCGGCCGAAGACGAAGAACGCACCGACCGCCAGGATGACGACCGCAACCAAACCACCGATGATGACCCCGGTGTGCGACTTGGCTGGCGACGGCACGGGCCCCCGTGAGAATGCCGGGTACTGCGTCCGCGGGGGTGGCGGTGGGACGGGTGACTGGTACGAGGTTTGCTGGACCGGCTGGTGCAACGGCAACGGCGCAGGTGCAGCGATCACGGTCGGTGGCGCGACCTGCGGGGCGGTCGGCGGGGCGGGCGGAAGCGACTCGACCGGATCCTGCGGAGCGGGCAGACCCCAGATCTCCTCGACCACGGTGGCGTCATCCCAGCCACAATTCGCGCACGTGCGTCCATTCATTGCTTGACCGCACCGTTGGCATCGCGCTGGCATGGATCTGAGCCTTTCCGGCGCGGGTGGTTCCGCGGACCTCGCAGCAGTGTAGGAGTGGAACCGAACGCGGGGAGGCCACGCAGTTGCCTGCGTGGCCTCTCTCAATTGGGGGGATTTGTTGGTGGTCGAACTCAGGCGGCGAGGATGTGCTCCGCGCCGCCACGCAGTCCTTCGAGCGAGCGGTTGACAAGTCGTCGAGCCGCTTCGGCCGTGACGCCGAGTTGGAGGCCGATCTCTCGGAAGCTCTTCTTCTCGCCGTCGTAGAGACCGAACCGGGCCTCGACCGCGAAACGGGCTCGCTGGTCGAGCATGCTCAGCAGTTCGTCGAGCAGCTCGCTGTCGACTGCGGCCATCACGACATCCTCGGGCGTTGGGTCGCCATGCGGGACGAGGTCGCCGAGCGTGGCATCGCCGTCGTCGCCAACGGTCTTGTCGAGCGATACCGGTGTGCTCAACCGGTGCAGCTCGGCGTTGACCGCATCGAGCGCTTCGCTGTCGCCGCTGTTCTGGCGCAATGCCGCCCGCAACGTTGCCGAACGATCTCCTGGGATACGGATCAGGCTCGACTTGTAGTCGAGTGCTCGGCCGATCGACTGGCGGATCCAGAACGTTGCGTAGGTACTGAATTTGAAACCACGACGCCAGTCGAACTTGTCGACGGCGTGTTCGAGGCCGAGGTTGCCCTCTTGGATGAGGTCGCCGAGGTCCATGCCCTGGGGGAGTGGATAGCGGCGGGCGATACTGACCACCAGCCGGAGGTTGGACCGGATGAACCGGTCCTTGGCATCTGCGGCGTTGCGGACAGCGGCCTTGAGGAGGGCCCCCTTCTCGCCATTGGCGAGCTTGTCCGCAGCCTCGCGGCCTGCTTCGATCGCGCGAGACAACTCGCGCTCTTCCTCTGCGGTCAGCAAGGAAACCTTGCCGATGTCGTTCAGGTACATTCCGATTGAGTCGCTCATGACGAATGTTTGAACACACAGCTCTTGCGATTTAGTCCCGCTGAGATGTGTGGCGACTGTCACGTCTACCCAGCATGACGACGGGGAATCTCGCGTTCTTCGTGACTCGATTGACGGCACCCCGGGGCCAGGCGAATGCGACCCCGATTGCGATTCCGATCACGCAGGCTGCGGCCAATGCCCAGCCCAACCTGGCCGACCATTCGGCGACGAACGCGCGAACCTCGACCCGGATGAAGTTGGCGGCGACCAGCCAGGTCAACGCGACCAGCACGATCGCGGCGCCAGCCAGTCGACCGGTGGACACCCGCCGCTTCATTGCGCCCCTGCCGCCATCAGACCCGCCTCAGCCCGCATCATCAGCGATGCCATCCGGTCCTGGCCGCTCGGACGTCTCGGTGGTAGCCCTCGATCGATCGGGAGTCACCTCCGAATGGCAGGGAGCACCGATCGTGTCGGTGGCCGTGACGGTCTCCGACACCGGCTCGGTGACAGGTCGCGAGGTGATCCAGGCCTACGTCGCAGATCTCACCGCCACCGCGCCTCGGCCGAGCCACGAGTTGAAGGCTTTCGACAAGGTACTGCTCGCCCCCGGCGCTTCACACCGGGTCGATTTCGTGTTGACCGAGCGAGATGTGTCGTACTGGTCGAGCCACGCCAGCACGACATCCTGCTCGAGAAGCTTCGCGACAGCCCGAGCGGTGACCTCACGTTCATCCTCGAACCTGAGCTGATCCGGTCGCTCGGGTCGTTTCCGCTCGTTCGCCTTCCCCGAGTTCTGCGGGCGTCACTGGGTGACAACTTCGTCGATGCATGCTGACTCTGCTCAAGCGTTGAGCTCGCGGTCGTTCAGCGGATCAGAGGTCGGCGCGGCAGTCGTTGCACAACCCGTCGACCAGGGAACTCGGCGCCCACTGGAACCCGCACGTTCCTGCGCACCGCACGAGCGCGACCGGCGGCTTTCGGGCGGGTGTCACAGGCTTCGCCGCGCGAGGGGCACGCGGTGTTCCGGAGCTCGCACGGGACCGGGGCACGGGCGTCGAGCGAACAGGTCGCGGACTGGACCCGAACTCTTGCGAGTCGACCTGGCGCCACCACCATTCGCGGCTCGGCAGTTCGTACATCGTCTGCGGACGGTCGAGCGACTTCTGCTGATCGCGCATCCACACCGCATCACGGTCGAGCCAGCCCAACCAGTCGACGTCGCGCACGTGTTGGTAGCCCGCCACCTTCGGGTGTTCGCGGTCGTGGCGGTATTCGCCGGTGACGACACCGAGCCACACCTCGCGTCGAGCGTTGTTCGGCGACACGATCAAGTCGCCGACATGCACGTCGTTGGCGAACTGGATCAGGGTCGCTCGCAGCGCGGCGACGCCCGTCAGCCCACCGTCCATCAAGCCCTGCTCGATCTCGGCCGGGGTGATGCGGCCGAGATCGCGGACGGATTCGAATCGCAGGCCGATCTGGCCCGCAAACCGCATCGGATCGATGACCTCGGCGTTGTCGCCGGATCTGATCAGCCAAACGCGTCGCATGATCGAGACGCTATCGGGAGGTCATCGACCACGACCCGTCAGGACTTGCGGTCCTCTTTCTTGTTCTTTTTGACCTCTCGCTTTTCCTTCAGCGACTTGCCGGCTTTTTTGGCACTTGGCTTCTGTGGTGATTTTTCGGGCATTGGCCCTCCTCGTCGAAGGCGACGCTACCGCTTGAACTAGGTGACGACGACGGTGGTGCCGATGTCGGTGAAGTCCCACATGAACTTGGCGTCACGGTTGGCCTGGCGCTGACATCCACCGGAGAGTCGTTGGCCCATCTCGGCCTCGGTCATGTACGGGGTGTTGTCGTTCACGTGGATCGGAATCGCATGGAACCCGATCGCTCCGATGTCGGTCTTTTGGTAGCGAACCATCTGCGGCAGCCAGGCCTTGCCATTCCATGCGGTGGACATCTCCGACTTGCTGTACACCTTGTGGACGCCAGGCATCTCGTTGCTGTACTTGCTGCCGGCGACGAGATACGAGCGGATGACGACCTCGTCACTGCTGACTGCCCACACCCGCTGACCGGCTCGGTCGTAGACGATTCGCTTACCACTGCCCGAATTGGCCGGCAGTGGTGGGGCATCGGGGCCGCTGACGGCGACCGACGAGAGCGGGTACCCGAGCAGGTCGACGGCGCCCGCAGCCGGGGCCGGGGTGTGGATCACCAATTTGGCTTCGTCCGGCCAGATGCCGAGCGAAATCGCCGACTCACGTCCGACGACGCCGTCGACGAACAGGTCACGGTCTGCCTGCAGGGCGCGTACTGCGGTGTCGGTCGCCTGGTCGAACGTGCCGTTCACAGCACCGGTGTAGAACCCGTTGGTGACGAGCGATTGCTGCAGGCAGTTGACGCTGTCGCCGGTGTCGCCGAAACGTGTGGACTGCACGGTGAGCGTGCAACCGTCACCGGTGGCTGCGGCCGTGGCGCTGGACTCATCGCCGACGAGATCGCCGGTACCGTCTGCGGCGACCGTGTCGACGACAGAACTGGCGGTCGCCGCAGCGGCAGTATCGGCTGCTGGATCGACGACGGCTGATGCCGCTGCTGCTGATGCCGCCGCTGGGTCCGTTGCAGTCGTGGCGTCGTCAGGGATCGCACCCGACACTTCGGACGTGGCAATTGCCTGCTTGGGGGACTGGTCACCCTTGACGACAGCGAGCAGACCGCCGCAGGCGACCGACGCGACCAACACCGCGACGAGCGCGCTCTGACGGGTCTGGCGCAGCGGCGAGCTGGGGCTGGGGCGGCGGGGATCCGTTGCAAACATGGGTCGTTCGGCAATCCTGATGGCTGGTGGCAGCGACGCGCCGCGCGGAAAGGGGCAATACGGGTTCCAACTGTACCGGACGACTCTCGGCGAGGGGTGGCACCACGTCGTTCAGGACGTCTGCCCGACATATGAAGCTCGCGGCCGAAAGCGCAGGGGTGCCTCGTTGTATTCCTCTCGGGCGTGAGCCAGCCAACCGGCAATTCGGGCGATCGACATCACGGTCTCGCCACCGTCGGGCGGCATCCGGCCAACGGCGGTCATCGCCGCCAGCGCGAAGTCGACATTCGGCTCGTGTCCGATTCGTTCGGCGCCGACCGCCCCGAGTTCGTCGACCACAGCCATGATCCGACTGTTCGGCCCCGCCCGGCGCAGCAGGGTCAGCAATGCGAGCGCCCGCGGATCGGCATCGGCGTACACCTTGTGGCCAAACCCCGGCAGCGGCTGCCCGGAGCGGAGCGAGTCGTTGACGGCGCGGATCGGGCCCACCTCGAGCGCCTGGTCGATCAGTGCCCGAGTCAGTCGGCTGGCTGCGCCGTGCAATGGTCCGCTGAGCACGCCGAGACCGGTGTTCACCACCGCATACGGATCGGCACGAGTGGAGGCTGCGACGCGCACGGCCAGGGTCGACGCCGCCAGTTCGTGATCGGCCATCAGCACCAAGGCCGCGTTGAGTACCGCCAGCATTCCCGAGGCGGGCCGTTGGGGCGACAACCGAGACCACAACCGGCCGGCGATCGTGGCTCGAATCGGCGTCGAACCATCGGGCAGGGTCAGCCGCAACGATCGTCCGTCGCCGACGGTCGGAAGCGATTCGGTGATCGTCGCGATCAGGTGCCGCCCCGCCGCTGCCACGTCGGTCGGCGCCTGCATACTCGCCGAGACCCTGCCGGTGCCGGCCAGCGCCACAATCACCCGGATCGAGTCGTGCAGATCGAGCGACGAGGCGACGATCGGTGTGAGTGCATCACCCATCCATCCATGGGTCCGGTCGCCGAGGGTGTCGGTCCACAGCAATTCGGCCACGTCTTCGAAGGTGTGATCGTGGGCGAGTTCGGTGCTGAGTCGACCGCGGTAGCGGACACCCTGTGGCGACAGTGACGTGATCGATGTCTCGATCAGCATGTTCAGCGACGTACTGCGACTGCTCTGACGGGGCCGACCGCGGCGTGCCAACTCTTCGACTGCGCGTCGATCGAACATGCTCGTGCGGCCATCCGCCGCGACATGGCTGGCGATCAAGCCACGGCTGACATATGCGTACAGGGTTTCGACCTTGACCCCCATCCGTCTCGCTGCTTCGCCCGCTGTCATCGTCGACATGATCACAACGTAGCCATCGCTGTTGACGATAATCAACGTTGACGTGATGCAGCGTCAGATCGAGATTTGAAGGATGCTCAACAATGATTCGTGCGAAGTGCCCCGAGGTTTGAAGGGTGTGGTGGTGGCCGAGACCGAGGTCGGCGACGTGCGCGGGACCGAGGGTTTCTACCACTACCGCCAGTACTCGGCGATCGAGCTTGCCGAGCAGCGCCCGATCGAGGACGTGTGGCGGTTGATGATCGACGGAAGTCTGCCGACCAAAGCCGAGCAACGGGCGGCGTTCGTCGCCGAGGTTGCACCGCTGCGGGTCATCCCGGACGCGGTCGCCGCGGTGCTACCGGCCGTGGCTGCCGCGAGCGCACCGCTCGAAGGCCTGCGAACCGCTCTGTCGCTCGCCGCTGCGGATCGAGGGATGCGGGCGAACATCGACATCGACGCGTCCCAGCGCCGCTGCGACGCGTTGTTCCTCTGCGCAGTCACGCCGACGCTGCTCACTGCGCTGCACCGGCTGCGAGCCGGGCTGGATCCGGTCGAACCACGCGACGATTTCGGCTACGCAGCCAACTATCTGTGGATGATGAATGCCGCCGAGCCGACGTCGGAACACGCTCGCGCCGTCGAGCACTACCTGATCTCCACCATCGACCACGGCTTCAACGCCTCCACGTTCACCGCTCGCGTGGTCGCCTCGACCGGCGCAGACCTGGGAGCGTGCATCACCGCTGCAATCGGTGCGCTGAGTGGCCCGCTCCATGGCGGGGCGCCGAGTCGAGCGCTGGCGTTGCTCGACGAGATCGCGACACCGGACCGGATCGACGAGATCGTGCGCCCGATGATCGTCGCCGGCGACAAGATCATGGGGTTCGGGCACCCGGTGTACAAGACCGACGACCCACGTTCGGTGATGTTGCGCGGTGTCGCCAGGCGACTGGTCGGCGACGACCGATCAGGTGAATCGGCCGGCTTGCTGGGATTCGCCGAACAGGTCGAGACGCGAGTGCTCGGCCTGCTCGATGAGTTGAAGCCGGGACGACAACTGCACACCAACGTCGAGTTCTACGCCGGTGTGGTGATGGAGATGTGTGGCATCCCCCGGTCGATGTTCACGCCGACATTTGCGTCGAGTCGAGTGATTGGTTGGTGCGCCAATGTGCTCGAGCAAGCTCACGACAACAAGATCATCCGTCCGAGCGCTCGCTATGTCGGGCCGCCACCGCCGCAGCCCGTTCCGGCATTCTGTCAGCTGATCAGGCGAGATCCGAGGCCGGTGGTGTCATCGGGGTCGGTGACGAATTGCGGCTGATCGCGGGGCGGCAGCAGCCCGGCGTCGCGGCACAACTGTGGCCACGACTTCGCTGATTCCCGATCGACGTTGTACTTCTCCATGATCGCTTGGATCGGACGGCGGCCGGACTGCAAGGCCGTGACGTACAGATCGGCGATGGCCGACAGGTCGGGTATCGACTTGGCGGGGGGCCGGAAGTTGGTGTCGATTCCTGAGCTCGGGTCGCCCTTCATCGATCGGCCTTCTGGTCTGGCATCTGTTGCGAACGCTGGTTCATGGTGAATCGACTGCTTCCTGTGGGATGGCCAGTTGTGTGACCGTACCAGCAGGTCGGCCAGACCCCGCCCGGAATCCTGCCGACAGTGCGAGTTCGTCGCCCGTCGACGCCCAGCGGGATCGCACGCACGCCCCGATGAGATCACGGCGACGCTTCGTTCGCTCGATCACGAGCAGTACCGAGCAGTCGGCTGGTCGATTGTTCGGAACCTCGCCGTCGCCCAAGTGCGCGGCGGTCGCTCGGTGGTTTTGGACGGGGTCGCACGCAACGCGGAGGTTGCAGAAACTCGTCGGCTCGCCGCCGAGTTTGGGGCCCGATCGGTCGTGGTCGCCAACCGGTGCTCAGACACTCGGCTGCACCGCCGCCGGCTGGAGACTCGTCGAAGAAATATTCCAGGGTGGCATGAGCTGCAATGGGCACACGTGGCCGATTTTCTCACTCATTGGCACGAGCCGATGGACGTCGATGTGCGGCTCGACTCTGTCGATCTTCTCGCCGACAATGCAATCGCAGTCACCAACGCGATCGACCGCTGAACGCGGTCTCAGGGTAGGTTTCGATGATGCGGTTCGGTGTGCAACGAGTGGCTCGTTCTGCAGTCGCGGCGTTTCTGCTCGTGGCCGTAGTCACGATGAACCCTGTCGTACAGTCGACTCGAACTGCCGGCGCCGTCGGGGCGAGCGTCTCCATGATCGGTGACTCGCTCACGTCGTTTGGCGGCAACGCAACGGCTGACGCTCTGGCCGGCGTCGGATGGACGAATCCGATCGTCGACGCATTCCCGAACCGTCGGATCGATTTCCACTCCGAGTTGGACTTGTATGACGGACTCGGAGCGGTCGATGCGATTCGCGACCGCTCCGGCGACAGCCAGTATTGGATCATCGATCTCGGCACCAACGACATCTGGGTCGATTTCGGCGGCGATCATGCTTCGTTGATCCGCCAGATGCTGCAACGGATCGGGCCCGGTCATCGGGTGTTGTGGGTGAACGTCCACTTTCCAGGCTCCCGCGAGCTCGAGAACGAATGGAACTCAGCACTCGCAACCGTCGATGCCGAGAGTGAGCAGATGACGGTCTTCGATTGGGCCTCATTGGCCGATGAGCATCCGGAGTGGATGTCGATCGACATGATTCACCACTCCGCAGAAGGGCTGCTCGCGCGGGCCTCGGCGATTGCCGCGGCGTCGCTGCGGATGTTGGAACCACTGCCACCGGGCGGCACAGGCGCTTCGGCTTTGGGCGGCCTCGTACCGGTCGGGCCGAAACGAGTGCTCGATACGCGCGTGGGCGACGCTGCCGCCGGTGGGTCCGTGACTCAGGTCCCGCTATCCGCAGTCGTCCCGGCGGGGACAATGGCGGTTGCGATCAACCTCACTGCGGTCGGATCGGTCAGCGGTGGCTTCGCAACGGCCTTTCCTTGCAGCAGCGGTTTGCCTTCTTCGTCCACGGTCAACTTCGCTGAATCAGGCGGCGCGCCACAATCCAGCGCGGCGATCGTGAGCGTCGACGAACACGGCGAACTGTGCGTGTTCGTGAGCGTTGCCACCCATCTGGTCGTCGACCTGTCGGGGGCCTTCGTCATCGGTGTTGGCATCGGTATGGCATCGGTTCCCCCGCGACGGTTGCTCGACACGCGAACGAGCGCCCCCGGCGGCGTGCTCGAAGCGCAAACCACAACTCGCGTGCACACGCCGGTGGTCAACGGTGCAGTAATTGTGAACCTCACCGCCGATGAAGCAACGGGCAACGGGTACATCACCGCTTGGCCGTGCGCCCAAGGTACGCAGCCGACGGCATCCAATCTCAATGTCATTGCCGACGAGGGTCCTCGCGCAAACGCGTCGCTGGTGCCGATCGGGGCCGATGGCGACCTGTGCATCTACAACCAGGCCCCGACCGCGATCATCGTTGATCTTCTCGGCGTCTTCGCCCCCGGGAAACGTGGCCGGTTCCAGCCCGTGAGACCGGCGCGTGTGTTGGACACTCGGTCCGGTATCGGCGGCTCGACCGGCGGAATCGGCGCCGGACAGACCATCCGCGTCGAACTCAGCGCTGTGCCGGCCGGGGCCATCGCAGTCGGGACACTCACCGTCACCGGAGCAACCGGCTCCGGTTACGTCACCGCGTGGGACGGGGTGAACGAACTGCCGCCGACGTCGAACCTCAACTACCGGAAGGCGAATGTGCGATCGAACCTGTTCGCAACCGCGACCGTCGCCACCCCCACCGGTGCAGCGATCGCCCTGTCGGTTCCGACACTCGGACGCCCTCAGGCGATCGTCGATCTCACCGGTTGGTTCGTCGTCACCGGCTGAAGCCGTCGATGCGCTCCTCGATGCGTCGGCGCAGCGAAGGCTCGTCGTCTCGACATTCGGCAGCGCGGCCCGGCATCGCTGTCTACCAGCCGGCGCCTGTGGCTTCGAACTCCGCGAGCCGTGCCGCGATGAGCTGCTGCAGGAGCGTGACCGGAAGGTCGTGGTCGTAGGGAAGCTTGATGAAACCCTCGCCGGCCTCGAACCCGGCTGCCTCGACGGCATCGCGCTGGTGAGTGAATTGACGGGTCGGGAACCTCAGTGAGCAGTGGGCCTTGAACGACTGCAGCATCAGGAGCCGGGTTCCATCTTGGACGAATGCAGGACTGTTCCATTGCAGCATCTCGACCGCTTTCGGCAGGCCCTCGTGGCTCAGCGAACGCAGGGTCATGAGGTGCGGAGACGCAACGGCCGAGAGCTTGGCGTAGTAGTCCTCGAGGTCATCACGTTTGGGAGACGGCACAGCTGAAGTTTACGTCGTGCCGTGTGGCGACCTGAGCTGCAAGGAGGTTGGATGCATCGCCTCACCGATCGATCAGAGAATTCGTCGTTTGGTCGTACGACAGTGACGCTCCGAAGCAGGTTGGCTCGCAGTCAGCGCCGTTCGGTCGGGAACGAACGAGGCGCGCATCTCCAGTGGCGCTGACGAGCGTCGCGTTGGTAGCGATCGAGCGGATGACGAGCGACACGTGAACGTCGCGTTCGCTCTGTCCGTTCAGGATGACCGAGGGCAAGATCCCGATGTCGCGCGACAGCAACTGTCAGCAATGTACCGCGAAAGGACAGCCGGGTGTTCCGCCGAATTTGCACACAGAACCGACCCGACGCGGTCATCAGGCTGCTGCGGGGTGATGCCAGTTGGCGGCGAGCAGTTCGAGGCTGCGCAGGCGGGCCGGGACGTCGTAGGCAACCGAGGTCACCATCAGTTCGTTGGCGCCCGTCGATCGGACGAGCTCGTCGAGTCGGGCGGTGACGATGGTCGGCTCGCCGACGATGCGGGTGCTCGGCAACCGGTTGGCCTCGGCCATGTCGGGGTGCGCGGCCGCATCAGTCGGCGAAGGGAGTGGCATGAACCGGCCGGTGCGACGAGCGAGCATCGTCAACCGGCCCGGACCGGCGTGCCAGTCGGCCTCTTTGGCCGTATCGGCAGTGAGCACGTTGGCAGTGACAATGAGGTGGGGCTCGTCGAGGATCACCGATGGCCGGAATGATTCCCGGTACAACCGCGCCGCCTGCAGGGTGCCGCCCATGTCGAAGTGGTGGGCGAAACCGAACGGAAGCCCGAGATAGCCGGCGAGCTGCGCGCTGTAGCCACTGGAGCCGAGCAGGAACACGTGCGGCGCAGACGTCGCGGCCGGTGTTGCCCGGAACGTGTCCCACATCCCGGCGTCGGCCCGCGGGTCGCCGAGCAGACCCATCAGATCGATCAGCTCCGACGGAAAGTCGTCCGCGCCGAGCGCGTCGGGCGAGCGCCGCAATGCCGCCGCCGTCCGCTGGTCGGTGCCCGGGGCGCGGCCGATGCCGACATCGATCCGGTTCGGGTGCAGTGCTTCCAGCATCGCGAACTGTTCGGCCACCACGAGGGGTGCGTGGTTGGGCAACATCACGCCGCCGCTGCCGACCCGGATCCGCTCGGTCACCGCCGCGAGGTGAGCGATGAGCACCGTCGGCGAGGTGCAGGCGACGCTCGGCATGTTGTGGTGCTCCGCCACCCAGAACCGCACGTATCCGAGCTCGTCCGCCTTGCGCGCGAGGGCAGCCGTCGTCTGCAACGCAACACTGCTCGATGCACCTTCAACCAGCACTGAGAGATCGAGCACCGAGAGAGGGATTGCATTGGCCGTGTCCATGAACCCACGGTACGACCGAACCTTTGATCCGACTACGAACGGACGGCCTGTCAGTCGATGATCAGGTGGGCGAGGCGGGTGAGGCCCTCGATGTCGTGGACGTCGACTTCGAGCAGCGGGACTTCGGCGACGGCGACGCCGTCGGCGAGATGGAGCAGTTCCGCCATTTCGGCGCGCTCGGATTCGGCGAGGGCGGTGAGCTCGCGATGATAGGCGACCTGATCCGCAAGCGGTCCGGGAGGAACGTCGTCGAGACCCACCAGCGGTGCGGGCATCGGATGGACGAGGTTGACGACCACGCCATCGAGCCGGAATCCGCCGTCGAGGATCGCGTTGGCGAGGTGGAGCGATTCGCCAACGGCTTCCGCGCGAGGGCTGGAGACGAGCACGAACGAGGTCGAGCGCGCTCGCAGCAGCACGGCGGCTTCCGCCGCACGCTGGCGCAACCCCTGCTCCATGCCCGACAGTGATCGGAAGAACTCGATGGTGTCCTCGACCAGCTTCGGCCCGGCGAGTTTGCGTACGACCCACAGAAACGCCGAGGTGCCGGCGTTGGTGACCTTTGCGAACGAGCGTGACGGCAGCGTCAGGGCTCGGTAGATCGGGTGGCCGAGGAACCTCACAAGCCGATCGGGAGCTTCGAGCAGATCGATCGCATCACGCGACGGCGGCGTGTCGATGATGACGAGGTCGTAGTCGCCACTTGTGTGCAACTGATGCAGGCGCTCGACCGCCATGTAGTCCTGCGCCCCCGACAACGACCCGGCGATGCTGCGGTAGACCGGGTTGTCGAGGATCTTCTGGGCCTTGGCCGCATCGCCTGACCGGTCGACGATCATCCGGTCGAACACCGTTTCGGCATCGAGCATCAGCGCCCACAACGATCCCCCGTTGGCACCGACACCTTCGACCTCATGGGGATCGAACATGTGTGCATCGACATCGATCCCCAGCGCATCGGCGAGCCGGCGTGCGGGATCCACCGTCACGACGACCACCTTGCGACCGTTGCGCGCCGCTGCGATTCCGAGCGCCGCCGCGGTGGTGGTCTTGCCGACGCCGCCCGGTCCGCAGGTGACGAGCAGATCGGCGTTCTCGATCATCGCCGCGAGTTCGGCGCTCATCCTGTGACCGCCAGCGTCGGCTCGACGCCCAGCGCATCGGCGATCGTCTCCAACTCCGCTGGGCCCAAACGGGCGGTGGCGAGGCGAGGAAGCATGATCCGTGGCAGTGCGAGTTGCTCGTCGAGGCGGGCCAGCTGGCGGCGCTGGATGTCGAGCCGTACTCGGCCGAACTCGCTCGACCCATCGAGTGCAGCCTTGTTCGCTGCGCTCAGCTTGATGTTCTGCTGCTTGGCGGCGGCGACCGGTGTGAGTGCCAGCCCGTCGCGATCCGGCCAGCACGCATTGACGATGATCGGAGCGAGCGTGAGGCCGAGTTCTTCTTCGATGTCGTAGGCCAGCTCGACCAGTTCGTTGACCGGCGTCTCTTCTGGCACGGTCACCAGCAGGCCTTGGCAGCGTGTGCGGTCGGCCAGCATCTCTGCGATCTCGTCGGCCTGGGTCCGTACGGGCCCGCTCGTGACCACCTTCTGCAGCGCGGCTGCCGATCGCAGGAATGCTGCCGCATGACCGGCTGGGGGTGCGTCGACGATGATCAGGTCCGCCGCGCGCTCTCGTTCCAACTCTTTGATCTTGCCGAGAACGAGGAGGTGCTCGAGCCCGGGCGTCGCCGCCGCGATCGAGTCGAGCGATGCCGCTGACGCCGCTTTGCGGAGCATCGTGTTGATGCCCTTGAGTTCGAGGTAGTCAGCGAACGCCGCCTGAGGAGGAATGGTCCGGCCGCGGATGACACCCTTGGACGATCCCGTTCCAACGGTCTGCAAGATGCGGTCGATGCCGTCGAGCGGCCGCCCGCCGAGCAGCGGCCCGAGCCCTGGCCGGCCGTCGACCGAGATGATGATGACGCTCGCCCCGTCACGCGCCGCGACGAGTGCGAGCGCGGCAGCAGCGGTGCTCGAGCCGACCCCGCCCTTACCGGCGACCACCATGACGTGCGCGTCGGTCACCCAGGACGCAGTCATCGTGTCGGTCGGCCGTCGTTCACAATCGTGAGGGTAACGGTGCAAGACCGGCGATGCAGGAGACCTTCGCCACGCCGTCGATGCGATGTCGATCTGGCATGATCACCCGATGATCATCGACGAATCTCTCTTCGCCCGGTTGGAGACGTCGTCGGCAGCGTTGTCGGCACGCATCGCCGAGGTGATGACTGCCACGCGGGTGCCAGGCGTGGCGGCCCCGGTTCCGTGGCGGGGTGGGATGTTGGTCGCGCTCGGCGCAGGGCGATACATCAATCGCGCCGTCGGATTCGGCGCTGCCGAGGTGTCGGCCGAGCAACTGGGTGTGGCCGAGGACTACTTCCGCGACGCCGGTGTGCCGTCGATGATCGAGGTGAGTTCGTGGGCATCGGCGTCGCTGCTGACCGTGCTCGGTGACCGCCGCTACCGTCCGTCGTGGACACGCAACGTCTACGTCCGAGGCCTCGATCCAATCGTCGCCGAGGACGTTGCCGGGCTGGAGATCCGGATCGTCGACGACACCCTGTTGCTTGCCTGGCAGAAGGTCTTGGCCGACGGCAACGGATTGACCAAGGATGCCGATCGGGTGATCAGCGACGAATTCGCGTTGGCCCGCTACCAGGCTCCCGACTCGCCGATTCTGCTTGCGTTCGTGGATGGCGAGGTGGCCGGATGCGGATCGATCGAGATGATCGACGGGGTCGCGTGGGTCGGGGGTGCTGCGACCGATCCTCTCTCGCGAAATCGGGGTGTTCAGAAGGCGCTGCTCCAACGACGAGTCGAGATCGCTGCCGAGCATGGCTGCGACATCGTCGCCGCATCAGCCCTGCCGCCCGGCGCCTCGGCTCGCAACCTCGGTCGTCACGGATTCGACTTGGCCTACACCCAGACAGAGTTCACTCGCAGGCGCTGAGCGCGGGTTGTGCAGGCGGTGGCCGGGGTCAGTGGGCCGCTGGGCCCAGGGGGCTGGATGTGGTCAGTGGGCGGCGATGAAGGCGGCCGACTGCGAACGGACGGTGTCGATCAGGTTGTCCTGGGCGATGTTCATGTCGAAAGTGTGCAGACCCCAGTTGGGCGTGCCGTCGCCGGGGATGTCATCAGCGCGTGGGTCAGTGGGATCTGGCGTGACCGTGACCGCAAGGTACTTGTAGCCCTCAGCCGTGGTCTTGCACTCTCCGGTCAGCAAGCCGGGCACGCCGACACGACCGGTGGTGAGGTCGACCGCAGCCGCGGGATTGGCGAACACCCAGTCGCCTGCGGGCAGGACAGCATCGAGCGGTGCTGGGCCGCCGGCCAGGGAAGCCGGATTGACACATGCCGAATCGGTGTTCGCGCCCGGAGCCCCGAACAGTGCGCCAGGCGTCGGCGGCACGTTGTCACGGAAGGTCTGGAACGTGATGACGCATCCGAATTGATCGTCCTTGCGACACAGCGGCATGTTCTTGGTGTCGCCGCCGACGTCTTTGCCCGGGGCGACCTGGAACGAGGTGCCAGGAAGAATCGCCGAGACGATCAGATCGCGCTGGGCCGGCGTCGGATCGATCTCTTCACGCAGCAGGCGCACAACGTGGAAGCTGCCCTGCGAGTGCGACAGGATCACGACCGGTCGGCCGTGATTGAGGTTGGCCAAGTAGTAGCGCCAGGCATCGAGGACGTCCTGGTAGGCCATGCCCCAACCGGTCGCGAAGTCGCCCTGCTCGCTGCCGAACAGGCCCCCCAGGGTGACTGATCGGTAGATCGGAACGTAGAGCGAGCAGATCTGGTTGTAACGTGCAGCCTGCAGTTCGGTGGTGGGGATCTCCGCGTCGGCGACGAGGTCGCTGTTGAACGAGGCATCACCGCTGACGGTGGGGTACACGTAGAAACAATCGAGCGGCGGGTCGACGGCAGGAGCCGACGGCTCGACCGTGAGGCTCAGGTCGGCTGCGACTTCGGTCACTGGATAGGCGTCGTCGCAGACATCGGTGGTGTCGGCGCGGCACACCCAGTTCGCTGCGTCGCTGTAGATCTCGCTGTCGTACGGAGCGAACGTGGTGCTCGGCGCAGGCGTGGTGGTGGTCGACTCGGCAGTCGTCGATGCTGCGTCGGTCGATGGCGTTGTCGCAGCCGCTGAGCTGCTCTCGGACACGATGTCGGCCGTGTCGGTGGTGGCCCCACCGATTGGCACATTGGCGATCGTGGTCATGTCGACATTGGCTGGACCGTTGATCTCGAGGCCCCCGTCGTCGCCCGCACCGCGGCTGTCGTTGCCGCTCGAACAACTGGTGAGCAACAGGGCGCCGGCGGCGGCGATCAACATCAGGCTGCGCATATATCCACAGCGTAAGCCGCGAAAATGGGGCTCGCGTCTGGAAACATGGCGTGCCCGACCGACTCGACCCCCAAGGCGACGTACAACCCCGATGAGCGATCAACTCGATACCAAGTCCGGCTGGCTCAGCACCGACCAGCTCGAGAACATCCGTGCCAATGTGCCATTGGTGTACGTCGATGCCGTGCCGGTCCGGGTCAATTCGCTCGGCAGGGTGACCCACATCGGCTTGCTTCTGCGGGTCGGTGCCGACGGCACGATCAGCCGAATGGCGGTCAGCGGACGGGTGTTGTTCGGCGAGCGGATCCGCGACGCGCTGATCCGCCACCTCGAAAAGGATCTCGGACCGGTCGCCTTGCCACGCGTGCCGCCCAGCCCGGCACCGTTCACGGTCGTCGAGTACTTCCCCGATCCCGACCAGAGCGGCTTCCATGATCCTCGCCACCATGCGGTGAGCCTGGCCTACGTCGTGCCAGTCGACGGCGACTGCACGCCGACCCAGGAGGCGCTCGACCTGGCCTGGTTCACGCCCGAGGAAGCGGTGAGCGAGCAGGTCAAGCGGCAGATGACCGGTGGCCACGACCGGTTGATCCGGCTCGCGTTGGCCCATGTCGGCGAACTGCCCTGAGCTTCAACGGGCCTCACCTGAGCGTCACCTGGACTGACGCCCGTTTAGCGGCGTCGCTTCTTTTTCGTGTCGAGCAACGGAACCCGTTCGAGCGCCGGAGCCTTGACCGACATCGACTCGTCGATGGTGACCCGGATGCCTTCGGCGTCGAGGTCGATCGGGTCGGTCGGTGCTTCTTGAACCTGCACTGAATCAGGTTTGACCTTCTCCCGCAGGATGTTGTCGAGACCGAGCATCCCGGCGGCGAGGATCGCCCCACCGCTGCCGTAGCGACGGCGAGCGTTGGCGATGATGTCGGCATCGGGACTCGACTCGAGCGCCGTTCCGCCATCGGGCCACTCGATGCCATCGCCAAGATCGCGGTCGTCTCGATCGTCG
>JBDSDH010000010.1:0-21543 GCA_039920665.1 Ilumatobacteraceae bacterium
GGTGCATGTTGAGCGCATGGATGCCCTCGCTCGACAGCGTCGCCGCCCGCCGCTCGAGACCTTCTTTGATTCGCACCAAACGAGTCGAATCGACCAACTTCGCCCCGTCGAGTTCGTCGCGCACGGCAAGCAGGTCCTGCCACTTCGGTTCGCACAGCCACAACCGGGGAAGGAGATCCGGGCCGACGCTGCGCACCGTGTCGAGCACGGCGTGACCGACACCGTCACCCTTCAGGTCGAGCGACAGGTGATAGTTGGTGCCGCAGGTCTCGATCAGTTCGGCAAGCGTTGGAATGTACGACGGCAACTGGGCTCGGCGGAGTTCGTTGATCTTGCGCTTCTGCATCCGAGTTCGCACCACACCGTCGTGTTCGAGCACGGCGACGCCGTCGCTCGTCAACCACACATCGCTTTCGATACCGGTGGCACCGAGTTTGAGTCCGAGGGTGAATGCTTCGAGGGTGTTCTCCGGTGCGTGAGCCTTGCCGCCACGGTGAGCGAACGCGATCGGACGGTCCAGCAGGGAGGGAAGTCGTTGCTGCAGCACAGTCGCCATTGTGTCATCGTCGGCGTTGCATCCCCGCTGTCACACGTGATCTGGCGCGCCTCCGACTCGGCGCGTTCTCCCCATAGACTCGCAGCGTGTTCAACCTGTCCGGAAGCGAGCTGATCTTCCTCGTGATCATCGCTCTCGTCGTTCTCGGCCCGGACAAGTTGCCCGAGGCGATGCGCAAGGCCGGCAAGGCGTACGCCGACTTCAAGAAGATGACCACTGGGTTCCAGAACGAGATGAAGTCGGTACTCGACGAACCGATGCGCGAATTGCGCGAAACGGCCGAATTGGCCAAGAACTCGGGGATGTTCGACACCAAGACGTTCACCGATTCGCTCAAGGATTTCGGCAACACCGTCACCAAGCCGACGACCAAGCCTGTCTCGGGATCGATGGCTGACGCAACGCCGCTCGAGGCAGCCGAAACAGCTCCGGCAACAGCCGGGGTTGCTGCTGGGTCGATGGCTGCGGTCACTGCTCGCTCGGCACCGAGTACCACGACGTCCAAGGCCGACGCGGCCGCCGATCAGGTCGCTGAGACCACCACACCCGCCGTCGAGGACGGCGAGGCGTCAGAGGCTCCGGTCGACGATGCCGCAGCCCGCCGTCTCGCTCGGTCGATGCCACCGGCGATCAGCGTCTCGACCAATCAGGTCGCCTACGGCGCGACAACAGCGAGCAACGGAACAACAGCGAGCAACGGGACCGCGGTTGACACCCCGCCGCTCGACCCGGCATACGCGATGTGGCCGAGCGAAGCCGCCCACGATGACAACTCGGCGCCCGGCGAAGCGGGTACTGCGTGAAGGTTCCCTTCAAGGGATCGGGTCGACCAGCGCTGAACGGTCCCGAGGACCGGATGACGCTGCGTGATCACCTCGCAGAACTGCGTACCCGAATCGTCCGCGCCTGCCTCGCAATCGTGGTTGGCGTGATCATCATCATGGCGTTCTACGACCAGGTGCTGCGTTTCCTGACCGGTCCGTATCGCGATCTCTGCGCCCAGAAGGCAGCGGAGGGCAAACTCAATTTCTGCACCGGCAACCTGTCGACGTTGAGCGCGCTTGACGGTTTCTCCACCCGAATCTCGATTTCGATGTACGGCGGCATCATCATTGCGTTCCCGGTCATCATGTGGCAGATCTGGAAGTTCATCGTTCCGGGTCTGCACACCAAAGAGAAGAAGTACGCGATCCCGTTCATTTTCTCGACCGTGTTCCTCTTCGCGCTCGGCGGTTTCATCGCCTACCAAACCCTCGGCCTCGCCCTCGAGTTCCTGATCTCCTGGTCAGGCGGCACCGACGAGGTCACCCAGTTGTTCGAGATCAAAAAGTACGTCAGCCTGGTCGGGCTGATGATCGCGGCGTACGGCATCGGGTTCGAGTTCCCGGTCCTGCTGGTGTTCTTGCAACTGGTGGGCGTGCTCAGTCCGCAGACATTGCTCAAGGGCTGGCGTTACGCGGTGATGTTCATTTTCGTGGTCGCAGCCGTGATCACACCGTCCGGCGACCCGTTCTCGATGCTTGCCCTGGCGATCCCGATGACGATCTTCTACCTGCTCTCGGTGGTCATCGGACTCATCGTCCAGAAGCGGCGCAAGAAGCATCAGGACCAGGACGACAGTGAGGACAGCGACAGTTCTTTGGCTGGCGCCTCGGCCTGATCGTGCGTGCCGACCGGGCCGATCTGATCGCCCACTACACATTCCCCCTCGATCGCTTCCAACTCCAGGCCATGGACGCGCTCGACGAGGGCCATTCCGTGCTCGTCGCGGCCCCGACCGGATCGGGCAAGACGGTGGTGGCCGAGTACGGGATCGAACTCGCGTTGCGGGCCGGACGCCGAGCGTTCTACACCGCACCGATCAAGGCCCTTTCCAACCAGAAGTTCCACGATCTCGTCGCTGTGTACGGAGCCGACCGGGTCGGACTCCTCACCGGCGACAACACCATCAACGGCGATGCGCCGATCGTGGTGATGACGACCGAAGTGCTGCGCAACATGATTTACGGTCGCGCTCATGTGCTCGAGTCGTTGGCACTGGTGGTGCTCGACGAGGTCCACTTCCTGCAGGACACCTACCGCGGACCGGTGTGGGAAGAGGTCATCATCCACCTCCCCGAGTACGTGCGATTGGTATGTCTGTCGGCCACTGTCAGCAATGCCGCCGAACTGACGGAGTGGATCACCACCGTTCGCGGACCAACCACGAGCGTTGTCGAGGACAAGCGCCCAGTGCGGTTGGAGAACCTGTTCATGGTCGGCGACAAGACATCGGACCGGATGCACCTGATGCCGACACTGGTCAACGGACGACCCAACAATGTTGCGCTGCGCTTGACCGAAGAGGGCGAGCGGCACTGGAAGGCCAACCGCCATCAGAAAGGCAGCCATGCCAGGCGCAAGCTGTATGCGCCCAGCCGACTCGAAGTCGTCGAACGACTCGACGACGATCACATGCTGCCCGCGATCTACTTCATCTTCAGCCGCAACCAGTGCGACGAGGCGGCCCGGTCGTGTCTTGCCGCTGGACTTCGGCTGACCTCGGGTGAGCAACGCCAACGGATACGCGAGATCGTCGATGCTCGGCTGACCGGTATCGAGCCGGCCGATCTGGCCGTGCTCGGCTATGGCCAGTTCCTCGCCCAACTCGAAGCGGGCATCGCTGCCCATCACGCCGGTATGGTGCCGCCATTCAAGGAAGTGGTCGAGGCCTGTTTCGCAGAGGGATTGATCAAGGTGGTCTTTGCCACCGAGACCCTCGCAGTCGGTATCAACATGCCGGCTCGCACGGTGGTGATCGACAAGCTGACCAAGTTCACCGGCGAGCATCACCAGATGCTGACGCCGGGGGAGTACACACAGCTCACCGGGCGCGCCGGTCGTCGCGGCATCGACGAGATGGGTCAGGCAATCGTGCTCTGGAACCCCTTCACGACGTTCGAGCAGGTCGCCAATCTCGCGGCCAGCCGCTGGTTCCATCTCAACTCTGCGTTCCGCCCGACCTACAACATGGCCGCCAACCTGGTTC
Source organism: Ilumatobacteraceae bacterium (assembly GCA_039920665.1). Lineage (GTDB taxonomy): Bacteria > Actinomycetota > Acidimicrobiia > Acidimicrobiales > Ilumatobacteraceae > WLMZ01. The sequence goes on from JBDSDH010000010.1 coordinate 3,585, forward strand.
GCACGTACACCAGCGAACAGGCCCATCACCTGCTCAACTTGTCCTTCGCCCAGTATCAGGCCGACGGCGATGTGGTCCGGATGGAGAGCCGCCTCGGACGACGCCAGGCTCAACTCGCGGACATCGCAGCAGAGGCCGTCAGCCCGTACGGCGACCTCGACGACTATCGCCGCCGCATTCGCTCGGCAGAGGACAACCAGCGCCAGGCGCACATCGTCGGCGGCAACGATCCGATCGATCTGGCCATCATGAAGCTCCGTCCGGGTGATGTGATTTACATCAACAAGGGCAAGTATTCCGGTCGGGCGGCGGTGATCAGCACCGCCAATCGCAAGGGTGGAATGCGGATCAACGTCATTGACGGGCGTCGCAACCTGTTGATGCTCGCCGCATCCGATTTCGCCGACTCGCCGACGGCAATGGGCCAGATCGATCTCCCGGCCGAGTACCTGCCGAACCGAACCGACTATCTCAAGGAAGTCGCGGCGCGACTCGAGCGAGCCAAGCTCCAGGGCAAGCCGACCCGGAGCCGAGCCCCGATCGAATTGATCGACGGCTACCACCCGGTCGAAGACGACCCCGACCTCAAGCACCGCCTCAAGGCAGCGCAACAGGCAGATCGGATCGCGGCCGAGATCGAAGATATCCGCACCCGGGTCACCGGCCGCAGCCAGTCGATCGCGCGTGACTTCGACCGCGTCCTCGGCATCCTCCGAGCCTGGGGCTACGTCGACGGTTGGGCGCTCACCGAAGCCGGCACGATGCTCGCCCGCACATTCCACGAGAGTGACCTGTTGGTCGTCGAGTGCATTCGCCAAGGACTGATCGACGACCTCGACCCGGCCACGATGGCCGGTCTGGTCTCGGTGTTCGTGTACGAACACCGCAGCCCCGACGGTCCGCCATTGCCGTGGTTTCCGAACAACGCTGTCCGTCGACGCTGGAATCACATTGCGGCGCTCAGCGCCGATCTCCGCCAGATCGAGGAGGAAGACGGTCTGGTCATGCATCGTGGCCCTGACCCGACTTTCCTTGCGATCGCCTATGCCTGGGCTGCCGGTGAGGGCTTTGCCGAGGTCGTCGAGCAGGAAGAACTGACCGGTGGCGACTTCGTTCGGACGATCAAGCAGTTGATCGATCTGCTCCGCCAGATCGCCATCATCGCGCCAGTTCCCGCCACCCGCCGAACCGCCGAGCAGGCGGCCGATGCACTGTTCCGGGGTGTCGTGTCTGCGTCGAGTGCAGTCGAGATCGATGTCGAGACGGCCGTTGCTGCAGGAGTGGCCGAGGCAATCGGTGAAGGCGTCGATGACGATCCGCAAGGGTGAAGACTGGGGCACCTTGCGTGCTCCGCCACCGGACATCATCGTCGTCGGATCCGATGCCGAACTGCGATCGCTGGTGCTCGCCTCGCGCCTCGGCGGGGTCGCGCTCCCCGTGATCGGGTTGACCGGCGGCGACATGATGCGCACACTCGGCGGTCGCGGCGACCGCTCCCGGTTCGACGGTGACGAACCAATTCCTCATCTGCCGATCGACATCGTGACGGTCACGGCCGACGACGAACGTGAGAGCGTATTCGTCGCCCATCTGGTTGCCCGACGATCGTGGTGGCGGGGACAGATCACGGCTGCGATGAACGCCCAATACGTCGGGGTCAGCGATGTGGCGCCCCGCGGACATCCCAACGATGGCCGTATCGACCTGATCACGGTGTCGGACGAGATGAACGTCCAGCAGCGATGGATGGCGCGATCGCGGTTGCAGCTCGGAACGCATGTGCCCCACCCGTCGATTGCAGTGCGCCAACATGCGACCGTCACGGTCGACCTGCCGCGATCGACCCCGGTGCAACTCGACGGCGAGCGATGGGGACACGCACAGCGACTCCTGCTGACCGTCCAACCCGATGCCCTCACGGTGTGCGTGTAGGCACCCAGGCAGAAGCCGTCCGCCGCCGTCGTCCTGGCCGTGCGGCTACCGTCGGGTCGATGGATGCATGGATTCTCGACGAGTCGCCCGGCGAGTATCGATGGGGTTCGATCGAACCACCCGTCCTCGCTGACGACGATGTTCGGATCAAGGTCGTCGCGAGCGCGCTCAACCACATGGATCTGTGGGTCACCCGCGGCCAGCCGAGACCAACGCTGCCACACATTCCGGGCTGCGATGTCGCCGGCGTCATCGATGCGATCGGATCCGCCGTCACGACGGTGGCGGTCGGGGACGAAGTCGTCATCAACCCCGGCGTGTCGCCGGTGGACGAGATCATCGAGTGGGGCAACAACAGCCCGATGGGGCCGGGTTTCAAGATCTACGGCGAACACACGTGGGGCGGGCACGCAACCTTGGCCACGGTCGCCGCTCGAAACGTGTTCGCCCGGCCGTCGAACCGATCGTGGGAGGAATGCGCGGCCTACCCGCTGGCCTATTTGACCGCATACCGGATGCTGCGGCGGGCACGCGTCCGAGCAGGCGAAACCGTGCTCGTGGTCGGAATCGGTTCCGGTGTCTCCTGTGCGGCATTCGCCCTTGCCCGACACATGGGCGCCGAGGTCGTCGTCACCAGCCGCAGCGAGAACAAACGGGTCGAAGCATTGGGAATGGGCGCTCGTGCGGCGTACGACTCCGCAGCGCCGCGCTGGCCGGTACAAGCCGATGTCGTGATCGAGAGTGTCGGCCCAGCAACCTGGGAGCAGTCGATGCGAGCTTTGAAGCCGGGCGGTCGACTGGTGGTGTGCGGCAGCACGAGTGGACAAACGGTCGAGGTCTCGATGCCCCGACTGTTCTTCAAGCAGTACGAGATCATCGGCTCCACCATGGGTAGCTACACCGAATTTGCGGAGGTGACACGATTGATCGATGCCGGTGTCGCCGTGACGATCGACCAGGTGATGCCGCTGGCCGACTACCCCGCAGCGATCGAGCGGCTGCAAGCCGGCGACCAACTCGGCAAAATCGTGCTGTCCCACACGATCCCGCGTTCCGCCGACAACCTGACTGCGCCCTCAAGCCCGAACCCGACTGGAACCTGACCCATGCCGAACCCCACGACCACGCCATCGATCGACAAACTCAAGCACGCGGTGTGCGCCGAAGTGAACCGGATCGCCCCGAAGCTGATCGACGCCAGTCATCAGATCCACGCCAACCCGGAGCTCAACTTCGAGGAACACTTCGCCCACGACATACTGACCGGGCTGCTCGCCGAGGCCGGCCTCGCGCCGCAGCGTCATGCGTACGACCTCGCGACGGCGTTCGAAGCGTCGGTCGGCGACGACGGGTTCGATGTCGCCGTGCTGTGCGAATACGACGCGCTACCGGGCGTCGGCCACGCGTGTGGTCACAACATCATCGCCACCGCCGGCCTCGGCGCCGGACTCGCCGCTGCGACGGTTGCCAAGCTGGCCGGAGGCCGATTGCGGATCATGGGCACCCCCGCCGAAGAGGGTGGCGGGGGCAAGATCGAGATGGCCCGCAACGGTGCGTTCCAACACCTCGACGCGGCGATGATGGTGCATCCGGCCGACGCCGACTTGATCCGGATGGACGCGATCGCAATCCAGCAGGGTGACGTCACCTTTGCCGGCAAGGCCGCCCATGCAGCAGCGGCTCCCCAGGAGGGACGAAACGCGCTCGACGCAGCGGTGCTCGGGTACATGAACGTGGCGGCGTTGCGCCAGCACATCCTGCCGACCGAACGCATCCACGGGATCTTCCTGAAGGGTGGCGACAAGGCCAACATCGTCCCGTCGGAGGCGGTGATGCAATGGATGGTGCGTTCACCGACGATCGCCAGTTTGCAACCGTTGAAGGCCCGCGTGCTCGCGTGCTTCGACGGCAGCGCTACTGCGTGCGGGTGCTCCGTATCGACCGAGTGGGACAACGTCACCTACGCCGACATGATCGACAATGGACCAATGGTGCAGTCATACGTCGCCAATGCGGCGACTTTGGGTCGCAACGTCCAGGACCCGCGGGCGATCGGCAAGAACGTCGTCGGCTCCACCGACATGGGCAACATCAGCTACCTCGTTCCCTCGATCCATCCCATGATCCAGGCTGCACCCGCAGGCGTTCCGATCCACACGATCGACTTCGCGCGCTGGGCCGCGAGCCCCGATGGCGACAAGGCTGTGCTCGACGGAGCCAAGGCAATGGCGATGACCATCGTCGATCTGTGGTGCCAATCGGGTCTGATGGATTCGGTCCAGGCAGCGTTCGCCGACCGACCCAGTGGCGTCGAGGTCCTCTAACCCCTGCTCACCGCCGCGGGCAATACCAGTTGTGGCATCGCAGCGGCCCTAGAGTTGTCTTTTGTGACGGTATACGTCCCCGAGGACTTCACCAGCGACGAGGGCGACATCCTCCGACGCTATTTTTCCAACCTCGATGGGCCTGTTTTCGCCCTCGTCAACTTGCCTGAGGTGGTCAAGGGAGCGCTGTTCGCCCGTTACAGCCGAAGCCCGAAGAGCCTGCGCCGGCTGTTCCTCGACGAGTTCGTCGGTGACCTCGACATCACCGGTGATCAGTCGGTCGATGCAACCGTTGGTCTGGCCCGAGCCGAGGAACTGTACGAGAAGGTGTTCTTCGAGTACGGGGACGACTCCGTTGCTCAGCTGGGCGGGGTCCACCTCGCCTGCGAGCAGGCCTCGAACATCCTCACCAAGATCCTCGAGTGGGGACGGCTGATGAGCTATCTCGAGCAGAGCACCCGCTACATCGCCTACGACGCCCGACTCGGCGGTCGCTACCGGTTCTACCGCGATCCAGCCGTGCTCAACAGTCCGTTCGGTACTCGTTATGTCGGCGACATGGACCGGATGTTCGATGCTTACAGCTTGTTGATCGACAAGGTCACCGAGTCCGTCCGCACCAACATTCCGCGGCTGCCAGGTGACAGCGACTTCATCTACCGCCAGGCCACTCGGGCCAAGGCACTCGACGCGGTCCGCGGCGTGCTGCCTGCTGCTTCGCTCAGCAACGTCGGTATCTACGGCACCGGCCAGGCGTTCGAGATGTTGCTGCTGCGGATGCGCTCACATCCTCTGCCCGAGGCCCAGCATTACGCCGAACTGATGCTGCACGAACTACGCAAGGTGATCCCCAGCTTCCTGCGCCGGGTCGATCTTCCCGAACGTGGCGGGCAGTGGAGCCACTACATGGCCGAGACCCGAGACCGCACGGCGGAACTGGTCGACGGCATCTTCGGCGGTACGCCGGTCGACGCTGCGCCGTCGGTCGACCTGCTCGATTGGGATCCCGATGCCGAGAACAAACTCGTCGCTGCGATCTGCTATCCGCACAGCAACCTGCCCGAGTCACAGATCTACCAACGCGTCGCCACGCTCGGCACCGACGAAAAGATCGCGTTGATCCGTAGCTACGTCGGCGACCGTCAGAACCGTCGTCATCGGCCGGGACGGGCCTTCGAACGGGTCGACTACCGCTTCGATGTCGTCAGCGACTACGGCGCGTTTCGCGACCTGCAGCGCCACCGGATGCTCACCATCGATTGGCAGCCGCTGACCCCGAACCATGGCTACGTACGGCCCGACCTCGTCGACGCAGCGGGCATGACCGATGTCTTCGACGACGCGATGTCGCGCTCGGCAGCGCTGTACGACGCGCTCCGCCACGACTTCCCCAACCAAGCCAGCTACGCAGTCTCGATGGCCTACCGACTGCGCTATTCGATGCAGTTCAATGCACGCGAGGCAATGCACATGCTCGAACTGCGGTCGTCTCCCCAAGGTCACCCGGCCTATCGAAGAGTCGCGTTGGAGATGCACCGACTGATCGCTGAAAAGGCAGGTCATACGGCCATTGCACAAGCGATGAACCACATGACCGACGAAGCCCCAGAGCTCGAACGGCTGGAGTCCGAGCGACGCGCTGAGCAGCGCCGCACCCAAACCTGATCACCTCAGCGGGTTGTTGCGACCCGTGCGCGAGCCCGTTTCGACTCGAAGTGGGCCACACCCGTCACGCGTGACGGTTGTCACTGTATGGCTCATGGAAGTCTCGGCAATTACGCACGTATGATCCCCGCCCGCGGCCCGGGATTTTGACGAGGAGACACGATGGCAGACGACGACACGCTCGATCCTGAAGACGAAGAAGTGGAAGAAGCGACGGACGAGCCAGAAGTTGCCGATGTCGATCCAGACGATCTCGACGAAGAAGAACTCGAAGTAGAAGAAGACGAGTTCGGCGGCGCTGACGATGAGTTCACCGAGAGCGCCGAGGACGAAGACGCCGACGAAGATTCCGACGGTCCCGTCCGCAAGTCGGTGCCCGCCGTCGCCGCCGATGATGACGACGACGACGACATGCTTGCTCCCGACGATGTCGAGGCCGACCTCGACACCATCCTCAAGGATCGCCTGGTCGCAGCGGACGAAGATGGCGACGAAGACGATGATGAACCCGAGGAAAAGGGTGAAGCTGCCGATCGGCTGCAGCCGAAGCGCTCCGATGAGCAGCTCTGCCCCAACTGCTTCCTGCTGATCCGAAATTCGGCCCCGACCTGTCCTATCGGTGACGATGACTGTCCGATCCTGGCCGCTCGTCGATGATCGCCGTCGGGTGAACCGTGACTGACCGTCAGGACCCTGTCCGGCAACTGTTCGAGGTCGCGGTCTATGCCCCGATCGGTCTGATGTTGCTCGCTCGGCGCGAAATGCCGGCGCTCACAGCAGCGGGCAAAAGCCGGGTCGAGAGCCAGATCACGCTCGCCAAGTTCATTGGCAAGATGGCTCTCACCCGCGGCAGCCAGGAGCTCAAACGTCGGCTCGACGCCGCCGAGGCCGCCCGCACTGGTGCACCGATCGTCGTCGATGCGGCCTCGACCGAGATTGCGATGCCGTCGCCCGACGACGTCGTCACGCTTCCGGACACCATCATCGCTGCCGTTGTCGAGGCTGAAACAGAGCGCGAAGCAGCCGAACCGGCGCCAAGCGGGGCACTGCCGATCGATGGCTACGACAGTCTCGCCGCATCTCAAGTCGTGGTGCGTCTCGCCACCCTCACATCTGACGAACTGGCCATCATCCAGGCTCACGAAGCCAACCATCGCAACCGACGCACCATCCTCGGCAAGATCACTCAGCTCCAGGCTCGCTGACGTGGCGGTCGCTCGTGGATGAGATCGTCCGCAGTGCGAACAGTGCCGACGTCGATCAACTGAGCCGCCTCGAGACGATTGCCCGAGCCGGCATCGTCGGGGTTCGGGGCGGCGACCTGAGGTTGCAGGAATGCGAACCGGTCGTCGACTGGCCGATGCTGCTCGACGACGATGACACCGTCGTCCTGGCCGGCACGATCGATGACCATGTGGTTGCATTCTTGGTGTTGGTGATGGACGTCCGACGCGATCGTGGGTTCGTTTCTCATGTGTACGTCGAGGTCGAGGCACGAGAACTCGGACTGGGCGACGCGATGGTCGAACGTGCCATCGAAGCGGTTCACGTCGCTGGTTTGTCCGGCATCGAATCGGTGGCGCTACCCGGCGACCGCGAGACGAAGAACCTGTTCGAACGGGCGGGAATGACAGCTCGCAAGCTCACCGTCTACAAGTCATTGCGGACCGGCACGTTCGACGAACCACAGGAGTGACGATGTCCAGGGATGAAGCGCTCCGACTCGATGCAAGCGACCCACTCGCCCCTCTCCGAAACTTGTTCTCGCTGCCGCAGGGTTTGATCTATCTCGACGGCAATTCGCTCGGCGCGCTACCTGTCGACAGTGCCGAGCGCGTTCGGTCCGCGATTGTCGACGAGTGGGGTGTCGATCTGATCAGCAGTTGGAACACCGCTGGTTGGATGCAGATGCCGGGCCTGGTCGGCGACAAGATCGCGACCTTGATCGGCGCAGGTCCAGGCACTGTGGCTGTCGCTGATTCCACGTCGGTCAACCTGTTCAAGGTGCTGACCGCTGCGGCGGCGCTCTCTGGTCGCGTCGGCAGTAGCGACGTCATCGTGTCCGAGCGAGAGAACTTCCCGACCGACCTCTACATCGCCGAGAGCGTCGTCGCCGCTCATGGATTGCGGCTCGAACTGATCGATGGTGCTGACGTGTACCGGCGGCTGAGCGATCCCGCCGCTGCACCCGTGGCAATCGTGATGCTCACCCAAATCAACTATCGCACCGGAGCAATGCACGACATGGCTGCCGTGACATCAGCGGCACACACGGTTGGTGCCATCACGGTCTGGGATCTCGCTCACAGCGCTGGCGCAGTCGAGGTCGACCTGACCGGCGCCGAGGCCGACTTCGCCGTGGGCTGCGGCTACAAGTACCTCAACGGCGGCCCCGGCGCACCGGCGTTCGCCTGGGTCAACCCGCTCCATATCGATTCGGTCAGCCAGCCACTGTCGGGCTGGATGGGACATGCTGCGCCGTTCGACTTCACCACCGACTATCGCCCGGCGGAGGGGATCACCAAGTTTCTGTGTGGCACACCAGCTGTGCTCGGTCTCGCAGCGCTCGATGCAGGTGTCGATACAGTTCTGGCGGCAAACCCGTTCGGCGGAATGGCCGCATTACGGGCCAAGTCGACCGCGTTGACCAGCCTGTTCATCGACGAGGTCGACCCGATCTGTGCCGAGTACGACATGATCGTCGTGACGCCGACAGAACCCAATTTGCGAGGGAGTCAGGTCTCACTGTCGAGAACTGCCGACGGCTATCCGATCATGCAGGCATTGATTGCCCACGGGGTCGTCGGGGACTTCCGGGCACCGGACATCCTCCGGTTCGGGTTCACCCCGCTCTACACCCGTTTCGTCGATGTGGTCGACGCCTGCCAGCACCTTCGGGAGGTGCTCGCCAGCGACGAATGGCGCGACGAGCGGTTCAGCCGCCGGGGCGCAGTGACCTGATCAGCGACCCAGCCAATTGGGCAGGCGCTTCTCGATGAACGCAGTGAGGCCTTCTTTGGTGTCCTCGGACTGCATCACGGCGGCGAACTCGGTATTGGTGAGCTTCTTCAGGGTTTCGTCGTCGCTGTACGCGCTGGCCAGCACCACCTTGCGGCTGGCGTAGACAGCGAGCGGCGCGGAAGCCGTGATTTGGCCGGCCAGTACCATGGCTTCGTCGAACGCTTTGCCGGGCTCGACCAGGCGGGAGACGAGACCGAGGTCGTACGCCCGCTGAGCGGTGAACGGCTCTCCGGTGAGGATCGCCTCCATCGCAGCCGCTTGGCCAATGGCACGAGGCAGGCGGAACAGACCGCCGGCACCGGCAATCAGGTTGCGCTTGACTTCTGCCAGCCCGAACGAGGCTTGGGTGCTGGCGACCACGAGATCGCATCCGAGCACGATCTCGAGTCCGCCAGCGGTCGCGAGACCGTCGACGGCGACGATAACGGGCTTGGTGCGCTCACGATAGACGAATCCGGCGAACCCGCCACGCTTGGTGTTGAGCGCGCCAGCCTGTCCGGAGTTGATGGCTTTGAGGTCTGCGCCGGCGCAGAAGACCGGGCGGGTCTGGCCGTCGGAGTTGGCCCGCAGGACCGCGACCCACACCTCTGGATCGGCCTCGAGTTGATCGATGGCGGCTTCCATCCCATTGGCGACATCGCCGTTGACGGCGTTACGGGCATCGGGGCGGTTGAGCGTGATGACCGCGACGCGGCCCTGGACTTCGTATTGAACGATCTCTGACATGGCATCCAACCTACGGTCGAACAGCTGTTGGCAACGAACCCGGATCGCTGATCAGCCGGGGTCGTTCCCGATCACAGCGTCAGCAGCCTTGTCGGCAGCGTCGATGACCGACGAGCGTTGTGATTCCTCGTCTCGAATTTCGGCCGCGGCCCGACGAGCCCGTTCGGCGAAACTCTCGCCAGCCTCGACGTCACCCGAGGCATCGCCCAGGGATTCACCTTCGATGTCGTCAGCCATCACTCTGCCGCGGCGTCGGATCCGTTGGTCGAAGCATCCACGTCAGCAACTACCGGAGCCACATCAGCGGCTGCGGCCTCGGAAACATCCGGAGCCACATCGGCGACGGGTGCGTCGGAGGCAACTGGGTCGGCCTCTCCAGCATCTGGTGCGTCAGCGACAACCGCTGCGGTGTCAGTTGCCGGCGCGTCCTCGGCAACCGCCTCCGTCGTGGGTGCGTCATCGGCAACGGGGGTTGCCTGGACGCCAGCCGTGGTTGCGTCGCCAACAGCGACGGTGTCCTCGTCGGACGGCGCCGGGGAGCCAGCGTCAGCAGCCGATTCGGCGATGGCGTCGGAAGGCTCCGCCGCCGGCGCTGGTGCAGCGGCGGCCTTGGCCGGCTTGGGCGGACGCGGGGGAGCGGACGCCTTGGGGCCGTCGGTTCCCTTGCGAGCCGGTGACGCCGGACGGGTCGGACGCATCGGCTTCGGCATCGAGGCGCCAGCGGCGACTTCGATTCCGAACAGCGCTGCAATCTGCGGCAGCGCCGCAGCGAGACGCTTGATGGTCGAAGCGAGTTCATCGCTGCTCGCTGTCGGCACGGCGGTGGGCTTGACCTGGGCACGAACGGGCGCGAACGCGGCAGCCTCGAGCAGCGCCGCCCAACGGTCGGGCAGCGCGTCCGGGGTCAGTGCCGCGGTGGCGGCTTCGGCCAGGCTGGTGGCGAGCTCGGCCGGGAACGGCACGCCGGCCTTTGGCGGCTGCGACGAGAGCTTGAGCGCCCGGATCACTCGACCGACGCTGAGCGCGGCGGTGATGTCGTCGAGCCACAACAAGGTCTCGCTCTCCTGCTTGGACATCAGCGCGGCCTTGAGCTCGGCTGCGAGCTCGCGGGTTGTTTCGTCGCGGGCGACCACGGGATCTTCGCCCGACGCAACGACGGAGCGCAGATCGGGAAGCGCCAACTCGGCCAGATCGGCCTTGGCCGCTGTCGCCCGGTCGAGCCATTCTGCGACGCGCAACTTGGGTAGCAATTGCTCGGCCATCTGAATCAGGCCGGCAGCAGGAATCTCTTCCTTGCCCTCGGCCTTGAGGCGGGCGTTCTGCTCGCTGACAGCCTGGCGGACGGCTGGGATGCCGCCCTGCAGAGCCCGCTCGGCGACTGCACGCTGGGCCTCGGGCAGGTCGGCCAAGACCGCGGTACGAAACGCGCGGCCGGGCTTGAGCCGCTTGGGCTTCGGACGCTGAGGCAGCTCCGGCGGCGGCTGAAAGTTCGAACGGGGGCGACGGTCGCGACGATCGCCTGCTCCGGCTTCTCCAGCTGGTTGTCCGGGACGGTCGTTGTCGCGACGGGGTCGACGGTCGCCACCATCGCCGGCGCCGGGTCGGTCGCCGGCCGGGCGGGGTCGGCGGTCTCCGTCACCACGGGGGCGGTCCCCACCGGGGCCACGCGACGGACGGTCTCGACGGTCGCCACGATCCCCGCGGTCGCCACGATCACGCTTGGCGAGTTGCTGGGTGACCGCTTCGAACGGCGTCGCGCTGGGCAGAATCTCGAGCAGCCCGGACTTCTCGGCCTTGGCCTTCACGGACGAGGTGCTGAGCACAGTCGTCAGGTCGAGCATCACCTCGACCTCTGCTTTGAGGACGTCACCGACCTTCGAATCGTTCGGCAGCACTGCCGCTTCCAACACGCCCTTGGGGACACGTGCACCGGCTGCTCGCCAGGTCCACGTCCCGTCCGGGCGCGCGCTTGTCAATTCGATCTCGATCCTGCGGGACATAGTTGGCCACGCTATCCGCGTAACCGCCGGACTCTTCACCCAGTTCAACACCCATGGGCCAGTCCTGACGACCATCCGCAGGGACAAGTCGGCCGCGGTGGACTACCACTGCTGATGACGCCCGGGTTCGGGTCGGTCGGTACCGTGAGGAGATGCCGATCTATGCGCTGGGAGACCAGGTACCCGTGATTCACCCCGATGCCTTCATCCATCCGGATGCCGTGATCATCGGTTCGGTCTGGATCGGCGCCGAGAGCAGCGTCTGGCCGTGTGCGGTGTTGCGAGGCGACGACGGCGAGATTCACATCGGCGAGCGCACGTCGATCCAGGACGGCTCGGTCCTGCACACGACGCCCCGGACACCAACCCGGGTCGGCAACGATTGCGTGATCGGCCACATCGTCCACCTCGAGGGATGCACGGTGCACGACGGCTCGCTCGTCGGCAACGGCTCGATCGTGATGCACGACGTAGTGGTCAACACTGGCTCGGTGGTGGCGGCCAACACCGTCCTGCTCAACGGCACGATCGTGCCGTCTGGCGCGCTCGCGGCAGGCATTCCAGCCGTCATCAAGGAGGGCAGAGCCAAGACCGACATGATCGCGATGGCTGCCCGGAGCTACGTCGACAAGGGCCGGCGGTTCAAGGCCGGACTGCGCCGGATCGACTGATGCTCGCACTGGTCATCACGGTCCGCGCTGACGAGGCCGATGTCGCCTCCGACGAATTGTGGGCGATGGGCGTCGTCGCGATCGAAGAACGGGCCACCGGGCGACCGCTGCCCGATGGCGGCGAAGAGGTCGAACTCTGGACCTCGCTCGGTGACGATGCCGAAGCAATCGCCACAGAACTCACTGCTCTGCGTTATCACTGGCGCTTCGAGGAGATCGACGAGACCGTCAGCGAGACCTGGCGCGAGTTCGCCGAACCGACCTGGGTCGCCGACGATCTGGTGGTGTATCCGGCATGGCAGCACGACGTCATGCTCGACTCGACGCGTCATGGTTCTGTGGTGTCGATTGCGATCGAACCGGGATCGACATTCGGGATGGGCGACCATCCGACCACGGTCCTGACGATGCGAGCGATGCGCTCCCTGCTGGAGCCGGGAGACTCGGTTCTCGACGTCGGATGCGGAAGTGGCGTCCTCGCGATCGCTGCCTGTCGCCTCGGCGCCAGATCGGCGGTGGGCATCGACATCTCGATGGCGGCGATCCCCACCACGACGGCCAATGCCGAACGCAACGGGGTCCACGACCTCGTGTCCGTTTCCACCACGCCGTTGGTCGAGATCGAGGACACGTTCGACGTCGTGCTCGCCAACATCCTTGCTCCGGCGTTGATCGATCTCTCCCACGATTTGCGTCGGGTGATGACCCCCTCCGGGGCGCTCGTGATCAGCGGGATTCTTGCCGACCATCACGATCACGTGCTCGCAGCGCTGGCCCCGCTGCGGGTGACCGACAAGATCGACCTCGATGGGTGGACTGCGATCACGCTTCGGGCGTGAGCAACCGATCGATCTCGGCCCGGGTCGGCAACGACGGCACCGCGCCGCGGGCAGTGGTCGCGAGTGCACCGGTCGCAGCCCCGAATCGCATCGCATCGAGGTAGGTCGCACCCGCCGCGAGCGAGGTCGCGAACCCGCCGCAGAACGCGTCTCCCGCCGCCGTGGTGTCGATCACATCCACGACGAATGCTGGGACCACGACCTCTGGGCTTCCCGGTCTGCACAACTTCGCGCCTCGCGAGCCGAGAGTGACCACGACCGCCAGAGCGCCGACAGCGAACAGGGCGTCCACTCCACCGAGCAACTCGACCTCGTGTTCGTTGGGAATCACGACATCGCAGAGACCGATCAGCTCGGCGGGCAACTCCGTCGCCGGTGCGGGGTTGAGCACAGTGGTGGCACCAGCTGCTCGCGCCGCAACGAGCGCAGCACGCACCGTCGCGAGCGGCACCTCGAGTTGCACCAACACCACCCGAGCCGAACCGGCGGCCACCGTGACGTCGCTGGCGGCGAGTCGGGCATTGGCGCCGGGGACGACGATGATGGAGTTCTCACCTTCGGCCGACACGCCGATCAGGGCCCGACCCGTCGGGCAGCGGTCGACGTGGCAAAACCATGTCGCATCGACATGGTCGAAAGCCATCACATCGGTCAACTGTCGAGCGGCAGCGTCGTCACCGACCGCACCGCAGAATGTGGTCCGAGCACCTGCTCGCGCGGCAGCCACCGCTTGATTGAGACCCTTGCCACCTGCATGTTCGGCATAGCCCGAACCAAGGACCGTCTCTCCAGGTTGGGGGAGACGGTCAGTGGTGGCAACCAGATCGAGGTTGGCGCTGCCGATCACGCAGACGTCGAATGCGAAGCTCATCGACCCAGCATGTCATCCACCCGGCAACCGCTGAAAGAGCGGGGCATCAGGTGGCGGTGTGCTGCGTGACGGGAAACCGATCAGCCAACGCCGCGGGCGCGTACGCCGATCGGCGCAATCAGCCGGTACCCGGCGGTATGACGCTCGTCCTCGGACTCGCCACCCCAGAACCCGTACTCATGATTTTCGCGGGCGTAGCTCTGACAGGTGTCGTTGACACGACAGGTGGTGCAGACCGACCGCGCCATTGCCTCACGCCGATCGCGGGCCTGAGGCCGCTCGGCGGGCGCCGGGAAGAACAAGTTGGTCAACCCCTTGCACGCCGCATCACCCATCCACCGGTCATCGGTGGCCTCACGATGAAACATGATCTCAACTGCAGCCATGGAACCCCCTCGACCCCAATATCTGGTGGTGATCGACTACCCCAGCCGACGCACGAGGAGGATCTTAGGGAGAAGTGATCGCAGAGTCAATTGTATCGCGCAATGAATTCTCGTTCGCCGCCGAAAACGCACCGAGACACTCGCGAACGCCTGCCGCAAATGTGTCGACATCGGCCTCGGTCGTATCCCATGCGGTCATCCAGCGGACCTGATCGACCGCCACGTTCCAGTCCCAGAAGAAGCACCACTCGCGGAGCGGTTCGATGACCCCCTTCGGCAAACGCGGGAACACGCTGTTCACGGTCGGAGGACCGTCGTAATCGACCCCGACGATGTCGGATGTGGCCTGGTGGAGTCGAGTGGCCATCGCATTGGAATGTTTCGCCAACTGCAGCCACAGGTCGTCCTCGATCAGGGCGTTGAACTGGGCAGAAACGAACCGCATCTTCGACGGCAACTGGGTGACCTGCTTGCGGACGTAGGGCGCCACCTTGGCGAATCGCTGATCGAGGAACACGACCGCCTCGCCGTACATCATCCCGTTCTTGGTGGCGCCGAACGTGAGCACGTCAACGCCGGCATCGACCGTCATCGCCCGCAGGGTCGCCCGGTCGCCACCGAGCGCAGCGACCGCATTCGCGAGGCGAGCGCCATCGACGTGCACGGACATACCGAGGCGGTGGGCGGTGTCGCACAGAGCCGCAATCTCGTCGATCGAATACAGCGTTCCGAGTTCGGTCGACTGGGTCAGGCTGACGACGCCCGGCTGAGCGTGGTGCACGGCTCCGATCGCGTGTGCCTGCTCTTCGATCTGGGCCGGGACGAGCTTGCCATCCGGGCAATCGAGGTCGATCAGCTTGGCGCCGAGCACCCGTTCCGGGGCACCGGTCTCGTCGACGTTGATGTGCGACCAATTGGTGCACAGCACTGCTTGAGCCGGCCCGAGCATGCTCGCCAGCGCCATCACGTTGGCGCCGGTTCCACCCCAGACCATGAACGCCGACGCCTGCTGCCCGAACAGTTCGCGGATGTGGGCTTCGGTCTGGTGGGTCCACCGGTCGTCTCCGTATGCCAGGGCGTGACCGTTGTTGGCCTCGACCAGCGCCGCCATCACGGTCGGGTGGACACCGGCAGCGTTGTCGCTGGCGAACGCACGTGACGGTGCGGGGAGAGAGATCATGTGGCCCAGTATGGCGGCCGCGGGATCGGGGTCACTCCCCGAAGACCGTGGTGATGACTCGACCGTCGCGTTCGGCGTCGCTGGCGGCAAGACCGTCGACCACGAACGCTCGCTGCAGCCAGCGATCGGTGCCGTCGAAACGAGGCGTGAACGGACTCCGACCATGGACGACCATATGATTGTCGATCACGAGCAGGTCACCCGGCTCGAGCGTGACCGACGAGTGATGGTCCGTGAGAGCGTCGCCGAGTGCGGTCAGCGCCTCTTCGGCTTCTTCGTCGATGCCGACCATCAGATCTTGATCGAACACCATCGTCGGATCGGTCATGGTGCCGGTCAACACCGCCATCGCCGCGCCGAGCACGTTCGAGCGACCGTGCAGGTAGCTCTCGTCGACCGCGCATCGGAACCGGGGCTGGAACAGGACCTCGATGATGTCACGATCGAGCGACGCGAGCGCCGAGTGAACGGATGCAACCGTGGTCTGGGCCTGGGCATCGCCACGCAGGCAGAACAACAGGAGGTAGTGGGGCCGGTGCGGGTGGAACGCAGCCTCGGTGTGAAACATCAGGTCCACCGTCGACGACGTGGACGTCTGGCTCGTTGCGGACTGCTCGACCGGCATGATGTTCTGGACGACATCGCCTCCGTGCTCGGGCTGGTAGCCGACCGGCTCGCCGAGCAACGACGCAATCGACAGCAGCAACATCTCGGTTGCCTTCGACTTGTCGACCGGGTCGGTCGGCTCTGCCGGCGTCGGCGGCAGAGCCCCGACCGGCAGGCCGCGCAACAGCAGACATCCGGCAGGCGGGGGGGTGGTCCTGAATCCTTCGACCTGTCGACGCAGGCCGGCCGGTAGGTTCGCCGCCTGTTCACCGGCGAGACGAACGAGGTCGACATCGAGCACGTTGGACTCCAATCGCAGTTTGGAACACATGTTCCAGAGTGTATCAGCATTGGAATCAGCATGCCATTGCTGCCGGTCGGTCACGATGCAGCGGGTGGCACGTCGTCCAGTTCCATCCCGGACCGGCGAACGGTATCAGTGGGGGCGGCACGAAGCCCTCAGCTACCATGCGGTCATGGAGGTCGAGGCACGCATCACCGAAGCGGGGTCGTCACTGACGACGGCCGAGCGCCGGGTCGCAGAGATTGTCCTCAGCCGTCCGGAGTTGGTTGCTTTCGGGACCGTGGCAGAACTGGCCGAAGCGGCCCAGGCCGGAGCGGCAACGGTTGTCCGGCTCGCCGCAAAACTCGACTTCGACGGGTTCACCACGTTGCAGGCCGCTGTGCAGAACGAACTCTCCAATCAACTCCGCCCGGCAGCGGTCCGGATCCGTGAGGCGAGGGGAGGGGTGGCCGTCCAACGCCACCTCCAACGTGAGCTCGACAACGTTCAGACCACCCTGCTGTCGGTGTCCGAAGCCGAGATCTCGGCCGCGGTGAGTCATCTGTCCGACCTCGCCCGATCAGTTCTGGTCCTGACTGGCGATGCATCCACAGGCGTCAGCCAACAGTTCGTCGGCGACCTGTTGGCCTTGCGGCCACAGGTCGAACTGCTGACCGGGAATGAGGTCGCGGTCAGCCGCCGGCTGTCGCAGACCCGACCGGGAGACGTGATCGTCGCCATCGACCTGCGCCGCTACGACCGATGGGTGATCGAGACCGCCCGCGAGGCCAAGCGGCGAGGCGCGTGGGTGCTGTCGCTGTCCGACAGTGCGCTGTCGCCGTTGGCCGGGATTGCGGATGTGTCGATGGTGCTGTCCGCAGGGGGAGTGAGCCCGTTCGACAGCCATGTCGGCACGCTTGCCCTGCTCAATGTCCTCATCGCCGGCGCTGCCGAAGAACTGCGCGAGGGTGCCACCGATCGGCTCGATCAAGCCGAGGAAGCGTGGAGCGCCGGCTCGTACCTCGTCGATCGTTGAATCGCTGACGGCACTGTGGTAAGCGTTCCGTCATGACAGAACTCGGGGAGCCAGAGCGGCTCACGGCCAAGCGGGAGCGGTGCCGGTGGTGTCGACGGCTCCTTCCGTCGGCAGCCAAAACGGGTCGGCCGCGGCGATTCTGCCGTCAGTCGTGCCGACAGTGGGATTGGGTCGCCCGGCAGCGAGCGCGGGAGTTGTCGATCAGCGAAGACGACTTGATCGTGACCCGCGCCGAACTCGACGCGTTGCGAGACGATCTGTTCGTACTCGCCCGGGCCGTCGACGACGTCCGCCGAGACCTCGCCGCACCGGGACAGCGCACCGCTCGAGAGTTGCGAGAGTCCCTGATCTGGCTCCTCGACGCATCGGCGCCGCTGCACGACCGAGAACTCGCCTCGCCCTGACAAATGGTGCCACGG
>JBDSDH010000011.1:0-23280 GCA_039920665.1 Ilumatobacteraceae bacterium
CTCGACCACGGTGCGCGTCGGCGACACGGTGTCGGCGTTCGCCGGCGGACGCGACCGAATCCTCGAAGTCGTTCGGATCATCGAGAAGCGGGTCTCCGCAGCAATGGCCGCCGAATGCCTGCTCGATCACAGTCCACCCCCACCGCCGCGGGAGGAGTTCGTGATGCCGCTGTTCGTCCGTGAACGCGGGTCCGGGCGACCGACAAAACGAGATCGTCGTCAGCTCGACCGATTCCGCTCGCGCTGACGCTCGGGGAGCGTGATCGTGCCCGCCGCGATCCGCGAACGCGTCGCCACTAAACTTGCCGTCAATGCGGACCGCCGTCGACCGAGTGCGCGCCGGTTGGGGCGAGGGGATCTTCATCGTCGCGGCGGTGGTGATGTTGCGTTTGCCGTCGCTGCTGCTCGGCCGCTGGTACGACCCTGACGAGGCAGCGATCGCGCTGCAGGCTCTGGCGATGCAACGCGGCGGCACGCTGTACGTTGACATGGCCGATCGCAAGCCACCCTTGCCGCCGCTGCTGTACGAATTCGTGTTCTGGCTGACTGGGTCGGTCGACATGCGCCCGGTGCGATTGGTCGCGGCGCTGCTGGTGGCCATGGCCACGATCGTGCTCGTTCGCGATGTACGCCGGACCCACGGCGAATCCGCCGCCCGATGGGCTGCGGCGCTCTTCGTGATCGGTGGCTTGGCGTTCTCGCCGATCGACGCCGGTGCTGCCAATTACGCCCACTTCGGCCTGCCGCTGGCGACGTTTGCGATCGTCTGCTGTCGCCGACCCGGTTGGCGCTGGGCCGTTGGCGGCGGGGTGATGCTGGGGTTGGCGATCCTGTCCCGCCAGAGCTGGTTGTTCGCGGTGCCGGCCGGTGCGTTCTCGGTGGGCCGGGTCGCGCTCGCCGACGAAACGAGTTCGCAGCGCGCAACCAAGATCCGCTCGATCCTTGTGGCGTTGGTCGCGTTCGGCGCCGCGACTCTGGCTGCCGTCCTCGCCGCGGGCTTCTTCGTTCCGCTATCGGACTTCACCTACTGGTCCTTCACCAGTTCGCCCGGATTCGTCTTCGCCGGCACCGATCTCGGGGCTGCGATCGTCCGGGGTCTGGCAGCGCTCGGCCTGTTTCTGTTGTGGCACCTGGCTCTCGCTGCCGCGACCTTCTGGAGTGCTCGCCGACCCGGCCTCCGCAGCAACGCTGACCTCTGGGTGTGGCTCGTCACCGGTTGTCTCGCGGTCGGCGCCGGACTGCGCTTCTACGGTCACTATTGGATGCAGCTGTTGCCGCCGATGGTGCTGCTCGCGGCCCCGGTGCTGGCCCAGCAGGGCGAGCGCCTCCGCAAGGCTGCAGCGACCACGCTCGTGCTCGGCGGCGCGACTGCGTGGGTGTTGCTGTTCGTGCCTGAGGCCTTCCGCGATCGTCCGAGCGCCGCGCCTGTCGCCCAGTACATTCGCGCCCACACGATGGCTGATCAGCGAGTGCTGGTGTGGGGTACCTTTCCAGAACTCGCGGTCGAGGTCGATCGACCGACCGCTGGACGGTTGGTGCACTCCGATTTCGTCACCGGACGATCGGGCGGTCGAGACGATCCGGCCGAGACCCTGCCGACGGTCAGCGCGCGGCCGCTCGAGATGTTCCTCGGAGATGTGATCGACAACCCGCCGGAGATCATCGTCGACACCTCAGCCATCGATGCCCTCGGCTACAGCAACTATCCGCTGTCGGTGATCCCATCGCTCTCGTCGTTCATCGACGCGAACTACGACGTCGAAACCACGATCGACGGGTTCAGGATCCTGCGGTTGCGGGCTCTGCCGAACTGAGCGGATCGGCGTCGTCGTCCAATGGGTCCAACAATGGGTCCAACATCGGGTCCAACGGTGGGGGATCCGGCGGGAAGAAGTATTCGACCAGGCGAGCCGTGCCATAGCCGATGCCGAGCGCGACGAAGGCGCCCCAGGCATCGATGATGTAGTGGTTGGCGGTCGCCACGATTGCGGTGAGCGTGACGAACGGATAGATCACCCCGAGGATCCGAGTCGTGCGACGCTTGGAGAACTTCCAGAGCACGATCGCGCACCACACGCTCCATCCGATGTGCAGGCTCGGCATCGCTGCGTACTGGTTGGACACACTGTCGAGTTCTTTCGAATCGAAGCTCCACAGTCCGCCGACCTCGCGCAGTGTGTCGACGAAGTGGTAGTTCGGCTCGCCGTCGGCTCGGGCCAGTTCGCCGCCGCCGTAGCGGTAGCAGGGCTTTTCGTTCTGGACCGTCTTCTGGGCTTCGTCGACGTAGCAGTTGACGCGAGGTTCGGCGTTGAACAGACGCGGCGGCATCAACGGGAACGTCGCGAAGCCGATCAGGCCGACGACCGTCGTGGCCATCAACATCGTCCGCCACCGGCCGAACCAGGCCCTTTTCTTGACGAACATCCAGATCAGCGCGCTGAGGGTGACGATGAAGTGGGCGGTGCCGTAGAAGATGTTGAAAAACGGGATCCACCAGGTGTCGAGGAACCAGTTCTGGATCGTCTGCTCGTGGAACAGTCCGATCGCCTTCTCGAACGCGATCACATGCCGGGCGTTGTCGAAAGAATGAGTCGGGGGGTCGCCTTCGGCCAGGATCGCAGAGCCGAACTGGTTGCGAACGAAGCCGTACACCACGTAGACGACGCCGATGACGACGACCTCTTTCACCCACGGCATGGCCGCCTTGGCTTTGCTGGGCGATCTCGAAGGCACGACAGACACGAGTGGCAATTCTATGTGCCGAACCAGGTTTCAGCTGGTGCAGCCGCCGCCCGGCGACGGCACGATCAGGTTGCCCGGGGCGAGGTCGTACAACAGGCTCTCCTCGCGCAGCAGGCCAGCCGTCACCAGGTCTGCTTCAGCCACCGGCCCGTCGCCGTTGATCACCAGGTACGCCTGGAGAGCGAGTTCGACGCTGGGTCGATCGGTGTCGCACGCTGCCGACACGGCCGGCCCGAACATCGCATTGTCCTCCGTGAGCAGCGCTGACGCAACAGGTGGCGCGGCGGGTGGCGAGGCCGTTGCGACCGACGATGTCGTCACGGCGATCTCGACCGATTTCTGGTCGCTGCCACACGCCGACAGCCCCACGAGCGCGGCGACGCTGACGGCGATGGAGATGAAACGGTGGGGGGCTCGGTGTATCTGCACCCTCTTGTATCGGTCAGGTTGCCTTGTCCATGAATCGTTCGAGTTCGACGATCACCCGGGTGACCTTGCCGGCTGCCACCAGGCCCCGATCGTCGTCGACCGAGACGGTGAAGGTCA
This sequence comes from Ilumatobacteraceae bacterium, assembly GCA_039920665.1. Lineage (GTDB taxonomy): Bacteria > Actinomycetota > Acidimicrobiia > Acidimicrobiales > Ilumatobacteraceae > WLMZ01. The sequence goes on from JBDSDH010000011.1 coordinate 3,289, forward strand.
GTCGTCGGCCCTCGACGTGCTTGAGTACTGCCGAAGCGGTGACTTCCCGGCCGACGGCGGTGGGACGCAGGTGGTCGATCTGTACTCGCATCCCAACGGTGGTCACCCCGACCGGCAGTCGATCGGCCACGGCGGCAATCGCAGCCTGCTCGCACAGCGCCACGACGCACGGCGTGCCGAGCACCGGGACGCTGCCCGAACCAAGGGCGAGCGCCGTGTCGACTTCGGCGACGACTCGACGAACTTCACCACGAAGTCCGGTTTCAACGGCGATACCCATAGGGGACGAGGTTACGCACTCGCGCTGCGACCGGGCCGCATCTGCGTGGTTTGGTGGCGGGTCGTTAACGTGTGTCGGGTGATCGAACAGGACGTGTTGGAACGAGTGCTCGGAACCGCCCTTCGCAATGGTGGAGATTTCGCAGAGGTCTATGCAGAGGACAAGTCCTCGACGTCGGCGGGCCTCGACGACGGGCGTGTCGAGCAGGTGACCAGCGGCCGCGATCGTGGCGCCGGAATCCGGGTCGTTCGCGGTGAGACCACCGGATTCGCCTATACCGCCGACCTCTCCGAGTCCGGGTTGCGAGCCGCCGCCGAGGCTGCGAGCGCGGCAGCTGCCCAGGGTGGCGTCGGCACCCGGTCCGTCGCATTGACCCGACAGGCTCCTCACCCGGTCAACACGGTCGAGGTCTACCCGGATTCGGTCGGCAAAGCGGCCAAGGTGTCGCTGCTGCAGCGCATCGACGAAGCGGCCCGATCCACCGGTGCATCGATTGCCCAGGTGTCTGCCGGCTACGGCGACAGCCGCAAGCGGATCCTGGTCGCCAACAGTGATGGACTGCTGGCCGAGGACGAGCAGGTCCGTCACCTGTTGCGGATCAGCGTCGTCGCCAACGGCGACGCGGGTATGCAGACCGGGTTCGAGTCACTCGGGCACACCATTGGTTTCGAGGTGTTCGACCGCAACGACGTCGAAGAACTCGCTCGCACCGCAGCTCGCCAGGCGATCACCAAGCTCAAGGCCCGTCCCGCTCCCAGCGGTTCGATCCCGGTGGTCATCAAGGCCGGCAGCGGCGGGGTGTTGTTCCACGAAGCGTGCGGCCACGGCCTCGAAGCCGACCTCGTCGGCAAGAACGCCAGCGTCTACGCCGGCAAGGTCGGACAGCAGGTCGCCTCTCCGCTCGTGACCCTCGTCGACGACGGCACGATGTCGGGCGAGTGGGGAGCGATCGGCATCGACGACGAAGGCCACGCCAGCCAGTACAACGTGCTGATCGAGAACGGGATGCTCACCGACTACATGTGGGATCACCTCCGCGCTCGCAAGGAAGGCCACGCCCACAGTGGCAACGGTCGTCGCCAGAGTTACATGCACCTGCCGATGGTGCGGATGACCAACACCTACGTGCTCAACGGCACCGAGACGCCCGAGGACATCATCAAGAACACGCCCAACGGCGTGTACGTCGCCAAGCTCGGCGGCGGCAGTGTCAACACCGCATCCGGCGACTTCGTGTTCGGGATGACCGAGGCCTACCTGATCGAGAACGGCGAGATCACCGAGCCGCTGCGTGAGGGCAACCTGATCGGCAACGGTCCCCAGGTGCTGCGCGACATCGAGGCGCTCGGCAATGACTTCGCGATGGGCAATCCCGGCACGTGCGGCAAAGACGGCCAGGGAGTTCCGGTCGGCGACGGACAACCGACACTGCGGGTCAAGACGATGACCATCGGCGGCACCGCGGCATGAGCATCGCATCGCCGGAGTTGATGGCCATCGCCGACCGGGTCATTGCCCAAGCCGGCAAGGGTGAGCAGATCGAGGCCTACATTGCCCGTGGCCAAGAGACCGACATCCGGATCTACGAGGGCGAGGTCGAGCACTTCGTCAGCGCGCAGAGCGAAGGAATCGGCATTCGCGTCATTCGCGACGGTCGCACCGGATTCGCATACGCGGGCACGCTCGACGAAGAAGCCGTCACGTCGGTGTTGGACGAAGCACGCGACAACGTGCAGTTCGGTACGCCCGACGAATGGGCCGGGTTGGCCGAGGCCGACGGTGTGCCCGTCGTTGCCCAGCAACTGTGGAGCGACGAACTCGCTGCGTATCTGACCGACGACAAGATCGCACTGGCGAAAGAACTCGAACGGCTCACCCGCGACGCCGATTCGCGTGTGCGGGTCGACGACTCCAACTACAGCGACGGCTCCGGCGAGGCCGCTGTCGCTTCCACCAACGGCATTCGGGTCAGCGGTCGCGAGAATGGTTGTTACTGCAGCGTCAGCACGATGGCCGACGACGGCGACGAAACCCAGACCGGATTCGGTTTTGCGGTCGGTCGTTCGCCGCACGAATTCGATCTCGCCAAGGCGGCGCGCGAAGCCGCCGATCGTGCCACCCGTCTGCTCGGAGCGGTGAAGCCCGCATCGAAGAAGGTGACGGTGGTACTCGATCCCTATGTGACGGCCCAGTTCATCGGCATCCTGAGCAGTGCGCTCAACGGTGAGAACGTCGCCAAGGGCCGCAGCCTGTTCGCAAATCGGGTTGGCGAATCCGTCGCCTCGCCGTTGTTCACGCTCATCGACGATCCCACCAATCCAAAGGCCTACACCGCGACCGACATCGACGGCGAGGGCCTCGCCGCTCGCCGAAATGCCCTGATCGAGAACGGCATCCTCCAGGGGTTCGTGCACTCGTCGTACAGCGCTCGCCGGGCCGGCACCACGAGCACCGGCAACGCCGTGCGTGGTGGGTTCAAGGGCACTCCCGGGGTCGGATGCCTGGCGATGCAACTCGCGCCCGGTACCCGCAGTCAGGCCGAACTGATCGCTGATGTGACCGACGGTGTGCTGATCCAGAGCGTGCAGGGCATGCACAGCGGCGTCAATCCGATCAGCGGCGACTTCTCCACCGGAGCGTCCGGGCTGTTGATCAACAACGGTCAACTCGGTGGGCCGGTGCGCGAGTTCACGATTGCCTCCACCCTGCAGCGGATGCTGCACGACATCGTCGAGATCGGCGGCGACATCGACTGGCTGCCGATGCGGGCCACCGGCCTCAGTCTCGTGATCGCCGACGTCACCATGTCGGGTGCGTGATGTGACCGGGCAGGCGAAGGGGCCGCTCGTGCCGGTGATCGACCTTGCTGGGTCTGCCGACGATGTTGCGTCGGCGATCGGCGACGCGTGCGAGCGGGTCGGGTTTTTCCAGATCGTCAACCATGGGGTATCAGACGCGATCGTCGACGGTGGATGGGCTGCGACCCGGACGTTCTTCGAGGAACCCGACACCGTTCGTGCATCGGTCCAGATGCCGCATGCCGGCTATCCCTACGGCTACCAGAGTTTTGCGATCGAGACATTGTCGTCGTCGTTGGACAACGCAACGCCCGCCCCACCCGATCGCAAGCACACCTACTCGTTCGGCCCGATCGCGGCGACTGTCGGAGACGAGCCGTCCGACCCTGACGAGGTGTGGGTCCGTTCGCCGAATCTGTGGCCGGATTCTCCAACCGGGTTCCGGGTCGCGCTCGAGGCGTATTACGTCGAGATGGGGGCCCTCGCTGCCCGGCTGTTGGGCCTGATGGCGCGTTCGTTGTCGTTGCCGGCGTCGTACTTCACGCCGATGATCGACCGCCATGTCAGCGCATTACGTTGTCTCGACTACCCCGAGATGCGCGAGCCACCCGCATCGGCGCAGATGCGGGCGAGCGCACACACCGACTACGGCACGCTCACCATTCTGCGAACGGCGCCAGGAAGTACGGGGCTGCAGGCGCTCACGGCCGACGATGTATGGACCCCGATCGATGCCGTCGCCGGCGGCTTCGTCGTCAACATCGGCGACAGCCTGGCCCAGTGGACCAACGACCGCTGGCGTTCGACGATGCACCGCGTCGTCGAACCGCCTACTGCCGATCGCCGAACCAGCATCGCCTTCTTCCACAACGCCAACTGGGACGCGGTGATCCAGTGCTTGCCGGGTCTCGAGCCGGCCCTGCATCCACCGGTTCGAGCCGGCCGGCACCTGATCAACAAGTTCCATCGCACCGTCATCTGAACACCGTCTGGCTTCTCGGCCGGCGTCGCATCTGAATCGATTGCAGCGAGTATCCAGCTCTGTCAGAATTGGCACACGGAGTGCCCTTTCCGATGTGCGGAAATTCGGCGCGGAATGGTCGCCCATGGAATCAGATCGTGAACCGAGACGCCGGCAGGCGCTGACGACTGCGGCGAATCCGGCCGAGCACGTGCAGCGAACGTCCCGTCGACCCGTTGGACACGATGGCGTGCAGCCGAACCTCGACGCGACCCGCAGCGGCACCGGCGGGCGGATCCGTGCGGGCGGTTCGGCAATCCAGCGCGTCGCCTTGTCCTCGACGCCGCCCGCCGGCAGGATCCAGCCAATGGGCCGCACCGGTGGCGGTCACGCGCTCGTGCAGCGAGAGATCCTCGACTCGGGGGATTTATCGGTCGAAACGTCGACAATCGATGGATACGACGACGGCGATCATGCGGGCTCGGTCAAGTCCGAACTCAAGGCGGCGTATTACGGCGACGGTGGAAGCGACGTCTCTCTCGAAGATCTGGCCGAAGAGCTGTGGGAGGCGTCGGAAACCAATAAGGCAATGGGCCCGTGGATCGAAGCAGGGATGTCGATGGACGACATCGCCGACGAGATTTCCCGGCTGCACGAGATCGCCCCCACCACCGAGACGCGACGCGACGAGATGGCTGAAGCGCTTCAGGCGAACGCGAGTGCGAAGGCCAAACTCGCCTTCGCTGCCGCCGAGAAGTTGAAGATGGAGAAAGAGCGGGTCAGCAAGACCAAACAACGCAATGATGTGTGCGGCGTGATCGCCGCCTACGCGGGCACCGGTAACGCCGCCCTGAGCGAGGTTGTGAGGAGAGGACTGCTCAGCTCCGAAGGGATCGACAAGACCTTGGCCAGCGGCCTCACGAAGAGCGCCGCCGACTTGAAGGCCATGAAGACGGCGTGGCGCAAGCTCGGCGACAACGCTCCGACCGCGATCCAAGACGGCGTCAGCCTGGCGAGGATCAAGATGTGGAGTCCTGGCAGCAACGCCGACGTCGGCAAGAAGAAGGTCCGTGGCGATGTCGTCGACCACAATGTCAACTTCATGTTCAGCATCGAGTTCGCAGAAGGCGGCGGGGCGGAGTTCAACATCCACGTCGATGTCGACAAAGCCGACTGGATCGCCTGACCGTCCAAAACTCCGCGGGGTCAGTGCGGGGTCAGTGCAGGGTCAGTGCAGGGTTGCCGACATCGGTCGACAACGAATGCCGAGCGAGGCCGCCTTGCTGACGTCGAGCGCGATCCGGGCGGGGCGCACCAGGCCGCTGTCGGCGAGGGTTGCGGAGCGCAGGCGGGTCGGGTTGAGACCGAGCCACTGGGCGATCGCTGTTGCGATCTCGAGCCGACTGAGCACCTGCGGGCCGGCGACATGTAACGGGCCGGTGACGTGAGGCATCGAAGCGAGCGCGCCACATGCGTCGGCGACATCGGCTGCATGTGCCGGGCAGCGGTATTCATCGGAGAAGAACGACATCCTCGACTCACCCCGCGCCGCACGATGCACGTCGACCTGCATCGGCGCGAGCGAGTCGGTCGCGTACATCAGCGATGTCCGCACGACAACTGCGGTCGGACACGCGGCCTGCACGGCGAGTTCGGCCTCGGCCTTCCACGTGCCGTACTCGGTGATCGCGAATGTCGGGTCGCTCTCGACATACGGCGCCGCTCGACCGGCAAAAACCACGTCGGTCGACAGGTGGATCAGCCGCGCTCCGCAGGCGGCAGCGGCCTCGGCCACATTGCGGCTGCCGTCGACGATGGTTCGCCGGTCATCGTTGCGGTAGGCGAGGTGCACGACGCACTTGGGCTTCCACTCGCGGATCTCATCGATCACCCGCTCGCGCTGGCGAATGTCGAGCGCTCGTGAACCCGGTGCGATCAGTTCCCACGTGGCGATCGCTGGGCTGCGCTGGAGGTGACGTCCGAGCAGGCCGCGGCCGCCGGTCACGAACATCCGTTGCGACCGCCGTCTCCACTCCACCTGTCGATCATCGCATCTGCCGTGAGGCCACGCCAGCAGACCCACGCCGACCCTGCGATACCGTGACCGGATGCCCGCGCCGACCGTCGAAGCCATCGCCCGGCACCCGCATCTCGCTGCACCGCTCGCTGACGGATGGGTCCGGGTCGACATGCACAGCCACACGATGTGGAGTGGCGACAGCACCACCACCCCCGACGAGATCGCTCGCTCGGTCGAGGCATGCGGCATCGATGTGCTGTGCATCACCGACCACAACGCGATCAAGGGCGCGGTCGAATTGGCCAGACACCTGCCGTGTCGGGTGATCATCGGCGAGGAACTCAAGACCCACGCCGGAGAGATCATCGGCCTGTTCCTCGACGAGCGGATACCGATCGGTGTGCCGCCGGCCGAAGCGGCACGGCTGATCCGGGCACAAGGGGCACTCGTCTACATCCCGCACCCGTTCGATCCGATGCGGCGCAACCTCACCGAGCCCTCGATGCGGTCGCTCGCCGACGACGGGATGATCGACGCGATCGAGGTGCTCAACGCCAAGACGTCGTTGCAGTCGCTCAACCGCAAGGCGGCCGCATTCGCCGAAGAGTTCGACCTGCCCGGGGGAGCGGGCAGCGATGCCCATGTCCCGCTCGCGCTCGGTTCGGCATACGTCGAGATGCCCGACTTCGACGGCCCGGTCGACTTCCTCGCACAACTACGTCTCGCCCACCCGATCGGCCATCACTGGGACCATGCCAGACCATGGTCCGCCCGGATCGTCCCCAGCACCACCGCTCACTGATCCGCTAGACATGATGGGTGCCGATCCTTCATGCCATCGTGCTCGGGCTCATCCAGGGATTGTCGGAGTTCTTGCCGATCTCCTCGAGTGGACATTTGTTGCTCGCGCCGTGGCTGTTCGGCTGGAATGATTTTCCCGACACCGCCAAGGGCCGCGCGATCGAGAAGGCCTTCGACGTCGCACTCCACCTCGGCACGCTCGTTGCCGCGCTGGCGTACTTTCGCAAGGACATCGTGACGTACACGTCTGCAGGGGTCCGTCTGGTGGTGAAGCGTGAGAAGCCGGTCACCCAGGATGCACGGATCGCATGGTTGCTCGTGCTGTCGTCGGTTCCGGCTGCGATCGCAGGCGCACTGTTCGAAAGCAGTATCGACAATCGGTTGGGCACGCCGACCATCATCGCGATCAGCCTGATCGTGTTCGGCATGATCCTGTTCGTCGCCGATCGCGTGCTCGGCAAGCGCACCATTTCGAACTACGGCCAGCGCGACGCGATTGCGATCGGGATGGCCCAAGTGCTGGCGCTCAACCCGGGTACGTCGCGATCGGGCATCACGATGACGGCTGGACGGTTCCTCGGCTTCGACCGTGACACGGCCGCTCGGGTGAGCTTCCTGATGAGCCTGCCGGTCATTGGTGGAGCGGTGGTCCTGAAGATGGCCAAACTGTTCAAGGACGGCATTCCCGACGGGCTCGTCACGCCGATGATCATCGGCATCGTCACGTCCGGACTCAGCGGATGGCTTGCGGTGTGGGGCACGCTCAAGCTGATCCGCACCCGTAGTTTCACGCCGTTCGTGATCTACCGGATCGTCCTCGGCGTCGTGGTCCTGGTGATCGTCGCCGCCGGCTGGCGCTGACCCCGGCCAGCGGGGTCATCCGCCGCTGAGCGCGATCACAGCCAATCGCTGGGCGACCATCTCGGCGACCGCCGGTGCGTTGTCGGCTGGTACGCCGATGACGACTGCATCGGGGAGCACGTCGATCACCAGCGCGTCGTCGGCAATGTTCGATCCGGCCGCCAATACCGCGGCATGGTCGCCGATGGTGAACGACGTGGACATCGTGTCCTCGACAGTGATCGCCAGCCATCCGGCGGGAAGCAGCGCGAGCGGACCGGTTGCTGGTCCGACGTCGACCTCGACGACGATCTCGCCGACCGCGACCCGTTGCCGAGCGGTGGTACCGCCATCGACGGTGACCTGGGCGGAGGCGGGTGCCATTGCGATCGGCACGGTTCGGGACTCGACGAGTGGCGCGATCAGGTCGCCCGGCGCGATCGCGGCGATCGCGACATGCACGGTCGTCGTCTCGCCCCATCGGTCACGCTCTCGTCGGACGTCGGACAGTGCATTGCTGACCGCGACGGCGATCAGGCCGGCGATCCCGACGATGAACAACCAGGAGATCCACGGGCGGCGGGCCAACAGCGTCCGCCACGTGGCCATCGATTGCGCCATCCAGAGCGCCGGTCCTGGCATCTGGTTCATTGCGACCTCCTCGAGCGTGTGTTGTCACAGCGACGGGGAAGTCGTGGGTCAGGGTAGCGGGGCGAGTCCCGCGGTGTTGCCGATCAGGTCGAGCTGGAGCTGCTGCTCGACGGAATCGAGCTGCCGGACCCTGAGCTGCCGGACCCTGAGCTGCTGGACGACGAGGTGCTGGGGGACGAACCGTTGGATCCGGAACTGCTGGACGACGAGCTGGTCGCCGCCGGCGTCGACGATCCCGACGACGAATCCGACGAGCTGGATGAGCTCGACGACTTGTCGCCGGAGCTGCTGCTCGAACCGTCCGACGATCCGTTGGACCCGGAGCTGCTGCTCGACGACGATCCGTTGCGGCTGTCGGTCTTGTAAAAACCGCCGCCCTTGAACGTGACGCCCACCGGTAGGAACACCTTCTTGACCGCGAGTGTCTCGCCGCTGGTGGGATGCACGGCTGCGGTCAGGGCATCGTCGCTGAAGGCCTGCTGGACCTCGATGGTCTCGCCCGTGTCGATGAACTTGTAGACGTAGGTGGGCATGGGGGCTTCTCCGAGACGACGCTGGCACTCACTGCGTGGGAGTGCCAACCCTACCGGGCTTTGTAGCCTCGGTCCCATGCGAGTTCGCACAGCAGTCATCCCAGCGGCCGGCCTCGGCACCCGCTTCCTCCCGGCGACCAAGGCCGTGCCGAAGGAGCTGTTGCCGATCGTCGATGTCCCGGCGCTGCAGTTGATCCTCGATGAATGCGTCGGTGCCGGCATCGACCACGTGGTCATCGTCAACAGCCACACCAAGCCGGCGATCGAGGCCTACTTCGCCGATGCCCCCGAGATCCTGGCCAAGCTCGACAGCAGTGGCCGAACCGATGTCGCTGATCGGTTGCGCCGGATCAGCACCGATGTCCGGATCAGCTTCGCGTATCAAGACGTCGCCAAAGGTCTCGGGCATGCCGTCGGCTGTGCCGCCGAAGCGGTCGGCGACGAGCCGTTTGCGGTGCTGTTACCGGACGAGATCATGGGCACCAGCGAGCTGTTGGCGGCGATGTGTCGAGTGTGCGAGGACACCGGCGGCAGCGTCGTCGGGCTCAAGCAGATCCCGCGCGCCGACGTGGGTGCGTACGGCGTCATCGTGCCGAACGGCGAGATCTCGGCCGACGGTGTGGTCGCGATCACCGACATGGTCGAGAAGCCGCCGGTGGCCGAAGCCCCGAGCGACCTGATCATCATCGGTCGCTATGTGCTCACGCCCGACGTTTTCGGTGCCATCGCCGATCTCCGGCCGGGCGCGGGCGGTGAGCTGCAACTCACCGACGCGCTGCGCGTCCAGGCCGCCCGTTCACCGTTCCATGGCGTGCTCCGCGATGTCTTGCGCTACGACACGGGCAACCCGGTCGGCTGGTTGGCTGCCGTGGTCGAGATCGCGCTTGCCCATCCGCAGTACGGCACCGCGTTCCGGGCCGAACTCGACCGCATCGTCGCATCGTGATCTCGAACTCGACGAATTCATCGAGCGCGAATTCTTCATCCGCAAAGTGCTCGGTTGGGTCGCTCGAGAGATCGGCAGTCGAGATCCCGCTCCGGTCAGCACATGGCTGCAGGCAAACCTCGGCCAAATGAACGGCGTCACCATCGGCGAGGCAGTCAAGTACCTGCCCGACGGCGGTGAAATCATCACGGCGTGGACGGCCCGCTGACCGTGGCTCGGGAACTCAGTCGAGTCGGCGGTACAGCGTCGGAGCGTCTCGAACGAGGCCGTGTCGGTCGACATCGAACTCCTGCACCAATCCGGTGGCGAGCTGCTCGAATCGCCAGCGATGGGTCTCGAGCCGGGTGTAGCGCTGATGATCGGGCCGGATACCGAGCGTCTCGACATCGATGGACGCAACGGTGATGTCGGCGGTGTCGCCGACATGCAGCGGCAGCCGTCGAATCGGCAACATGTTCGTGAACGGGGTACAGGCCAGGTCGAGATCGACGCAGCCGTCGAGATCGGGACGGTGATCGCCGTTCATCTCACCCCAACGGCCGTGGCCATCGGTGCCGAGCCAGAGGTCCGGCTCGTCGAGATCGCGGAACAGCAGGAACTGGCGCACCTGCCACATCGGCGAGATCCGAATCACGTACTGGATGTCTTCGCGCCCCACCGAGCCGGTCGCGGTCCACGCCTCGTTCTCCCACCGGATCGAAACGTTCTCGACATGATCGGTGTCCCATGGGCTCCAGGCGGCGTCGTGACCATCGGCCGAGAACGCGAGGTAAGGCTCGGGCCAACCGCTGGTCTCGTCGCTGACGTCGTGTTCTTCCATCCCGTCCATCCTCTCCAGTCTTGCGGGATCGGGCGGGTACCGTGCACGCGATGAACAGGTTGCGTGTCTCCATCGACGAAGCTCGTGAGCTCGTGCTCGCTGCGGTCGAACGGCTGCCGATGGTCTCGGCCTCGATCGACGAGGCCCGCGGTTGCGTGCTGGCCGAGGCGGTGTTCGCTCCGGAGAACGTGCCGACGTTCGACAACAGTGCAGTCGACGGATACGCCGTCGTCGCCCGCGACGTGGCCGGTGCCGACGACTCTCCGGTCGAGTTGCCGGTCGCCGGCGAGATCGCAGCCGGTGCCGCCGGGGAACAGCCACTCGTCAGCGGATCTGCGATCCGGATCATGACCGGTGCTCCCGTGCCTCCCGGTGCCGACGCCGTGGTGATGGTCGAGAATACCGAACGGCTCGACGACGGCCGACGAGTGCGGATCACAACGTCGGTACGCCCTGGCCAGGCGATCCGGGGTGCGGGCGACGACATCACGGCCGGCACCCGTGTCTACGAGGCCGGAATGGTCATCCGCCCGGCCGTGACCGGTGTCCTCGCCAGCGTCAACGCCCGAACCGTCGACGTGTACCCGCACGCCCGCGTCGCAGTGTTGTCCACGGGCGACGAGTTGATCGACGACGGCAGCCCGCTCACCCGAGGCCAGATTCGCGAGAGCAACAAGACGATGCTGATCGGCATGGTGACGGAATCCGGAGCATCACCGATCGACTATGGCGTGGTCCGCGACGATGAAGCGCTGCTCGAAGCGACGCTACGCGATGCCGCCGAGACCTGTGACGCCATCATCACCAGCGGGGGAGTGAGCATGGGCGACTACGACGTCGTCAAGGCCACGCTGTCACGCATCGCCGACATGATGTGGATGGAGATCGCGATCAAACCGGCCAAGCCGTTCGCAATGGGCCACATCGTCACCACGGCTGGTCGCAAGGTTCCGGTGTTCGGACTACCCGGCAATCCAGTGTCGTCGATGGTCAGCTTCGAACTGCTCGCCAGGCCGGCCCTGCGCAAGATGATGGGCCACACCACCGAGATGCTGCGGCCGGAGATCCCGGCCATTGCCGACGCCGAGTTGCGCCGGAGTGCTGACGGCAAGACCCACTTCCAGCGGGTGGTCGGCAGCTTCGGCGCGGACGGCCGCTACCACATCACTGGCGGAGGCCCGCAGGGCAGCCATCAACTGTCATCGAGTGCTGTGGCGACGGCGATCGCCCGACTTCCCGACGGGCCATCAGTGCCCGCCGGATCAGAGGTCACAGTCTTCCTGCTCTCGCTCTGAGCGCATCCGAGGACACTGCGACGGAACCCGAGCGACAGGTTCGGCGTTAGCCTGCGGGTATGGATCTGGTCGACTCCTTCGGACGCACGATTCGTGACCTCCGCATCTCGGTCACGGATCGATGCAACTTCCGCTGCACGTACTGCATGCCGGAGGAGGGAATGAAATGGTTACCGCGTAGCGACGTGATGAGCTTCGAAGAGATCGAGCGACTGTCGCGCATTTTCGTCGAGAAGTTCGAGGTCGACGGATTGCGCCTCACCGGCGGTGAGCCGACGGTTCGGGCCCACCTGCCGGTGCTGGTCGCCAAGCTCGCCACGTTGCGTGTTCCGACGTCATCGTCGTCGCCGCTCGCTGGACAGAAGCCGGACTTGTCGATCACCACCAACGGTGCCACGTTCCGGCTGCTCGCCGAGGAATTGAAGGCGGCCGGGCTCGACCGCACCAACATCAGCCTCGACACCCTGCAGCGTGACAAGTTCGAGCAGATGACCCGCCGCGACGAGCTCGTCCGGGTGCTCGACGGCATCGAAGCCGCCAAGGAAGCCGGTTTCTCACCGGTCAAGATCAACGCTGTCATCGAGCGCGGTACCAACGACGACGAGATCGTCGACCTCGCCACCTACGGCCGTGACTACGGGGTCGAGGTGCGGTTCATCGAGTTCATGCCGCTCGATGCGTCAGGTCACTGGTCGAACAGCCAGGTTGTCACCCAGGACGAGATCGTGGCGATGATCAACGAGGTCTACCCGATCGAGCAAGTTCCTGCCCGGGGCGCAGCGCCGGCCGACCGTTGGCGGTATCTGGACGGCAAGGGCATGATCGGCGTGATACCAACCATCTCCAAGCCGTTCTGCGGTGATTGCGACCGGGTGCGACTCACAGCTGAGGGCCAGTTCCGGACGTGTTTGTTCGCCACCGACGAATTCGACCTGTTGCGACTCATGCGCGACGGTGCGAGTGACGATGACCTTGCTGTGGAAATTCAGCGAGCCGTCGGCACCAAGTGGGCAGGACATCAGATCAACCAGGTGACGTTCACCCGGCCCAAGCGTTCGATGAGCCAGATCGGCGGTTGACCTGGTGACCAGAACCGGGCGCAACGCGCTTTGCCTGGTCGTTGCCCTGGTCGTTGGTGGTGGCTTGGCAGCGGTGTCGTTGGCGGTCCCGGCCGAGGTTCGCGGACCGGTCACGGCCGACGAGCCGGCCGACCGGCTGACGCCTCCGATCTCACCGTCGCGCTCGCCCGTCATCGCCGGCTGCAGCATCTATCCGGCCGACAATGCGTGGAACATGCGAGTCGACGGCTTGCCCCGACGCGTCGGTTCGGCGGCGACGATCGCCAGGATCCAGGCCGTCGGCAGCGACAACCTGCATCCCGACTTCGGTGAGAACCCCGAGTACGGCATTCCGTTCGTGGTCGTCCCGGCCGACCAGCCGCTCGTGCCGATCACCTACACCGAGGCCGGCAACGAGAGTGATCCCGGTCCGTTCCCGATCCCACTCGACGCGCCGGTCGAAGGCGGCAACGGATCCAGCGGCGACCGCCACGTGATCGTGCTCCAACAGGGCACGTGCCAGCTGCACGAGCTGTATTCGTCGTACCGCAGCGGCGGCGGGTGGGAAGCGTATTCGGGGGCGAGGTTCGATCTCGCATCCAACGCCCTGCGGCCGCTCGGCTGGACCAGTGCTGACGCCGCAGGACTGCCGATCCTGCCCGGCTTGGTCCGCTACGACGAGGTCGCAGCCGGCGTGATCAACCACGCGATCCGGGTCACGTTCGCTCAGACTCAGGCCAGCTACATCTTGCCGGCCACCCACGAGGCGTCGAGTCGCACCGACGCCGATCTCCCACCGATGGGCATGCGTCTGCGGTTGCGAGCCGGTTTCGACCTCTCTGGACTGAGCGGACAGGCCCGAGTGATCGCTGTCGCGATGCAGCAATACGGACTGATCGTGGCCGACAACGGCAGCAATTGGTTCTTCCAGGGTGCTCCGAGTCCAGGTTGGGTCGACGACGATCTCAGCCAACTGAAGAACATTCCGGGTACCGCATTCGAGGTCGTCGACACCGGACCGACACATTCATGAGGTGGGTGCCCGATTCGCCGCGCGATCGTTTACTACGCTGTGATCCGGATGTCTGACCTCTCCTTCACTCACCTCGATCCGCTCGGCCGCGCCCGAATGGTCGATGTCACCCCGAAAGAGCCGACCCATCGTCGCGCTGTCGCCCGCTGCATCGTCTCGATGAAGCCCGAGACCACGGCTGCAATCGCCAACCGCGAGGTCAACAAGGGTGACGTCCTCGCCGTTGCCCGCGTCGCTGGCATCCAGGCCGCCAAGCGCACTGCAGACATGATCCCACTGTGCCATCCGTTGTTGGTCGGCTCGGTGTACATCAACTTCGAGATCGGCGACGACCACATCGCGATCGAGGCCCAGGTCGACACGGTCGATCGAACCGGAGTCGAGATGGAGGCGCTGCATGCGTGCTCGGTCGCCGCGCTCACGATCTACGACATGTGCAAGTCGGCCGACAAGGCAATGGTCATCGGGCAACTGGCGCTGTGGGAAAAGACCGGCGGACGCTCCGGCAACTATCGCCGTCCGGCAGAGGGCCCGACCGAATTGGGCGACCCCGTCGCTGATGCTGGTGTGACCCCTGACGTTGCGGGCGCTGTAACGAATGTTGTACGATCGTAATGTTGTTACGGACCTATGACGGAGCCCATCTGGGTTTCGACAATTCGTCCGTCAGTCACCTCCTCATCATGACCTGTTCACCCACACGTTCATCTCACACAAGAAGTGGTGCATAGTGGAACGAATCGTTCTTCTCGCAGTTGCTGCGGCATGGGCTGCTGTTCTGCTCCCACCGTTGCTGCGCAATCGCAGCGACAATCGGCCCGGCAGTTCGGTCTCGGACTTCAGCCGTCAGCTCTCCAGCTTGCAGCGCTCGGTTCCCACCCGCGGCATGGCGCCGATGCGGTCGATGTCCCGCCCGCTCACCAACTCGCCGCTGGCTCGCCCCGCGGCCGGGGGTCGGCCCGGTCAATACGGCTCACAACATGGCTCACAACACGCCTCACTGCATGCCCAGCACCGTGCGCTGTCGGTCGTTCCCAAGGCGCGTGACGCGGCCCCGACCGGTTCGTTGCAACGCCGTTCGCATGGCGAAGTCGGCGTTCGCTCCCACGGTGAAGCCGGTCTGCGTTCGCGCGGCGAGCAGCACCAACGCCAGGCTGCGGTGCACCGCGGGTCCAACCCCCGTGGCGAAGTTCGCCGTCGCCGGACCAATGTGTTGTTGATGCTGACGATGGCCTTTCTGGGTTCGTTGTTCCTTGCTGCCACCACGCACTCCAGCGTGATGATGTACGCGCTGGCGCTGACGTTCCTCTCGCTGTGTGCCTACTGCTACCGCTTGGTGCAGTTGCGCGAGATCGAGCGTCAATCGCCGAATCAGGATCGCGATTCCTGGTTCCGCGCTGCCTGATCCAATCGATCGATCTCGGTGGATGACGGCGGGATTTCCGCTGCGCCCGATGTTCTGGATCGGGGAGCGCCACCGCTAGAGTGGCGACCGCACACGGGGCTGTAGCTCAGTTGGTAGAGCGCGACTATCGCACAGTCGAGGCCAGGGGTTCGATTCCCCTCAGCTCCACAACCCGTTGACGAGAGCAGGCTCACCGCCTGCTCTCGTGTCGTTTTCCGAAAGATCGGAATGGATCAGTAGAGGATGCAGCCGGCTGGCAAGGGCAGCAGGATGACCATCGCGTTGATTGCCGATCCATTGGCCGAGGCCGGGTGATATTCGAAGTGGAGGTGGTAGTTGCCGGGACCGGGGTTGCCGGTGTCGCCGACGTAGCCGATGATGTCGCCCTGCTCGACCACGCTGCCGTTGCTCAAGCCGGGAGCGAACGAGGACAGGTGCATGAACACGTAGTACGTTGTGCTGTTGGTGGCCGTCAGCCGCCAACCATTGCCCGACAGTGTCGATCCGGGCTCACCGTCGATGACCTGGCGGCCGAGCGTGCCGTTCACCACCGCGTACACCGCCTGGGTCGGTCCGACCTTGGTGTCGGCGAGGATGTCGGTGCCGAGGTGGGTGCGCCCGCTGGATCGGCCATCGCCGAAGTTGTCGAGAATGATGCAGGTGGGCTCGACCTGCATCGGAAAGATCGGGATCGCAGCTTGGATCGCCAACCGAACCGCTGGCTTGAGCGCACTCACGGGGGCCGAGATCTGCGAGTTGGCATCGAAGACAGTCGGGGCGGCAGTCGGGGCCGCTGCCGCGGACGGTGCAGCCCACGACACAAGGCCGACCAACCCGGCGGTCAGTGCAGCGGTGTGACGGCGGCGATGTCGTCGATCTCGTTGATGTCGGCGAGACCGTGATGGGGTGGTCGACATTCGTCACGCCTCCTTCAAGGCGGTGCTGAACGCATCTGCCTCGCGCTCGCGGACGGCGGCGTTGACACGCTGACGCTCCAGGACCTGGGCGAGGGTGTTGAGCGACTGCTTGATCGGATGCTCGGAGAAGAATCCCTGCACGTCAGCGACCGCGGCGGGCGAGTTGAGCAGCTTGACCGGATCCACCATTCGGATGATCGACGGATTCGGGAACGCTGCGTTGGCCTGGTCCCAGTGCTTGCGGACCAGTGCCCACGCAAGCTCTCCCTGGGTGCGGTTGGCGATGCAGCGCTGGAGCAGGTAGGGAGCGTTCTGGGTTCGGACATCGCTGCTGAAGGCGAATTCGCAGGCTCGGGTGATGAGAGCCGGATCGTCGAACTCGGCCAGCGCGTACAGGTTGCGAAGTTGGTCTTGCGGGGTCACCGCTGTCTTGAAGGCGGTCACGAACTGATCGAAGTCGGTCGCATCACCGAACGCGGCGACGACGGTGGTGGCGGCCGAGATCAGCTCTGGGTCGGTGTTGATCGTGGCATTGGACGCGGTGTACTCGTCGAGCATTGTCCGACATCGCGCCTGGGCATCGGTGTCGGCGCCGAGCGTCGCAGCGGTTAGCACGAGCAGTCCACGGAGCTTGGACTGCAGGTCGTCCTCGTCGGCGGGCGGGATCCAACCGAGATCGTCGAGTGCCGGCGACACCAACGCCAGCACCGTGGCATGGAACGCGGCGGTTGCGTCGCCCTCGATCAGCCGGTTGAGCCGGCGCAGTGCAGCGGTGATGGCCTGCCACACGGCGAGATCGCCCTCGGCCGAGAAGCCCTGGAGGAACTCGAGCAGATTCGATGCACCGAGGCGGCCGGCGACGAACGCTGCACTGGCATCGTCGACCAGGTTGTAACGCTCGACGGTGTCGAGCGCGGCGAGTGCATTGGTGCCGAGCCGTGAGCGGAGCGAATCGTCGTAGGCGACCCGGAAGAAACCCTGGCCGCCGGCATTGACGACGACCACAGCGTCGGCATCGCCGGCAGGCATCGATCCTTCAGCGCCATCGAGCAAGATGGTGGTCGTCGTGTCGCCGACTCGGACGGCGACGGGAACGATGAACAGGGTGGGGTCGTCGGCCTCGATATCGAAAGAGAACCGCTCTTGGCGGAGGCGGATCGTGTCGCCCTCGATCGATGCCGACACCAGCGGATATCCGGCTTGCCAGATCCAACTGTCCATCAGTTGGCGGACCGGCTCGTTGCCGCCGTCGGCGGTGGTGATGGATTCGATGCCGTCCCACAGATCGCTGGTCTCGGTATTGGCGTAGGAGTGGGTGCGGAGGTAGTTGTTGACACCCTGGCGGAACCGCTCTTCGCCGATGTACTGCTGCAACATTCGCAGCAGGGCGCCACCTTTTTGATAGGTGAGCACGTCGAACATGCCATCGCAGTCAGACGGGGCATGGACAGCGAACTCGACGGTTCGGGTGCTGGCGAGCGAGTCGACCTCGAATGCGTCGGTGCGTTCGAGGCTGAAGCTGGTCCAGCGCTGCCAATCGGGACGGAACATGTCGACCGCCATGACCTCCATGAACGTCGCGAACGCCTCATTGAGCCAGATGCCGTTCCACCAACGCATCGTGACGAGGTCGCCGAACCACATGTGTGCCAGTTCGTGGCTGACGACATCGGCGACCACTTGCTGCTCGAACTGGGTGCTCGCGTCCGGGTCGATCAACAGCAGCGACTCGCGGTAGGTGATGCAACCGAGATTCTCCATCGCGCCGGCAGCGAAGTCGGGCAGGGCGACCATGTCCATTTTCTTGCCCGGATATGGGATGCCGTAGTACTGCTGGAACCAGCTCAACGACGCGGCGCCGACCTCGAGCGCGAATGCCGTGATGTCGCCCTTACCGGGCACGTGGACGATACGCAACGGCGTGCCGGCGACATCGACCGGTTCGGTGGCTTCGAGGCGGCCGACGATGACGGCGACCAGATACGTGCTCATCACCATCGTGTCCTCGAAGGCGACGGCCGTGCGGCCGTTCGGCCAGGTGGTGCTGCGGATCTCGGGGCTGTTCGACACGGCCATCAGTCCGTCGTCGACGACGAGGGTGATACCGAACGTGGCCTTGAAGTCGGGCTCGTCGAAACAGGGGAATGCCCGTCGGCAGTCGGTGGCCTGCATCTGCGAGCAGGCAACGACGTGTTCGGTGCCGTCGTCGGCGGTGTAGGTGCTGCGGTAGAACCCGCGCAGCTTGTCGTTGAGGATGCCGGTGAACGTGATCGCCAGCGTGGTGGTGCCGGCGGCGGCGGTGGCGTCGATGAAAAGCCGCTCTGTTTGCTCGTCGAGATGGAACGCAGCGGCGACCCCGTCAACCATCACCGCCTGGATGTCGAGCTCGATTGCGTTCAACACGATCTGATCGACGTCCTCGACGATGTCGACCGCAATGGTGACCGACCCGCTGAACGTCGCTTCGGCCAGGTCGGGTTCGAGGGTGACGGCGTAGTGGCGGGGCAGGACTGCGCGAGGCAAGCGGTGCGGATCGAGACTCATCTTCCCAGGGTAGTGGGATCCGGAAGCGACCTTCCGACCTGTGTTCGCCGGTCAAGCAGACCGCGACCCGCTAGCGTCAGGCCACGTGTCGACACCCGATTCGTTTCCCACCGACCCTGCACATGCGCTGTACGACGTGGTCGGCATCGGCAATGCGCTCGTCGACGTGATCGCCCACGCCGACGACTCGTTCCTCGCCGACGAAACCCTGGTCAAGGGTTCGATGACGTTGATCGAGACCGAGCGGGCGGTGTCGCTGTATCGGGCCCTCGGTTCGGCGGTGGAGATGAGCGGAGGCTCGGCTGCGAACACGATGTGCGGTGTCGCCAGTTTCGGCGGGTCAGCTGCTTACATCGGCAAGGTCGACGACGACGAACTCGGTCAGGTGTTCGGCCACGACCTGCGTGCGGTCGGGATCGCCTTCCGTCCCGGCGCACCCGAGGACGGCACACCGACCGGACGCTGCATCATCGTGGTCACCCCCGATGCCGAGCGGACGATGAACACCTACCTCGGTGTGTCGTCGCTGCTGAGCCCGCCCGACATCGACATCGACACCGTCGCGGCGGGCAAGGTGTTGTACATGGAGGGTTACCTGTTCGACCGGCCGGCCGCCAAGGAAGCGTTTCGCGTCGCCGCTGGTGTCGCCCACGCCAACGGTCGCAAGGTCTCGCTGACTCTTTCCGATTCGTTTTGCGTCGATCGCCACCGCGACGACTTCCGCGGCTTGGTGGCCGACGAGGTCGACATCTTGTTCGGCAACGAGGATGAGCTGATGTCGCTGTATCAAGTCGACTCCTTCGACGAGGCGGTCGCTGCCGTGCGGGCCGACTGCACACTCGCTGCCATCACACGCGGCGAACACGGTTGCGTCGTGATCACCGCCGAATCGGTTGTGGCCGTTGCTGCCGAACCGGTCGAGACGGTGCTCGACACCACCGGCGCCGGCGACTTGTTTGCGTCAGGATTCCTGTTCGGCTACACCCAGGGATATGAACTCCCCGAGTGCGCCAGGCTCGGCTCGATCGCAGCGGCCGAGGTGATTTCCCACGTCGGAGCGCGGCCGCTGGTGGATCTGCGTAAGTTGATC
>JBDSDH010000012.1:0-13537 GCA_039920665.1 Ilumatobacteraceae bacterium
CGCATTTCGCCGAGCAGCACGACGTCGGGGTCTTCGCGCAGGGCGCTGCGCAGGCCGGCAGTGAAGCTTTCGACGTCGGTGCCGACCTCGCGTTGGTTGACCATCGCGACCTTGTGGGTGTGAAGGAATTCCACGGGATCCTCGATGGTCAGGATGTGGCACGGCCGTTCCGAGTTGATCCGGTCAATCATCGCGGCGAGCGTGGTGCTCTTTCCGGAGCCGGTCGGACCCACGACGAGCACCAGTCCGTACGGTTTGTTCAGCAGATCGACGCACGCTGCTGGTGCGCCCAATTCATCCAACGACCGGACTCGGAACGGAACGACGCGAAGCGCAAGCGCCATCGTGCCGCGTTGCTTGAACGCGTTGGCTCGAAAGCGACCGATTCCGTCGAGGCCGAACGAGAAGTCGACCTGACTGTTTTCGGCGAGTTCCTGTTTGTGATGGTCGAGCGTCAACGACATCACGATCCGTTCGATGGTCGCATTGTCGAGCACGGGTACTCCATCGAAGTTCACGAGTGAACCGTCGCGGCGGACGGTCGGCGGACGCCCGACACTCATGTGGAGGTCGCTCGCACCGGCGGCGACCGTTGCCTGCAAGAGGACGACGATCTCGGGGTCTGGGGTGATCATGGGACTAACCTCCGGGTGGTAGCCGCCGACCGCGGTGGAACACCGCAGCGGGTTGGGAGCTCATGGTTATTGCGTATACGACGATCCTGGGCCTGCTGATCGGATCGTTCTTGACCGTCGTGGTCGACCGCGTCCCGCGAGGCAAATCGATCGTGACGCCGGGTTCGGCGTGCGGGAATTGCGGGCTCGAACTCGGCCCGAAGGATCTCGTGCCAGTGTTCAGCTGGTTGGTGCTGCGCGGTCGTTGCCGTCAGTGCCGAGCCAAGATCGGCATCGAGCCGTTGATCCTCGAGATCGTCAACGCGTCGTTGTTTCTTGCGTTCGCGATCCACTTCGGTTTGTCGTGGGAACTCGCCGCGTTCTGCGCACTCGGCGCCGGACTGGTCGCGTTGAGTTGGATCGATCTGCAGATCAAGAAGCTGCCGCGACAGATCATCTATGTGACGGCCGCGATCGGCATTCCGCTGCTGACCATTGCCGCCCTGGTGCGTCACGAACCGAAGCGGATCTGGATGATGCTGCTCGGCGCCGGATGCGCCCTGGCCTTTATGGCGCTGGTATACGCACTCAGCCGAGGAGGCATGGGCGACGGTGACGTTCGTCTGTCGCCGTTGCTCGGTGCATTCCTCGGATGGATCAACCCGGGCTTTGTCGCCGTGGGCCTGTTCCTCGGATTTCTCACCGGCGCGGTCGTCGGACTGGTGCTGATGGCTGTCGGACGCAGTGGCCGCAAGACGGCCGTGCCTTTCGGACCATTCCTCGCCGTGGGCACGATCGCTGCGGTGTGGCTGGGCCAACCGTTGATCGATCTGGTGCTGCATCGCTGACTCCGCCCGAGATCGCTGTGCAGCGCTCAGGCCTGCTGCTTCATGTTGTCGAGCACGCCGTACATCGCCGAGACGAGTGCAACGGCCACGAAGCCGACCATGATGCCGACACCGACGATCATGATCGGCTCGAACATCGTGGTGAATTTCTTGATCCGGCTCTCCAACTCGCGATCGAAGTACATCGCGGCGACGGCCAACTGCTCATCGAGCGTTCCGGTTTCCTCGCCGACCTTGAACATCTGCCTCGCCGCGCCGGGAAACAGGCCGGTGTCTGCGAGTGGCTTGCTGAACCCGCCGCCCTCGAGCATGACGGCCTGCGCTTCTTCCAGGCGGGCACGATAATACGAGTTGCTCGTCGACTCGGTCGTGGTGCGTAGTCCGTCAGGGAGCGGCACGCCTGCCTTGATCATGGCTGCGAGGATCCGGCAGAACCGCTCGAGGATCGAGTAGTCGATGATGCCGCTGATGACCGGAATCTTCAGAACCAACTTGTCCTTGACCAGTTTGCCCTTCGCAGATTTCGTCAGCCAGATGACCCCCGACATCACGATCAAGAAGCACGAAGTCGGGATGTACCACAGCACGGTGAACAGATCGGCGAAGAACAGCAGCGCCCTTGTCGCGAAGGGCAGATCTGCGTTCAGTTCCTCGAAGAGCGGCTTGAACTGGGGTAGTACGTAGCCGGCGAGCACGGCAACGGTGAAGAGCGCCATCACCATCACGACTCCCGGGTACGAGAGCGCCGAGACGACCTTGGACCGGGTCTCGACTTCCCGCTCCAGATAGTCAGCGAGGTTCTCCAGTGTCTCGTCGAGTCGGCCGGTCAATTCGGCCGATTCGAGGATGCCCATGTAGTAGATCGGGAATGCCTCGGGATGTTTGCGGGCCGAGGCCGACATGGTGCCGCCGTTGCGCAGGTCCTCGACCATCTCGCCGAGACATCTGCGCAGAGCGACGTCCTCGCTCTCGTCGCCGATGGTCTGGAGGGCATCCATCAGCGGTATGCCGGCTTTGACGAAAACGGCCAGCTGACGCGTGAAGTGCATCAGGTTCTTCTTCTTGACCTTTTCGGCCGTGAGCTCGAACGACAATGCACCTTTGTGTTCTGTCAGCTTGGTCGGGAACAGGTTCTGGCCCATGAGGTAGGCGCGAGCGTCGCCGAGAGTGTTGGCTTTGGTCACTCCCTCGATGGCGCTGCCGGTGGAGTCGATGGCGGCATAGGCGAACTTTGGCATGGCGTTGATGTGCTCCTGGAAAACGTTGTGTCGGTGACGGGGTCAGTGGGCGAACAAGGTGCGGACGACTTCGGGAATCGTGGTCACGTCGTTCTCGACGAGCTGCATGGCTTCGCGGAGCATGGTCCGCATCCCCTGGGCGACGGCCAGCCGGCGCAGTTCTTCGGTCGTTGCCCAGCCAACGATCAGGCGGCGCAGCTCGGGGGTGATCCGGAGCAGTTCGTAGACGCCGATCCGGTCGCGGTAGCCGGTGCCGGCGCAATAGTTGCAGCCCGCGCCGTGGAAGAACTGGCTCTTGTCGCTGCCACCACTGTGCTGACGGAACACGGCAATCTCGTCGGCGCCGGGCTGGTACGGCTCCTTGCAGCTGTCGCAGATGCGACGCAGCAGACGCTGGCCGATGACTCCGACGACGGATGATGCGATGAGGAAGGCCTCGATGCCCATGTCGAGGAACCGGTGCAGCGCAGCGACGCTGTCGGTGCCGTGCAGAGAGCTGAGCACGAAGTGACCGGTGAGGGCCGACTGGATCGCGATCCGAGCGGTGTCGGCATCTCTGATCTCGCCGACCAGGATCACGTCGGGGTCCTGACGCAGGATGGCTTTGAGGCCGGTTGCGAACGTGAGGCCTGCTTGCTCGTTGGTCTGGATCTGGTTGATGCCCGGGAAGACGTACTCCACCGGATCTTCGACCGTGGTCACGTTCTTGCCGGCCGAGTTGATCTCCTGCAACGTCGCATACAACGTCGTGGTCTTGCCGGCACCGGTCGGTCCGGCGCAGATCACCATCCCGAACGGCGAGTGGACCATCTTCGAGTACTGGTTGTAGGTGTCGCGTGGGAAACCCAACTCCGACAGGCCGATCATCGACCGGCCCTTGTCGAGGATTCGCATGACGATCTTCTCGCCCCACACCGTGGCCACGCTGGCGACGCGGACGTCCACTTCCTTGCCGTCGATCACGGTCGAGAACTGACCGTCTTGCGGGCGCCGCCGCTCGACGATGTTCATCCCGCTCATGATCTTGAGCCGGCTGGTGAGCGCGGCGTGGACGCCGATCGGCAGGTTGAAGGCCTCGACCAGGTTGCCGTCGATCCGGAACCGGATCCGCAACGATTCGTCGAGCGGCTCGACGTGGATGTCCGATGCACGGTCGCGCATTGCCTGACCGACGATCCGGTTGACGAGCTGCACCACCGGCGCTTGATCGTCGACGTTGTTCGCTGCGGCGGCCGCCTCGGCGAGGCCCTTGGCCTGATCATCGGACACGTCGAACGACGCGGCAAGTCGCTCGACGTCTTTGTCGGCGCGGTGCATCTTGTCGATGAATGTCCGCACCGTCTGGGAGTCGCCGACGAACCAACGGACCGGACGTCCGGCTGCGGCCTCGATGATCGCGCGCCGGTGCGGTGAGGGATCGGCGGCCAGGATGACCATCGTCTCGCCGTCGATCGCGACCGGGATGAACTGGTGCGTCCGGATCAGCTTTTCGTCCATCATCGCGACGACTTCGGCGTTGAGTTCGATGCCCTTGGTGTCGGCTGCCTGGATGCCGAGCACTTGACCGATCGCGAGGGCGAGCTCGGGCCGGCCGCACGCGAACCGCTTGAGCGCGAGGTCGCTGAACTCGAGCAGATCGCCATTGGCGAGCTGCAGGCTGGTGGCGAGCGCTTCAGCCGTCAGCTGGCCGGCGTCGACCAAGAGTTGGCCGACCTGCATGCACTCCGCTGCGCTGAGACCCGGCTCGGGGCCCGTGTGCGTCATTCCTTCGCCGTCTGCGCCAACAGCCGCGGCGGATGGCTTCGATTTGGTGAACATAGCCATGATTCGGTCTCCAGGTGAAGGGTGTCATCGAACGGGTCGGACGTGGCGGCTCACCACGACGACAGGTTCGACTCCGAGGGGTCGCCGTCGGTGGACGGAGGTGCGAGATCTGCGGTGGCCGGGCCGTTGGTTGCAGCGGCTGCGCCGGCGAGGTCGCACTTGCGGACGAACTGGGCCGGGTCGAGTTCGACCAGCGAGCGCTCGATCTCTTCCAGCCGTTCGAGCTGCACGGCAGTGCTGACGTCGAGCGTCGACTCGGCGATGTCGGAGGCGAGTTCGGCGAGACGGACGTTGAACTTGTCGAACTGTTCGCCGGTGCTGGATGCGACGCGCTCGAGTTCGATCCGAACGAGCATCGATTCGCCGACTGCACTCGACATCTGTTCGCGGAGATTGTTGATTGCATCTTGGTCGACGCTCTCGATCTGAGTAGCGATCTCCTCGACCCGGGCAGCGACCGCGTTGTTGCTGTTCTCCAGTTCGATGACCCGATGTGAGAGCGCAATGATCGCGTCGTCGATGCCGCTGCTGATCCGACCGATCGTCGCTTCGACGCCGGCCAACCGCACACCGGTCTGCTCGTTGATTCGCTCTTCCATCGCGAGTGCACGGTCGATGACCTTGTTCTCGGTGTCTTCGATCTTGCGACCGAATGTCGAGACCTGCTCGGACACGTGCTGGCGCATGCCGTTCATCGCGTCGTCGGTGCGCTGGCTGAGTGACATCGTCCGCTCGTCGAGGTGGCCGGCGAACGCGCGACCCGTCTCGTCGAGCCGCCTGCTCAAGGTCGTGCTGGTTTCGTTGACATGGTTGACGAGTGCCGACGACTGTTCGTCGAAGCGGCGGGCTGCGACCTGCAACTCTTCGATCCGGTTGGCGAGCAACTCGGTGGTGCGGTCGAGCCGCTGCTGCAGCGGGGCTGTCGCCGTCTCCAACTGCGTCGGCAGTCCGAGGGTGATCTCCTCGCTGATCCGCTCGAGTCGCGCCTCGACCTCGCCGACTCGCCAGTGCTGGCTCGCGGCGAACTCGGTCAGTCGGTCTTCGATCGCTGCCTGCAACGCTTGCTCGTAGCCCTCGTTGGCCACCTGGGCGCGATCGTGTTCCGACTTGAGCGCGTCGATCTGCTGTTGGAAGCCGACCGCCAACGCCGACCGACCAGCTTCACCCGCCTCCTGGACCGCGTCGGCGCGGGCCGACATTGCCCCGAAGTAGCGGGTCAACTGTTGTTCGACCGCATTCAGGATCGCGGTCAATTGTGCGTCACCGAGCGATGACTGCGGTGCTGGACCAGCGGCCGCACCGGCCGACAGTCCAGCGACCTGGGCCGCGCCACCCGAATCCTGTCCGGCGACCGGTTGGACTGCGCCAGATGTCATCGGGTCATCCGTTTCTGGGGGTGATTGGTTCCTCGCCACGAGTTAGCAATCGGCAAGGTTGCGTTAATCTTGAGGAATTCCAACGGTGTAACTCAGCCGCCGATGACCGAGCCCTCAGATGCAGCTCGGTCGCCCGGATCGGCCGTCTGATCTGCGAGAATTGCCTCCGTGACGGTCGCAAACAGATTCAATGTTCATCTCATCGACGGCACCTACGAACTGTTCCGCCAACACTTCGGCCAACTGGGTCGACATGGGAGCGAGATCGAATTCGCGGCAACGATCGGTGTGCTGGCCTCGACCCTGCAATTGATGTCGCAGGGTGCCACCCATGTGGGCGTGGCCAGCGACCATGTGATCGAGAGCTTTCGCAACGATCTCTGGCCGGGCTACAAGTCGAGTGCCGGAATGGATGAAGGATTGCTCGCTCAGATCCCCATGATGGAAGACGCATTGATCGCGATGGGCGTCACCACCTGGTGCATGGTGGAGCACGAAGCCGACGATGCGCTCGGAGCCGCTGCTGTACTCGCCGATGCGGACGCTCGGGTCCTGCAGGCGCTGATCGTCACGCCGGACAAGGATCTCGGCCAGTGTGTTCGTGGAACGCGAGTCGTGCAATACGACCGGCGCAAGGACGAGATCATCGACGAGGCCGGCGTCATTGCGAAGTTCGGCGTGCCACCTGCATCGATCCCGGACTACCTCGGGCTGGTCGGCGACACAGCGGACGGCTTCCCTGGACTGCAGGGTTGGGGCGCGAAGGGAGCCAGCGCCGTGTTGGCCCGTTACGGCCACATCGAGAACATCCCCGCCGATGTCCGCGATTGGACCGATCTGCACGTGCGAGGCGCAGCCGGCCTCGCCGCGACGCTGCAGGAGAACATGACCAATGCCCTGTTGTTCCGCGAGATAGCGACCGTCGTCACCGATCTCGATGTCGGCACTGTCGACAGCTGGCGATGGACCGGTCCGACAAAGGAGTTCGCGACCGTTGCGGAATCCCTCGGCGCCCGCCACCTCTATGACCGGGCAGTGCGGATGGCCGATGCTCGGTCGACCTGACGCTCGGTCGACCTGAGACGCGAGGATGCCCGCTGACTGAGGTGGCGGCCAGGCGACCTGCGGCACACAGACGTGACCGTTGAAGGCTGCTACATCCCTGTCCTGACCTGGTTCCCGGACGGCTATTGCACAGGACCCGACCGCCACCTCACCCAACGGGCATCGAACGGTGGGGTCAGACTAGCGGCCCGCTACCCTGCTGACACCTGTTGACGTCCCCCGTTTCACGGAGGTCGCCGCCAGCGCTGGAGGGTTGCGAGAGCGGCCGAATCGGCACGCCTGGAAAGCGTGTGAAGTGCAAACTTCCGTGGGTTCAAATCCCACACCCTCCGCCACGTCCCTTTCCTGCGCTGTCGCGCTGGGCATGTTCCACCTGTCGTTGCCAGGGTCCGAACCGACCACGCCGAGGATCGAGGTTGTCGATGTCGCCGAGAAAATCAGAAGACCAAGTCGATATCTCTGCCGCCACAGAGTTCGACCCGCAGGACTTGGGCGCGATGCGGTTGGCGATCGATCAGGCCCGACTGGCCGAGTCGCATGCCGATGTGCCGGTCGGAGCGATCGTGATGCTTGATGGACAGGTCATCGCAGCTCGTCACAACGAGCGCGAGTTGACCGGCGATCCGACGGCGCACGCCGAGGTGCTCGCGATCCGCGACGCCGCCGAGGCGATCGGGTTGTGGCGGTTGGACGGCTGCACCCTGTACGTCACCCTCGAGCCGTGCGCGATGTGCGCCGGCGCACTGGTGAACGCTCGGGTGCCTCGTGTGGTCTACGGAGCGACCGATCCAAAAGCCGGTGCCGGCGGGAGTCTGATGAACGTGCTCGCCGATCCTCGACTCAATCACCGTTGCGATGTCACCTCCGGCGTGCTCGACGACGAGTGCGGCGCCATGTTGAAGTCGTTCTTCGCCAGTCGGCGCAAGTCCGGTTCAGCTGCGGCGGCGGATTCCGTCGATCAGACGCCGTAGCGCCCCGCGGCGAGACGAGCTGATCGGAGCGGCGATCGGATTGTCGATCAGGTCCGATGGCGGCGAATCGATCAGCTGCAGATCGCCTTCTCCGATCGGGCTCAGCGCTGTCAACCCACTCATCCCGGCGACCGCTGTGAACGACGAGAACGTCGGCTTCGGATCTGTGCTGGCAACCACCGGGATGCCCTGAGGGTTGGTGTCGTTGTCGGCCGCCAGAAACGGATCGACGAAGGTGAATGGCTCCGCACGGCCCGCACCGGTGACGTGCATCGGGCCGAAGGTGACCGCAGCCGGACGGGCTGGGTTGGCCGTGGCCGCCTCGATCGCGGCGATGGCCCGTCGAACGGCTGCGGCGACATCTTCCGGGACCGGGATCGAGCCGAAGTCGGGCACGAAGACCGGGGGAGCCGTCGGGTTGCCCGGGGCGACGGGGGTGACCGGGGTGACGACCGGGGTGACCGGGGTGACGACCCGGGTGACCGGGGTGAAGGTCGCCGAAGTCGCCACGGAAGCGATCGCTGTGAACACCGCAGGCGCTTCCGTTGGCGTCATCGAGGCCAACGGCGTGAGTGAGCTCAGCGACGACAGCGACGTGAACGATCCGAGCGAGCCGAGCGAAGCCATCCCGTCGGCGAGCCCTGCAGTTCGAGCAGGATCCGCAAGCGCAACCGATGGTGTGGGCGCCGCTGGGTTCATCGGTGTCGTCGGTGTCGTCGAGGTCGTCGAGGTCAGCGAGGTCGTCGAGGTCAGCGATGCGAGGCTCGACAGCGGCTGGAGGCCACCCGAGAGCGCAGTTGTCGGGCTCGGTGCAGCCGGCATCGACGTATTGGCGACGATGGCCGAGGTGAGTGCGAGAAGCTCGGATTCCGCATCGGCAACTGACTGAGCTGACGGCTTTGCCTCGATCATGGAGGCGAAGTCGACAGCGGGGGTCGCCTCGATCGCGGGTTCGACCTCGACCATTGGTGCGGGCAGTTCGGGAACGAACAGTCCAGGGAGGCGTGGTCCGTTGGGATCGACCGTGACTTCGGGCCGAGCATTCGACAGCACGGTCGGAGCGGGCCGAGAGTCGCTCGACTGGTGCGAGATCTTCATCAGGGGACGCGCTGCGCTGGACAGCACGGGCATCGTGGCCACGATCGGCGCAGCTTCGGCCACGGGCGCCGCATCAACGGGCTCGGCGATGACCGCTGGTGCATCCCAAATCGGCGGAGCCGGCGCAGACTCGACGTCAGCGGCAATGTCGGCAAGCGGCGCTTGTTGACTCGGCTGTGGTTCGAATCCGAGTTGGGCGGCGACATCGGCAACGAGATCCCATGTTGCTGTCGGGACCGATGCAACGACCGCGATCGGCTCGATCTTCGGCTCGTTCTCGATCTCGATCTCGGTCTCGGTCTCGGTCTCGACTGCGATCTCAGCCTCGACCGCCGTGACAGGATCGAACATCGAGACAAACGCCGGTGCGGTCGTCGCAACCGGCTCATCGACGGGGATGGCTTCGGCCTCGGCAGCCGGCTCGGTCACCGTGTCAGGTTCGAAATCGATCGGCTGGGCATCTGGCCAGGTGTCCTCGACAACAGCGTGCGGCGTGCTCGACCACGCCGCGAGTTCGGCGACGAGCGGTTCGACTTCAGGAGCAACGGAGAAGAACGAGGCGTCGTCCATGTGCACGGTTGCCGCGGGCTGGTCGATGATCCCGCCGTCGGTGTACATCGGCCACGTCACCGTCGGCTCGAACGGCATCGCGGATTGCTGCCACACGGGAGCGACCGTGGCTTCGACTTCGACCTCGACCTCGACCTCGACCTCGGCAGCGGCTTCGACCTCGGCAGCGGCTTCGATCGAAATGGGCTCGACCGCGACCGTGACCTCGTCGGTTTCGGTTTCGGTTGTGGGTTCGACCTCGAGTGTCCCGACCTCGAGCGTGGCGATCTCGGCCGCCTCGGATTCGGGCTCGTCGACCTCGGGCATGTCGGGGACCAGCGACAGGGTCGGCTTGACGGGTGCATCGACAACCTCGACCAGTGCACCCTCGGGTGCGACTTCCTCCTCGACAGACTGGTGCGAACTGAACCAGCGCGAGATGCCCGAGGGATGGTGACGGTAGATCGCGGTTCGGCACGCCGCGACCGGCTCTTCGGCGATGTCGGTGAGGGTCTGCTCGGTGATCAGTTCCACCGCCAGCTCGACGGCATCGCGATCGATGGTGGTGTCCCGCTCGAACAGCCGGCCGAGGTGCTCGGTGCCGTTGAGCCGGATCGAGCCGCGCTGCAGTTGTTCCGGTTCGATCGCTCCGGCCGACACGAGCCGGCTGGCAAGGGTGGCGTCACTCTCGTGCTCGGCGAAGTAGACGAGGCCGTTGGTGATGTAGACCTTGGACTTGTACGAGGCAGCAGTGGTCAGTGTCATCTCACCGGTGATTCGGTTGACGCACGCCTCCTCGATCACGTCCCATGCGGTGCGCACGGTTGGCGGGACGACATCGTCGGGATCGGTGACGACACGAGTGGACACGTTGTTTTCGCGCATCATGGTCATGACACACCCCCCTGAGTTGCTAGAGCGAGATCGGTTGACTGGAGAAGGGCGACCAACACTTCGGCGACCACTTCGCGGCCGGATTCGGGGTCGATCAGCTGGCACGGGATGGCTGGCACCGTGGCAGCGGCGCCGAGGTAGTCGGCAACAGCGCGGGCCTGATCCGGATCGTCACAACGGTTGACGGCGATGACGAGCGGAACCGTGAGGCCTGTCATCACCAGTGCCAGCATGCCGCGGGCTTCCTGATAACTCGCTGGAGCGCGGGCGTCGACCACGAACGTCACGACATCGACGTCGGCTTTGAGGATGTCGGTCATGAACCGGAACCTCTCCTGGCCCGGCGTGCCGAACATCAACAGGTGAACCAGTTCGTCACCGTCATCGAGCGGGCTGAGGGCGAAGGTGCCGAAGTCCATTGCGACGGTGGTGTTGGCCTTGATGACGGCCTCTTCACCGCTCGTGGCCACTTCGGTGGTGACGACCGGGCTCTGGGAGATCGCCTGGATCAATGAGGTCTTACCGGCCGCAAACGGTCCGGTGACCAAGATCTTGAATGTGTGCTCGTGTTCGCCGGCCATGACTCAACGACTCCCGAGAACGACACCGCGTAGGCTGTCGAGACGAGCTCGGACCTCGGTGTTGATGTGATGCAGATTCGTGCTCGGCCGGGCGAGCACCGTGAGGACACCCTCGGTCCCGACGGCATAGACGATGACGTAGCCGGTCTCGGATCGCACGATCACCTCTTCGAGTTGACGACCACCGACCACACCGATCAATTGGCCGGCGAGGCCCATCGTCGCGGCGATCATCGCCGCCCGACTGGGATCGTGGATGAGGTGGTCCGAATGAGCGACACTGCGGCCGTCAGCACTGGCCAGAGCCGCGCCGATGACGCCCGCGACCGAGCGCACGACCGAGTTCAGGATGGCCTGCGGATCGAGCCGCTCGTGCAGCAACGAAGCGAGTGATGTCGTCGACATCGCGCCGGAATTGGGATTGATCATGGTGAGGTCCGCCACGAAAGAACTATCGGTGCGCTTGCGACAATCTTGAGCAAAAGATCCACCACGTCGGACCTCACATGTGGCAGCGCGCGCAGTCGTCGAGCGACCGGCAATCTCCGCGCGGCGACTTCTCGGCGGTCGATCGTTGACACCGCGAAACTCTGTTGCACCCATTTGGAACGATGCCTGGATGGATGTTTCGAGCGATGGCGCAGTGTTCGACAACGGATCGGACAACAGGTCGGACAACGGAATTGATCGGGGCCCGTTCGGGGGATGGTCGGTCGAATCGTTGGAGTCCGAAATCTGTCGTTGGGCGGCGAACATGACGGCGGCCGATGCGAGATGGCTGGCGATGATCGCCGAGTTCGATCGACTGCAGGGGTGGGCTCTGGATGGCAGCATGTCGTGCGCGGGTGCGACGTGATGGCCTGAGCGCCCGCGATCACGTCTTCGCTGATTTGTGAACGACAACTGTCGTGAGTCAGCACCGCGAATCTCGTGTCCGCCCGCGCCGATTCGGGCGCTAGCCTGCCGAGCGGAAGGGTGCCAGAGTGGACGAATGGGCCGGTCTCGAAAACCGTTGAGGCGTTCTGCGTCTCCGTGGGTTCAAATCCCACCCCTTCCGCCAAGCAATGCCAAAGGTCCGAGCTGTCAGAGCTCGGGCCTTTCTCGTTGCAGCGCCGCTTCGGTGAGCTGAATGTGGATCAGCACTCGGTGCCGTCCGCAGGGACGGTGAGGTCGATCAGATACGCGTCGACGGTGGCCTTGGAACAAGCATTAACGTCGTAGCCGGTGTGTTGGTTGGCGTCGACCACTAACAGCACGCCCTCTTTCAGGGCCTTGGCCATGTTGCGACTGCTGGCCAAGGGTGTCGACGGGTCGCCGGTGGTGCCGACCACCAGGATCGGGCCCGCTCCGGCGCCGGTGATCGTGGCCCGAGGGTCGATGCTGCCGGGGAAGAACGTGCAGAAGTAGCTGCCCCCCTGGCTGTCGCCATACAGCCGGGGCGCAGCCTCGGCGTAGAGGTGAGCGTCGGCGTCCGCTTCCTCGACGGTCTGGCGCTCTGGAGTGTCGGCACACGAGATCACCTGGAACGCTTCGAGCGAGTTGTCGTACGTGCCGTCGGGCCGCCGCTGGTAGTAGTCGTCGAACAAGGTGAGCAGGCCACTCCCGTCGCCGTTCTGGGCATCTGCCAACGCTTGTGCGAGTTGGGGCCACGACGACTCGCTAAACATTGCGTCCACCACGGCGCCCGTGGCCACACCGGACTCGACGTCGGGGCGGCCGGGGTCGCTGGGGATCGGGTTGACGTCGAGAGACGCGATGAGAGCGTCGTAGGCTCCCTCGGCATCTCCGTTGTTGTGGAACGCACAATCGGCGTTCGCGCTGCACTGGGCGAGGAATGTGTTGAGCGAAGCCTCGAAACCCGTGGACTGGTCTATCAAGCTCTGGACCGCATCGGCGTTCGGGTCCGTCGCTCCGTCGAGCACGGCAGCCCGCACTGTCTTGGGGAACAGGGTCGTCCACGTCGCGCCGAGTTCGCTGCCGTAGCTGAATCCGAAGTAGGTGATCGTGTCCTCGCCGAGTGCTTGGCGGATCATGTCGATGTCACGGGCCGCATTGTTGGTCCCGACGTACGGCAGGATCTCGCTGTTCTTCTTTGCGCACTCCTGCTCGAAGTCCTGCGCGACTTCAACCGACTTCGCGCGTACCTCGGCGTCGGTGAGCCCGTCGTATTCGGTCGCGAAGTACGGGTCGTAGTCGTCGATGCAATCGATCGCCGGGGTGCTCAAGCCAGTGCCACGAGGATCCCAACCAACGATGTCGAAATGGTCGAGCAGATCCTGGCTATAGACGTTTTCGGCAACCTGGGCGAGGATCGATCCACCGAAGCCGGGGCCGCCGGGGTTGACGAGCAATGTGCCGATCCGCTTCGACGGATCGGCGGCCGGATGGCGCAGGACGAAGAGATCGAAGTTGCCCTTCGACGGGTCGTCGTAGTCGATCGGCACGATCACGCTGCCCGTCTCGAGTCCGTTGCCGAAGT
>JBDSDH010000013.1:0-2777 GCA_039920665.1 Ilumatobacteraceae bacterium
GGCATGCCGAACGGCAGCGGCACGGACAACGCCCACATTGCGTTGCCGTCGCTCTGCTTCTCGAATCCGATCGTCAGGACTCGCTTGTGGACGCCCGACATCACGTGTTGAGCGGCGACGATCGCGGTGGATCCGCCGACGCTGCCGGCGGTGTGAACCCGGAACACCGGCTTGCCCGATGCCGCCAACGCATCGACCAAGTACAACTCCGGCATCATCACGCCTTCGAGCATGTCCGGGGCTTTACCGATCACGATCGCATCGATCTCGGCCATCGTGGTGTGCGCGCTCAGCAGCGCCCGGTCGACCGCTTCACGGACGAGCCCGGCGATCGAGACGTCTGCCCGGCACGACGCATGTTGGGTCTGTCCGACCCCGATGACTGCACAACGTTCGGCCACGGTCATTCACCTTCCAAGACACACACGAGATTCTGCTGCATCCACGGTCCGGAGGATGCGTGTCCGACCGCACGATCGGCGCTGCCGTCGGCGACCCTGGCGGCCGCCTCGGCGAGCCTGGCCAGGCCGGCCGACATCATTGGGTTGGCACACAGCGCACCGCCGCTCGGGTTGATCGAGGTGGCGCTGTCCGGCGAGTCAACCAGCCCGAGCGCCGCCACCAGGAGGACCTCTTGGTGGGTGTACGGCGCATGCAGTTCGGCGACGTCGACCTTGTCGTTGCCGACGCCGGCCTTGGCCGCTGCGAGTTCCGCTGACGGCAGCGATGTGATCGACCGGTTACCGAGGTTCTGGGTGTCGATCCGGTGGTCGATACCGCGGATCCATGCTGGCCGAGAACCACGTGCAGCGCTGATCGAACGGGCGGCATCGCCAGCAGCGAGCACGACTGCGGTCACGCCATCGGCATGCGCTGGGCAATCGAGTTCGCGCAGCGGGTCGGCGACCAGCGTCGCCTCCAGCAGTTCGTCGATGGTGTAGTCGCCCTTGCGGAGGGCGTACGGATTCGTGAGCGCATGGTGGTGGTTTCGGACCGCCACCATCGCCATCTGCTGCGGGGTGATGATGCCCGCTTCGAGGCAGGCCCGAGCCTGGATCGCGGCGATCGAGCGATCGTCGGGCCACAGCGGCGCGACGACGTAGGGGTCCAACTGCAGGGTCAGGATCCGGTTGATGTCGCCGCTGCTCGATCGGCCATTGCCGAACACGAGCGCGGTGTCGACCTCGCCGGTCTGGATCTTGAGCCACGCCTCGTACAGCGCCCAGGCGCCGTCGGCTTCGACATGGCTCTCGATGATCGGCGGCCAGGCACCAAGCGCGTCGACCGCAGACACGAAGCTGAACGGCTGACCGGTCATGTAGTCGCAGCTGCCGTGGCACCAGAAGCCGACTTCGCTGCGGGCGATCCCGGCATTGGCCAACGCTTGGTCGACGACCGGCATCAACATCTCGACAGGGGTGGCAGTGGTGGTGGCGAGGTTCGGAGCCTGGGCCGAGGCGATGATCGCAACGTCGCGCATCAGAGATGCCCGCCGAACGATTCGAAGTCGGCATCGGGCTCGCCGGTCGGGCGGAAGTGGGTGACGTTCGACAACGACGGCTCCCATTCATCGCGCGGGCGCCACACGGGTTCGACTCGCATGCCCATCCGGACTTCGTCGGTGTCGACCTCTTGGATCAGGTGTTGCATCCCGAGGTCTGCGCCGTCGAGCTGAATCGTCGCGGCGACATAGGGGATCTTGATCGTCTGCCCGAGAAACGGCACGTTGACGATGCAGAACGTTGTGATCGTGCCGGCCGGGCCGACCTCGACGTCTTCGGCGAGCAACACGCCGCACTTGGCGCAGGTTCCGTTGCGGGGCGGCATGTAGACGAGGTGGCAGCTCGGGCAGCGCTTGCCGATGAACTTGCCGTCCATCAGGCCGTGCAGGTGGCTGGCGGTGTGCGGGCCGGCCGAATACTGGTACTGGATACGGACGGGTGTCCGGATCCGCAACACGTCTTCGCTCACAGTGCACCCCTTTCAACGGGCTCGAAACAGGTGATGTCGGTGATGCTGCCGCTGCGCTCTTCGGCCCAGCGAACCTGCACCCGCATCCCGGTGCTCATCGCGTCAGCTGATCCAGCGTCCACCGCGTGCAGCAGCGATGTGTCGGCACCGTCGAGCGCGATCAACGCCCACGCAAACGGCTGTTGCAACCCGTTGCCTTCGACAGGCGAAGGCTGCCAGGACCACGACACGACCGAACCGACCGGTTCGACCGGAGCCCACTCGGTGAGCGCCTCGCCGGTGACTGGATCGAACTCCGCCGGGGGCACATGCACCCGACCATCGGCAGGGCTGCGAGTGCCCTCGATCCGTTGCTCGCGAAGGCCCGTCAGGAATCGACTGAGCGTCGGCCCCACGGTGCGCTTGTACGGATAGAACAGCTCGAGCGGCGCCATGAAGGAACCGTCGGGCGCAATGGTGTAGTCGTTCGTGCCCCCGGACATGACGACGTTCTAGCAGGGATCTGACGCGACGTCAGATCTGTGCGCGCAACAGACGGCCACCGAGTGCGATCAGCCGAGGACGAGTTCGGCGATGGTGCGAAGTGTCTCCGGCGGGCCGCCGACCACCAGCGTCGTCACTCTGCTCTCGCGCCAAGCGGCGAGATCGTCGCGAATCTTGTCCTTCGAGCCGACGAGGCAGATTTCATCGATCATCTCGCGCGGCACGGCGGCGATTGCGTCGGCCTGATGTCCGGACAGGAACAGCGACTGGATCTGATCGACCGCCTGTTCGTGGCCGAGACGTCGGAACACATCGGCGTGGAA
>JBDSDH010000014.1:0-8763 GCA_039920665.1 Ilumatobacteraceae bacterium
GAAATCGAGTCGGGCGACGCAGCCACGACCACGCCTGCGAGCGAACTCGCCACCAACAACGCGCCCAACAGCGCCGGCAACCGCCTTTTCATTGCGACATCCAATCTCTCATTGGGTCGGAACCCTACGCACGCTGAGCGCACACAGTGCCGCGCCCGGACTCCGAGCGGCATCCCCACGACGAAATCGTCGGCTGACCCGCCGAGGTCATCAGATACCGTGCAGGCCCGTGAACGACGTGCCCGACGCCCATCTGCCCGACCCCGACGAACCGACCGACGAGTTGGTCGGCAGTGGGCTCGCGGCGGAGAAGGCCAAGCGTCTCGCCAAGCTCGACGGTCTCCGCGCCGGCGGCATCGAACCGTATCCGTACCGTTTCGATCGCACCCACACCCTCGCCGAGATCCGTTCCGCTCACGGCGATCTCGAGCCCGGTTCTGAAACCGATGACCATGTCGCGATTGCAGGCCGAATGATGTTGCGCCGCGATGGCGGCAAGCTGATTTTCGCTCAGCTCCGTGACCGCACCGATCAGATCCAGCTGTTCATCTCCAAGGGCGTCGTCGGCGACGATGCGTTCGCTGCGATCGGCGACCTCGACCTCGGCGACTGGATCGGTGTCGAGGGCACCGTGATGACCACCCGCACCGGCGAGCTGAGCGTCAAGGCGACATCGGTGCAGTTGCTGTCGAAGGCAGTGCGTCCGATGCCGGACAAGTGGAAGGGTCTCACCGACACCGACACCCGCTTCCGTCAGCGTTACGCCGACTTGATCGTCAACGAGGAGGCCCGTCGTGCGTTCACCGTTCGTCACGCGGTCATCTCCAGCTTTCGACGA
Organism: Ilumatobacteraceae bacterium; assembly: GCA_039920665.1. Lineage (GTDB taxonomy): Bacteria > Actinomycetota > Acidimicrobiia > Acidimicrobiales > Ilumatobacteraceae > WLMZ01. Next base: position 839 of record JBDSDH010000014.1, read on the forward strand.
ACCTTCGCCGACAAGGGCTTCATCGAGGTCGAGACGCCCGTCTTGCACCTCGAGGTCGGCGGCGCCCACGCTCGTCCATTCGTCACCCATCACAACACGCTCGACATCGAGATGTACCTGCGGATCGCACTCGAACTGCACCTCAAGCGGCTGATCGTCGGCGGGATGGAGCGGGTGTTCGAGATCGGCCGCGTCTTCCGCAACGAAGGGATGAGCACTCGCCACAACCCCGAGTTCACGATGATGGAGTCGTACGAGGCGTTCGCCGACGTCAGCGACGTGATCGCGCTCACCGAGGAACTGATCACCAACGCCGCCAGGGACGCGCTCGGAACCACCACGATCGAACTCGGCGGCAACGACATCGACCTCGCCCAGCCGTGGCGTCAAGTGCGGATGATCGACCTGGTCCACGAAGCAACCGGCATCGCGGTCCATCCGTCACAACCCGTCGAAGAACTCCGCGCCCTCGCCGCGCTGCACGGCGTGTCGTGCGCGCCCCGATGGGGCAGCGGCAAGATCATCGAGGAACTGTTCGAAGCAACGTCGGAGCATCTCTTGATCGAGCCGACGTTCGTCACCGGTCACCCGGTCGAGATCAGCCCGCTCGCCCGAATCGACCGCAACGATCCGTTCCTGACCGAACGGTTCGAGCTGTTCATCAACGGTCGAGAGCACGCCAACGGGTATTCCGAGCTCAACGACCCGATCGAGCAACGCCTCCGGTTCGAGGACGAGCAGGCGGCCAAGGCTGCGGGCGACGACGAGGCCGGCAGCCTGGACGAGGACTACCTCCGCGCGCTCGAGTACGGCCTGCCGCCCACCGGTGGTCTCGGGATCGGGATGGACAGAGTCGTGATGACCCTCGCTGGCGTGCAGTCGATCAAGGAAGTCATCCTGTTCCCCACGCTGCGCCCCGAGGTGCTCTGACCCTCTGGTCGATCACGACGAGAGGTGTGACCAACATCGCATCGAACAGGGGGTTTTGCGGTCGGGCGACGATGGCATCAGTCAGTATTCTCGATCGACGTGCTCCCTGCCGGTTTGACTCCCCTGCGTCACCGCAAATTCCGGTTGTTCTGGGGTGCGGGGGCAGCGTCGGACATCGGAACCTGGGTCCAGCTGGCAGCAATCGGCTCGCTCGTCGCAGTCAGTAGCGGCAGCGCATTGGCCACCGGCATGGTTGCTGCGGCGACGTTCGCTCCGCAGGGCATCTGCTCGCCGCTCGGCGGTTTGCTCGCCGATCGCTTCGAACGACGCCGTACATTCCTCGCCACGCTCGGGATCCAAGCCGTGATGACGACGATCATCGCGATCGCAATCGCCTCGGGCGTCCGCAGCCCGGCGATGCTCAGCCTGCTGGTGTTGTGTCAAGCGAGTGCCGGTGCACTCGGTGGACCGTCGCTCCAGGCGATCCTGCCCGATCTCGTGCCCGCGTCCGAACTGACGGCGGCGGTTGCGCTCGGTGTCACCAGTTGGAACTCGGGCCGAGTCGTCGGCCCACTGATCGCCACTGCGCTCGTTCCGATCGGCGTGCACTGGGCGGTCGCTGCCAATGCCGCCAGCTTCGCGGTGCTGTGGTGCGCGATCGCGTCTAACCGTGGCCGCTTCCATCCGGCAGCAACACACTGGGTGTCGGCCAGGACCGAACTGCTCAACGGCATCCGGGCCCTTCGGGCCAGCGCCGGTTGCGTCGCTGCACTCGCCACCATCGTCACGATCCACCTCTGCTTCGTGCCGTTCATGGGCCTGATCCCCTCCACCGCCCGAGGACTGCTCGAGCGCGGCGGAGGCCTCGTCACGGACTCGTCGGTCACCTCGATCTCGGCCCGCCTGCTGTCGGCTCAGGGCATCGGCGCGATCGTCGGATCGCTCCTGATCGCCAACCTCGTTCGTCGGTTCAAGCGTTCGTCGATCGTCACGCTCGCGCTGGCAACCGCAGCGGTGATGGTTTCGATCCATCAATACATGCCTGGATGGGCCACCACCGCCGTCGTGATCTTCACGATGGGTTCGTGCGTCGCAATGACCCAGAGCGTGCTCGGCGGCGTCATCCAGCGTGACGCCAGTCGGCAGCATCGCGGCCGGATCCTGTCGTGGTACCAGGGGCTCAACGGCCTCGGGTACGGCGTCGGGCTGCTGGTGATGGGTCTTGCATCGGATGCATTCGGGCTGCGCGCCACCTTCATGGTGTCCGGCATTCTCACTGCGACGCTGATCGTCGTCGCTCACCGCTTGCCGCGTTGGGCCGCAGACCTCGATGGCCTGCCCGTCGAACTCGACGTGATACCCGATCTGGACATCGAGCACGTCGGTGCCCCGATCGCTGTTGTCGCCTGACCCGCCCGGTCCATCCCGCTTCTGGGTCACGACATATCCCGAATTCGGCATATGTCGTGACCCAGAGTCGCATTCACAGCGGTTGACTGTCGGGGCTCACGATCACGCAGGGAGACGGAACATGACGCAGGCTTGGGGACGCGGGGTCGCGACAATCGCTGCCGACGGTACGGTGTTGGACACGTGGTATCGCCACCTCGGACTCGGGTCAGCACCCGCTGCCCCGGCCAACGACGACCTCGTCGCGTTATACGGACACGATCCCGTCCGAGACGTCACGACCTCGGCCGTCTCGATCGAGATCGACACGGACTCGCCACCATCGAACGCACCTGACGTGTACCTGCGGTTGCACCTGCTGTCGCATCGCTTGATGCAGCCGCGCACGATCAACCTCGACGGTCAATTCGGCCTGCTCGCGAACGTCGCGTGGACCAACCTCGGGCCGGTTGCGGTGCCGACGGTCGACGACGTGCGCGTCCGGGCGCGGGTCGCCGGGCAGATGCTCCAGGTGTTCGGGCTCGACAAGTTCCCGCGAATGACCGACTACGTCGTTCCCACTGGGGTGCGTATCGCTGACGCCGATCGCGTCCGGCTCGGCGCACACCTGGCCGAGGGCACCACCGTGATGCACGAGGGCTTCTGCAACTTCAATGGCGGCACACTCGGCACCTCGATGGTCGAGGGCCGGATCGGCGCCGGCATCATCGTCGGCGACGGCTCCGACATCGGCGGCGGGGCATCGATCATCGGCACCCTGTCCGGTGGGGGCAAAGAGCAGATCTCGATCGGCGAACGTTGCCTGCTCGGTGCCGAAAGCGGCATCGGCATCAGCCTCGGCAATGAGTGCGTGGTCGAGGCCGGTCTCTTCGTCACCGCCGGGACGCTGGTGAAACTGCTGCCCGAGGGCGAGATCGTCAAGGCTCGCACCCTCAGCGGTGCGAGCGGTCTGCTCTATCGGCGCAACAGCCAGACCGGCGCCGTCGAAGCGCTCCCCCGCTCGGTCGAGTGGGGTGGCCTGAACAGCATCCTCCACAACAACTGACCGTTCGCCGGCCGGGCTCTTACCGCTGCAACTCACGAACGAACTGGTCGATCTCGGCTGCCACCACTGCTGCCTGCGATTCGTGCATCGTGTGGTCGCCGCCTGGGATGACCACCAGCCGGCAGTGCGGCATCTTGCGTTGCAGGTATTCGCCGGCCCCGGTGTATTCGGGACGGTCGGCATCGCCGGCAAGGAACAGGGTCGGCGTGCTGATCTCGGCGGCGCGGTCCATCACGACCGAGTCGTGTTGCAGGTTGAGCGCAGACGCCTGTTCCGATGCGCCGAACCGGTGCCAGTTGCGCCGCGAGCGGGCATTCCAGTCCTCGCGCTTGACCGGATCTCTGTAGCCGGGACCTGTGTTCAGCACCACCGCTCCACGCAGCACCTCGGGGCGCGTTGCGGCGTAGGCGAGCGTGAAGTAGCCGCCCAGCGAATGGCCGATCAACACCACTGGTTGTCCGACCTCACCGAACAGCGCATCGAGGTGCTCGAGCGCCCGGTCTCGAGTGTATTCAGCTGGGTCATCCACCTCTGGCGACTGACCATGTCCGGGCAGGTCGACGACGATCACCTCGTACCGATCAGCGAGTTGGTCCCTGCAGGCATCCCACGTTCTGGTGCTGGCACCGAGCCCGTGGACGAAAACCAATGGAGCACCAGCGCCTGTTCGTTCGACATGGATCTGCATCACTCGCCACCTTCCCGACCCGGTGGGCCGGCCCCGTGCAACTTCGTGCGAACATCGCTCGAACTCGTTGCAACACGCTTCAACGTCGCCGATGGTAGAGCCGGAACCCCTCCGCCTCCGCCTCGAAGCCAAGTGAACGATAGAGCGCGTGACCGCCGTCATCGGCGTGGCGCTTGTGCGACAGCAGTTGGACCTTGTCGCAGCCGAGCTCGGTGGTGTCAGCCAGGATTCGCTGGAGCAGGGCCGATGCGATTCCACGTCGTCGGAAGGCCCGGTCGACCACCACTGCTTCGATGATGGCGCTCGGGGCGCAGTCGTAGGTGATGTTCAACATGACCATCAGCGTCGCCGTACCGACGATCGACCCATCGACCTCGGCGACATACGCGCCGCCGATCTGCTCGGTGTGCATCCGAGTCCACATCATGGTCTGCTGATGTGAGGCTTCGGTCGGTGGGGACTGTCCGTGTTCGTCGGCGTGGACCGCCAACACCGCGAGCAGGTCGTCGGGTCCAGAGCGGCGAACCGTGCACGCCGCGGTCGGCTCGGCCGGCAATGGGGGCACGAGTGAGAGCATTGGAGGTGCCGCTCGATGATCGATCAGCCCAGCGTCGGCCAGCCACTCGATCGCCCGCTTTCGACGGGCGGACTCTTCGAAATGCCTCCAACTCGGCCCAAGTTCGTCCGACGCGAACACAATGTCCTTGAACCGCCGGAAGGCACCCTTGCCGACGATCGCATCGGACAGCGTCGAAGCCACATGCTGATCATCGAGGTTGCCGATGAACGCTTCCATGTCGCGGTAACTGTCGCGTGAGGACAATGACTCGATCATCACCCACCCGGCCCCGTCGCCTTCGTCCGCGTCATAGTCGTCGTCGAAACTGCCGTGGATGACACCGCTCGCGGGATCGATCCAGAACGACTGATCGAAGCTGTTGTCCTCCATCACGATCATGATCAAGTCGAGGTCGATCTGGTTGAGCGAGAGCATTCTTCAAGTGTTGCACCCGATCAAAGTCCCCGATGAAAGTCGACCGAGACGCAGCGGCGTGGCGACTACCGTCGAGCAATGGCGGATCGTCACAACACCCGGGCCGAATGGGCAGATGTGCCCGTGTCGTTTCGCTCGGCCGTCGATCGGCAGATCGGATCACCCATCGTCGGGGCGATCAACATCGCCGGCGGGTTCTCACCCGGCCCAGCTGCGGTGTGTTCGCTCGCCGATGGACGGTCCGTCTTCGTCAAGGCGTGCGGGCCGGAGCTGAACACATTCACGCCGGCGATGCACCGCCGAGAAGCCACGATCCTGGGCCAGTTGCCGTCCGAGTTCCCCGTGCCACGACTGTTGGGTGTTGTCGACGACGATGACTGGGTGGCGTTGATCATCGAAGCGGTTGACGGCACCATGCCGAGGGCGCCGCTGTCCGCTGCTGAGGTCACCGCCGTGCTCGATGTGGTCGATCATCTCGCCGAGATCGGCAATCCATCACCGATCGCCGATCTCGCCCATGTCGGTCCGAGCGGGCGCGATCACGTGGCTGTCTATTCGTGGCAACGCCTGAGCAACGACGGGCTCGTGGATCGACTCGATCCGTGGACCACCCGACATCTCGCCGACCTCACCGAGTTGGAGTCAGGGTGGTTGGAGGCCGTCGCCGGCGACACACTCCTGCACGGTGACCTGCGAACCGACAACATCATCATCGGGGCTTCATCCACATACGTCGTCGATTGGCCCGCCGCCGGCGTCGGTGCACCGTGGGTCGATCTCGTTGGTCTGCTCCCAGCGCTGCATCTCGATGGCGGGCCGGTTCCGGATGAGATCTTCACAACCCGGCCACTCGGTCACTCTGCTGATCCCGGTGCCGTCGATTCGTACCTCAGCGCGCTTGCGGGATACTTCACGAGACAGTCGTTGCTGCCACCTCCACCCGGCATCGCCACAGTTCGCAGCTTTCAAGCGGCGCAGGGCGCTGTGTGCCGGGCCTGGCTCGGCGATCGTCTCGGCTGGCCGTAGCCGGACCGAGGTAACTTCTGGTCATTTCGACTCTTATATGTTATTGTCATCTTGACCAGAATAGGTTGCAAAGGATCGATCATGGACTTCTTCAACGAAACGGTGTTCCGCCTGTTCGGCCAGGACATCACCTGGACCGAGATCATCGGCGACATCTCCGGGCTGCTCTGTGTCTGGATGTTGACCCGCCAGATCATCTGGAACTGGCCGGTCGGGCTCGTCAACAACGTGTTCTTCTTCATCCTGTTCGCCGATGCACACCTGTTCGCAAACTCCGTGTTGCAGATCGCCTACTTCGCACTCGGCGTGTACGGCTGGCAGCAGTGGGCTCGCCATCGCGATGTCGACACAAGTACATCGGTTGCGACTGAGCTTGCTGTCAGGCGCACCACCCGGGCCGAGTGGATCGCGATCGGAACGGCGCTCGCCATCGGGTGGCCGCTGATGTGGTGGTTCCTCGAGCGTTACACCGATCCGGCCCAGCCGATCTGGGACAGCGTCACGGTTGCGCTCAGCCTGATCGCGACGTGGGCTCAGACTCGCAAGCTGTTGGAGTCATGGTGGATCTACATCGTCGTCGACGTCATCTCGGTGCCGCTGTTCTTCAGTCAGGGCCTCGGCCTGACGGGGATCGTCTACTTCGTGTTCGGCATCTTGTGCGTGATCGGGTTGCGTGACTGGCGGCGATCGATGACGGCTGGCGGGGTGCCGGCAGCACCGACGGCATCTACGGCATTTACGGCATCCACGGCATCAGGGGTTGGATCGTGAAGACTCCGCATGGACTGATCATCGGCAAGTTCTATCCGCCCCACGCCGGCCATCACCTGCTCGTCCGGACGGCCGCCGCCGCCAGCGGCCAGGTCACCGTCGTGGTCTGCGCGAGCGACCAAGAATCGATCCCACTCGACCAGCGAGTCCGCTGGATGCGAGAGACCCACGCCAGCGATGTCAACGTCACGATCGTTGGAGCGATCGACAACCACCCCATCGACTACGACGGCCCGGCGATGTGGGATTTGCACATGTCGGTCTTCGCCGAGGCGGTCGCCAGCGTCACCTCGGCGCCGGTCACAGCAGTGTTCACCTCCGAGGCCTACGGATCGGAATTCGCCCGACGCCTCGCCGCATTGGACATTGCCGTCGATCCGCAACGGGCGCTGACGCCGGTCAGCGGCACCGCGATCCGGGCTGACCCGGTCGGATCGTGGGAACAGTTGGCCGAGCCGACTCGTGGATGGTTCGCCCACCGGGTCGTGGTGATCGGAGCGGAGTCGACGGGCACCACCACGGTCAGCCTCGCCCTCGTCGATGCGTTGCGAGCGCGAGGTGGTGTGCACGGCCTCACCCGCTGGGTGCCCGAATACGGTCGCGACTTCACGATCGACAAGCTCGCCGCGGACGGAGCGGCAGCAATCATCGACGGCACTCTCCCGCCGGCGATGGACGCGTTGATCTGGCGGACCGACGAGTTCGTCGACATCGCCGTTCGTCAGAACGAATGGGAGGACCGTGCTGCGTGTCTCGGCGGTCCGGTCCTGATCTGCGACACCGATTCGTTCGCGACCGGCATCTGGCACGAGCGCTACGAAGGATCCACTGCACCGAGCGTCGATGCGCTCGCTCGCCATCACCCGCTGTATTTGCTCACCCACCACGATGGTGTGCCGTTCGAACAGGATGGCATCCGCGATGGCGAACACATCCGCGAATGGATGACCGGCCGGTTCATCGAAGCTCTGTCCGACAGTGGACGCCGGACCGTTGTCCTGTCCGGCTCGCTCGAGCAGCGGGTGGCTGATGGCCTGACCGCGATCGACGAGCTCCTTGCC
>JBDSDH010000015.1:0-3193 GCA_039920665.1 Ilumatobacteraceae bacterium
CACATGTCGTCAGGACGTAGGCGAGTCCGAGATCGGTCGTCGATCGACGGGCCAGCTCGAGTGCGTGGGTGACGTCGGCACGGGTGTCGTCCGGATCAATGGCGGTGCGCCCTCGGATCGCGAAGGCCGGGGCGACACCGTGGTAGTTGGCTAGCCCGAACGCCTCGGCGGCGGCAACCGCTTCGACGGCTGCGGCGTGAGCGGCGCCGTGGTCGCCGTTTTCCATCTCGTTGATCGATGCGTGGATGAGCGCGGAGACATGAGCGGTGAGCCGTTGCTCGGCTGTGCTCCGAGCGACGGCGATCGTGAGGGCCTCGGCGGCTTCGTCATACATGCCGGCCCACGCGTATGCCGCGCCGACCGCGGTGGCGAGCTCTGCCGGGCGCTGCCACAGACTCTCGGCCGCCGTGGCCTGACGGGCAGCATCGATCGCTGTGGTGATGTCGCCGCTGCCGAGAGCAAGGTTGATCCGCAATGGCGCCGCGGTCACCGGATCGAATGTGGGGGGGGCGACTTGAAGCGCGATGTCGAGCCATCGCTGGGCTGAGTCGTACTGGCTCGACAGGTATTCGCACCACCCCCACCCCAACGCGCACGCCGGGTCGGTGGCCGCTGCGTCGCCGGTCTGTTCGAGGTATCCGCGGAGCTTGCGGACCTGTCCGCGTCCGAGGAGGTCGGGTCCGACGAAGTACATCAGTTGGATCGCTCCGGCGATGTCGCCGGCCGCGAAGCGGTGCAGCACTGCTTGGTGTTGGTCGCCGTTGGACGCGAACCAGTCGGCGGCGCGCCCGTGCAGGTCTGGCATCCGGGTCGGGATGGTTCGACGGGCTTCGAGCAGGAGCAGGTCGCGGAGCAGGTGGTGGTAGCGGAACCATTCGCCGGTGGTGTCGAGTCGGACGATGAGCTGGTTCCGGTTGGCGATGTCCGCCACCCAGTTGGTGCCGTCGCTCGAGCCGGTCACAGCGTCGATCAGTGGCCCGGTCAGGTGGTCGAGGACAGCCGTCTCGAGGAGGCGTTGGCGGTCGCCGGCGCTCATCGCGTCGAGGAGTTCGTCGCTGAGATAGCTGGCGACGAGCTGGTCGTCTCCTCGGAACGCATCGACGAAACCATCCGGATCGGCCGCTTGCTCCAGCGACAGGCCGGCCAGCACGAGGCCTGCGGCCCAGCCCTCAGTTCGGGAGCAGAGGTTCTCGAGGCGTTCTGTCGACAGTGTCCCACTGCGTGTTCCGAGCAACGCGGTGGCTTCGCCGGTGTCGAAGCGGAGTCGGTCGGCGCGGATTTCGGTGATCCTGTTCCGGACTCGCATTCGGCCGAGGCGGAAGGGTGGATCGAGCCGGGTCGACACAACGATGGTGAGCTGTGTCGGGCAGAGATCGATGAGGCGCTCCATGCCTCGCTGCACGCTCGCGTTGTCGATCAGGTAGTAGTCGTCGATCACGACGATCAACGTGTCGTCGGTGCCGGCGACCGCGTTGACAAGCGCCGGCACGACGACTCGCTCGTCGCCCTGGGACCCGGCCACCAGCGGTCCGACAAGCGCAGACACGTCGGGTCGGCAGCGGCCGATCGCAGCGATCAGCGACGACCAGAAACTGGCCGGATCAGAGTCGCCCGCCTCGATCTGCAGCCAGGCGACCGCTCGATCAGACTGTGCCGCCCAATCGGCCAGCATCGTCGTCTTTCCCGAACCGGCCGGTGCGCTGACGAGCAGCAACGGGACGGCTTCGGTGACGCCCGCACTGAGGACGTCGGCCAGCCGCATCCGTGCCACGAGCCGGGTGGGCGGCGCTGGAGGCCGGAGCTTCGTGGCCGCCATTGCGAGCGCGTGATCACCCATCATGAGCGGGGCGTTGTTCGCAAGTTGCAGATCGTCAGATGCCATGGGCTTGCCGTCATCGTGCCACGGCCGCCGACGCTTCAGCGACGTGTCGCGCATCTCACCCAGGTGAGATGCGAATTGAGGTGATGTGTTCTCTCCTGGAAGCGTCGATGGTGGCTGTATGACCACAGCGACCACCTACGAGATCGTCATCAAGGGGCGCGCTTCGACCCGCTTCCTGCGACCTCTGATCGACGACTTCGTGATCGACCACAGCGTCGAGGGCATCACACGAGTGACGGGCGTCGTCCGCGACGCATCTCACCTCCACGGGATCGTCGCCCACCTCACATCCGTCGGCGCCGAGTTGATCTCGATCGGCCCGATCACACCGACCCAGCACACCGCCACAAACGAAACGAGTTACCAATGATCACCGTCTCTTCCCTCACCAAGCAGTACGGATCCCGCACCGCCGTGGATGACCTCTCCTTTGACGTTGCCCCCGGTCGCGTCACCGGTTTCGTCGGACCCAACGGCGCCGGCAAATCCACGACCATGCGAATGATGGTCGGGCTCACCCGACCAGACCATGGCGACACCACCTACCGCGGCGTCCGCTACCCGGACATGCGCCATCCCGCACGCGTCGTCGGCACCGTCCTCGACGCCCGCTCGATGCACCCCGGTCGCACTGCCCGCAACCACCTCGCCGCGGTCGCAGCGCTCGCCTCCATCCCCGCCCGCCGGGTCAATGAGGTGTTGAACGAAGTCGGGCTCGACAGCGCAGCTGATCAACGCACCGGCGGCTTCTCCCTCGGCATGCGCCAGCGGCTCGCCCTCGCCGGCGCACTCCTCGGCCAGCCCGAAGTGCTCCTGCTCGACGAACCGTCCAACGGCCTGGACCCTGATGGGATCCGCTGGTTGCGCAACTCGCTCAGTACGTTCGCTGACAACGGCGGCACCGTGTTCGTGTCGAGCCACCTGATCGCCGAACTGGCCATGTTCGCGGACGACCTCATCGTCGTCGGCGCCGGCCGGCTCCTCGCAGCCGAACCAGTCGCAACCACCCTCGCCCGGGGCGAAACCACCGTGATCGTCCGCACCCAGCAGACCGCGGAACTGGGCCGCCTGCTCGTGCGTCACGGCATCGACGCAGACATCGCCGACGGTCGACTGTCGGTCCGTGGGACCACAACGACCACTGTGTCGCAGATCGCGTTCGACAACCGCATCCAGGTCATCGAGATCACCGAAAGCCAACGCTCGCTCGAAGAGATCCTGCTCGACATGACCGGCACCAGCGCCGAGTTCGCCGCCGCCTGAGCCACCCCACCGACATCCACCGACATCCACCGACATCCACCGACATCC
>JBDSDH010000016.1:0-4594 GCA_039920665.1 Ilumatobacteraceae bacterium
GTCGAGCAGTGCGCCATTGAACCACACGATGCCGGTTCCGAAGACGGCGACACCGACCCGCGGCGCGAGCACGGCGAGCGGGCCGTCGGCAGTCTGTCGCATGTCATGGCCGGTACTCCCACCAGCTGTCTGTCGGCGACGAGGCCGAGGGCGACGAGCACGAGTTGCATCACGCCCGACGCCAAACGGGACGCGCCCGAGACGATGTGACCAGTGGCGAGTTCGAGCACCCCGATGGTCAGCAGCGCCCCTGGAAGGAAGGCGATCAGCGGCGAGACGAGTAGGGGGAACATCACCAGATCGTCGACGATTCGAGCAAGGGCGAACACAGAGATCGACACGACGGTCGCGGCGATCAGCGGGACGAACGGCTGCGACGACGAGGCGAGCCGGCGCGTCGACAGCCGGAACGAGCCGATGACAGCAGCCACCACGACTTCGCGCCACGTCGCCCGCAGGATCACCGCTAGTCCGACTGTCCAGCACACGTAGCCGAGCACTGCTCGCCGGGCTGGGTACGGATGGGCCGAGGTTCTGATCTGACTGAGGCGTTGCTGGCCCTCGACCGCGCCGATGTCGCCGCGCTCGGCGGCTTGGACGAGCGTGAGGAGGTCATCGATCTGATCCAGCCGCAGTGCCCCCGCCCGGAACCGCTGGCCTGAGACGTGACGTTGCTCTCGCCGGGGATCGACACGATGAGCGCAGTTGGCACCACGACCACTCCGATGTCAGCAATGCCGTTTGTCCGAGCCACGGTCCTCAGCGTGGATCCACATGGCTGGCAGCGTCGCCCGCGTCGATCAACGACTGGCCGAGCCCCGAGCAGGAAGTCCAGGGTGGCAGTATGGGTCGCTGTGTGGGTGGTGGGGACCTGTCGGCCCTGCACCGCGGACGTGTTGTCACTCGGCCGAGATGGGTCGGGCGATCGAGCTGGTTGACCCGGATTCGGTACGTCGTGGTGCCGGCGAGCCAGCAAATACGAGATCAGGCCGACCCCGACCAGGACGAAAACTGCGAGCAAGATCGACCCGACTGGGATGTCCGAGCTGCGCACCTGGGGTGCAGCGCTGGACCGCACCGTTGCGGCAACGGTGACCGCGGAGGTCGTGGTCGAGGAGGCTTCGGTGGTCGTCGAAGCAACTGCTGTCGAGGCGGTGGTGTCGACTGTTGTGGTCGAGGCCACCATCGTGGTGGTCGATGCCGCGTCGGTGGTCGATGCCGTATCGGTGGTCGGGGCCGTCTCGGTGGTCGTCGCCGCGGCTTCGGTCGTTGTCGACGCGACTTCGGTCGTGGTCGAAGAGGTTTCCGAAGCTGCTGTGTCGCCGGGAGCCCCTGTTTCGGGTTGTGTCGTCGGTGGGACCGTCGACGTCGGGACCGGGCTCCCGCTGATCGACTCAGAGAGATTGGCGATGGGTGCAACGGTGCTACCCGGCGACGCCGATACGGCGCGATCCATGACAAGCGGTCCGGCCGCTGTTGCCGACGAAGTGCCGAGCACCAGTGCACGTGTGGGCGACCCGACGGGCCTCGATCCGACACGCTGCGCCGGCCCGGTCGCGCCACGCTGTGCAGTCTGCGACGTCCGGCTTCGAAACCGCCGTCGATGCGGAATAAATCCTGTGTTCCGACTGTTCCCCCCGGCGACGTCGAACACGGGAGACAAAAAATGACCGACATGCAAGCACCTCGGACGATCCTGCGCATCGACTCCGGCGCCGATCACGGCAACTCGGTGAGCCGCAAGCTCGCTGACGCACTGGTGAGTCGCCTGGCCGGGGCGAGTGACACGGTCATTCGGCGTGATGTCTCGAGTGGCCTGCCGTTTATATCAGCCGAGTGGGTGGGCGCGGCCTTCGCCGGTGCCGATCCGAGCGCACTGGCGTTGTCCGATGAGCTCGTGGACGAACTGCTCTCGGCCGATGAGCTCATTCTGGTCGCACCCGTCTACAACTTCGGGGTGCCAGCGGCGATGAAGGCATGGATCGATCAGGTCTGTCGGGCCGGGCGTACCTTCCAGTTCACCGAGACCGGCCCTCGGGGGCTCGTGCCGCTGCAGAGGGCCTGGATCGTGTCGGCCTCGGGCGGCACCGAGATCGGCAGTCCCGCCGACTTCAACACGAACTACCTGACCGCTGTGCTGGGTTTCCTCGGCGTGAGCGACGTTCGCGTCGTCGCCGCCGAGCAGTTGCAGATTGCCGGTGAGGCCGCAATCACCAAGGCGTACGCACACCTCGAGTCGCTTGTCGTCGGCTGACCGGGGCGAGCAGGCCAGGCACCGTTCAGGGCTGGTCGATCTGGTCATGAATGATCGCGTTCCAGGACGCCAAACCCTCGTCGGCTGGACCGAGACGGATGGTCACGAGGCGAACGGCGTCCCAGTCGAGCATGGCTGCATCGAGCTGTCGATCGAGATCGGACATCGCCGCGGTCATCAGCTTCGTGGCGGACTCGGCCTGAGTCGGGCACGGCGCCACGGCACCGATGCCGCTCAGGGAGACCGCGTGAGCCAATGGGTGTGCGCCCCTTCCATGGGCCGTATTCGCCGCTGCAGCCGAGCCCCCGCCCCAGTGTTGGTGATGTGCATCCATGATTCCTCCGTTCGTGGCGATCGCGGAACGCAATCGATGGAGCGACGATCTGCCGCGCCGCTTGCAGTGCACTTGTGTTTCGCTTGTTCCCCGGCGGACACGTCGACAGACATATCGGCCTCCAGCGCGGCCGGCGGTGAAAGCTCCCCGGTGACACCTTTGACAACTCGCATCTTCAGCTGTAAGCGGTCCTCCAACGTCCAAGGCCCGTTGCCTCATCGAAGATGTAGTCGTCGCCCACAGCGGCGATCTCGCCGGGTGTGGCGTGGAAGCACACCGATATGAACAGCGTCGCTGCCAGGCGCGGTCCGTCGCTCCAGAAGAACGGTCGTGGCGCGAACTGGTCGGCAAGATACGCAAGTTGCGGATGATCAATTGGCCGCCCGGTCATCTCGCGCGCCCAGGCTGTCGACGTGGTATCGCTACGGCCGAACCGAGGGTGGCCGGCAACAGGTCGGATCATGGATCGCTCCACTTGTTGGCCGGGCGGGTGGACCTCGCCCAATGACTCGGGGTGCGGTGCGTCCGGCATCAAGAACTGGGTGTGTCCGTCAGTGTCGCGACGGTTCGACAGCACGACCATCGCAAGTGCCAGTATCCGGTCGTCCGCCGCTGCCAATTCTGTCAACCGGTGTTCGACCGAGCGTGTGCGCCCCACACACCTCGCGCGAGTATGGCCCTCCGCACCGGGCTCGACGCGATCGACGAAATTCAGGGTGATCGCAGATGGATGTGCTCCATCGGCACGCTGGGGTTTCGGGGGTACGCCGCGTGGTGAACCGTCGGCGTGATTCGTGGTGTGTTCCTGCAAGAACCCACCGAAGAAGAACACACCGATTGCTCTCGCTGTGGCGAACAGTGCGCGTGTAGTTGGACACCGATCGAACAAAATCCGGACATTGCTGACCGGCGGAATGTCATTGGGCCCGAAACCCCAATGACATTCCCTGACCGTTCACATCAGGAGCAGCCGCTGGTGCTCCCGCAGCTCGGGCAGGCGTGGCAGCTGCCGGCCCGGATCATCTGGACGCCGCACTGCATGCACATCGGCGCGTCGCTCTGACGAACCTTGGGCATCCCGGCCGACGGCGTGTTGTCGCTCTTCGGGGCGATCGGCGCCAGGCCGAGTTCGATCGATGCAGCGAACTCGTCGGCCGATGGAATGCTCTTCGGATCGGCGGCGACATCGCTGCCCGTACGGGTTTCGATCGCACTCTCGTACACGCCCGGAAGCGTCGGCTGCAGCCGCTCGTCGATCGAGAAGATGGCCAGTTCAGCCCGCTCGTCGTAGCTGAGGTATTCCAGGCCGAGACGGCGGAACAGGTAGTCCATGATCGACGAGGCGAAACGGATGTCCGGGTCGTCGGTCATGCCGGCGGGCTCGAAGCGCATGTTGGTGAATGCCTCGACGAACGCCCGCAGCGGCACGCCGTACTGGAGGCCGTAGCTGATGCTCTTGGCGAACGCGTCCATGATGCCGCTGAGGGTGGAACCTTGCTTGGACACCGTGAGGAAGATCTCACCCGGCAGGCCATTGTCGTATTCACCGATGGTCGCAAAACCCTTGCAATCAGCGACCCGGAACTCGAACGTGCGGCCGCGACGGCTGCGAGGAAGCTTCTGGCGGATCGGCTGATGGACGATCTTCTCGACGATTCGCTCGACTGTCTGGGTCACCACCTGCGGGGCATCGGCAACATTGGTCGCCGCGACCATCCGACCTTCGGCATCGACCGATGCGTCGCCCTTCTTGGCGGTGGACAGCGGCTGAGCAACCTTGCAGTTGTCGCGGTAGATCGCAACAGCTTTGAGGCCGAGCTCCCACGACAGCATGTGCAACGCCTCGATGTCTTCGATCGTCGCCTCCTGCGGCATGTTGACGGTCTTGCTGATCGCCCCGGACAGGAACGGCTGGGTGGCACCCATCATCCGCACATGACCTTCGTAGTGAATGGTGTTGTCACCCATGCTGCAGGCGAACACTGCGACGTGTTCCGGCGCAAGGT
>JBDSDH010000017.1:0-4728 GCA_039920665.1 Ilumatobacteraceae bacterium
CATAAGGCGTCCATGTTGCCAGCACAGCCGCTCGAACGAGCACGAATAGTTGCAGCCATCGGCTGCCGTCACTGCACCGAAGGAGAATCACGCGGCTGACGCCCAGCTCGGGTGGCAGGGTTCCACCGTCAACTCGGTCACAGCGGCGTATCCGGCCGTTGACATCGGTTTTGTCGGTGTGACCGGATACCTCACGGTCGGTGCTTGTTGCGGGGCGGCGTCCGACTCCCACGTCAACGACCGAGTGACTGCGTGGTCCGGTTCAGGCATCTTGTTCACGTCCGATGCTTCGTTCCATCCCACGCGGCTCGGATACGACGCCTCCGACGCAGCGCTGCTCGCCAACCTCTGACCGAGGCCCGGCCCCACGTACCGCCACTACGGTGGCACGGATGCGCCACGCATTGTCCCTGCCACCGTTCGGCGAGTTGTCCGACCCGCACGTCTTGGTCGACATCGCTGTCGCAGCCGAAGAGCTCGGATGGGACGCTGTATTCTTGTGGGACCATCTGCTCCGCCCGGTCGAGCAGGCGACGCGCATCGCCGATCCGTGGATCATGCTGACCGCGATCGCGATGAAGACCAACCGGGTGCGGATCGGGCCCCTGGTGACCCCGATCGCTCGCCGTCGTCCGCTCAAGCTGGCACGCGAGGTGGCAACGCTCGATCTCGTCTCACACGGTCGGCTGATTCTCGGGCTCGGCCTCGGCGTCGATTCGGGTGGCGAGCTGACCAAGACCGCCGAGGAACTCGACCCGCGAGTTCGTGGATCGATGATGAACGAGGGTCTCCCGCTGCTCGACAAATTGCTGCGCGGCGAACACGTCATCCACACCGGCCCCCACTTCATGATCGATGGGATCACGCTCGAGCCCACCGGAGTGCAACGCCCGCGCGTTCCGTTCTGGCTCGCGGCGCGAGGTGAAGCGTTGGCACCGGTGCGACGCGCCGCCCACTACGAGGGCCTCTGCCCGACCGAGATCTCACCGCAGCGGCTCGGCGAACTCGTCGACGTCGTGGAGACCGAGCGCGGATCGCTCGATGGGTTCGATTTCGCCGTGATGATGGCACCCGAACATGTCGTGGACGAATACGAGGCCAACGGGGCCACGTGGGCAGTGCACGAGGCCAAGCCCGAGCACTCCGCCACCGACGTGATGCAAATTGTCACGACTCGGACACGAGGATGAATGCAGAGCCGGTATCGGTCCGGGAGTCGCTCGTTCGACAGGCATTCTCGTGTCGCTCGATCGGTTCGCCGTTGTACGCCACCCTGCTCGAGGGCCTCACCACCGACTACGACGGCAACGGCGTCACCGCTGACCTGCTCGATGGCGTGTCGGCCCAACCACAACACGATGCGCTCCCCCTGCGCTATCTCGCCTGCGCCCATCGGCTTGCGTTGGCCGGCCGAGCCGCGGATCTCGCTCGGCACTTCCCGTCGTGCGGAGGCACTTGGGATGGGTCACCGGCCGTCGTCGCCGACTTCTTGACGTTGGCGGCTGCCGAGATCGACGAGTTCCGCAACGGCGTCCGGCGCAACGTGCAGACGAACGAGGTCGGCCGGGCCGCCGTGCTCGCGAGCGGCTTCGCTCTCATCGCCCGCCGTCACGGCTTGCCGATCGCTCAACTCGAGATCGGGTCCGCGGCGGGGCTGCTGTCGCGATGGGACCACTTTCGATTCGACACCGGCCGCTCACAGGCTGGTGACCCGGCCAGCCCAGTGGTCTTCGGACCCGAATGGTGGGCCGAACCGAGACCCGAGCTGACCGGTCAGATCATCGTGGCCCGTCGACGAGCGAGCGATATCTCGCCGATCGACATCAACACGTCCGACGGGCGAATGACCTCGATGTCGTTCGTCTGGCCAGATCAGACAGCGCGATTCGATCGACTCGCGGCTGCGATCGACATTGCGCAGCGGCATTGGATGGACGTCGAGCGTGGCGACGCCGGAGACTGGCTGACGACCCATCTCGCCGCTGGTCCGTCAACTGGCCATGCGACGGTCGTGTTCCACTCGATCGTCTGGCAGTACCTGCCGCAAGGGACGCGAGAACGCGTCCGCGCGGCGATCATGGGTGCTGGGGCACGCGCAACCACCGGGTCCGCGATGCTTTGGATGCGAATGGAACCGGCGGGCGCTCACGCCGATCTTCGGCTCACCACCTGGCCGGGCGGAGGCGATGAAGTACTCGCCCACGTCGGCTATCACGGCGCCGACATCCGCTGGCTGGTTGAGTAGCTTCTCACGTCGTCCAGCGCCACAGCAGGTCGAGACCGACCCTGATGCCGATTCTCGGAGTCACCGTTGGATGTGCTGGCGGTTGCACCCCGTCGTCGAATATTCCGACCGTTGCCGCTCGATCACACAGGTCCAGACCGGTCATCGACAGACCGATTCCGAACGCCTGGCACAGCTTGCCCGGACCGTCGGCGATGTTGCGGGCTCTCCCCCGACGCTCGATCATCTGATCGACACCCCGCAGCGGTTCGACCGCTCGGAGCAACACCCCCTGACCGTTGCCGGGCGTACCGGTCGTCACGTTCGCGCAGTGATGCATGCCGTAGGTGAAGTACACGTACAGATGTCCAGCCGGGCCGAACATCGGCGCCGTACGCGGCGTGAGACCCCGAAACGAATGACTCGCCGGATCATCCTGGGTGTAGGCCTCGACCTCGATGATCCGGCCGGCTGATCCGCCGACGACGAGCACTTTGCCCAACAGTTCGGGCGCGACGATCGGCGCGCCCCGCGCGAAGAACCGTCGCCCGACGCGACGCATCAACCGAGTGCCGCCCGGATCAGATCTGGCGTACGGGTCGGCGTGTTGCCACCGGGAACAACGCTGACGTAGGTGATGGTCGCCTCGAACCGATCCGCACCACCGACGGTGCCGACCACGGACACGTCGAAGCTCGATGTGCCCCAGCGGGCGACGCTGCAGCCGAGGGCGGCCGTCTCGCCGAACGCCAGCGGTGCATGCCAAGTCATCGTGACCGTCTTGAGCATGAAGTCGAACCCGAGCGATTCGAATCCTTGTCCGTCCGGCGTGAGCACCGAACGGAACCACGAGTCGACGGCATCATCGCAGTAGGCAAGGTAGTTGGCGTTGAACACCACCCTCTGCATGTCGCACTCGCCGTACCGGACCCGGATCGGATGCGAGTAGGCGGAGCTCATCCTTCGGTGCTCCATGACGTCCATGTCGCGAGCGCCCCACGGAACTGCTCGATTTGTGTGCGCACGGGTGCAGGTCCGGCACCGCCGGGCGTGGTGCGGCGAGTGACCGATACGCCCGGAACGACGAGGGTCGCTGCATCCGGGCCGAGGCGAGGGTGATCAGTGACGAGTTGTCGCAGTGACCCTTCTCCGGCCAGCGCTGATCGGACGAGTGCACCGACGATCGCGTGCGATTCCCGGAACGGGACACCTCGGACGACGAGCCACTCGGCAAGGTCTGTCGCCGACCCGGTCTCGCTGTCAGCCGCCGCCTGCATCCGTTCGGTGTTGAACGTCGCGGTTGCGATCATTCCCGTCAGCGCCCCGAGTCCGAGCCGGACCTGATCCATCGCATCGAACAACGGCTCCTTGTCCTCTTGGTAGTCGCGGTTGTAGCTGAGCGGCAGTCCCTTCATCGTGGCCAACAGTCCCGTGAGATCCCCGATCACCCGGCCTGCCTTGCCGCGCGCAAGTTCTGCGATGTCCGGGTTCTTCTTCTGGGGCAGCATCGACGAGCCGGTTGCATAGCCGTCGTCGAGCGACGCGAAGCCGAACTCCTCAGTCGTCCACAGCACCCACTCCTCGCCGATCCTGGACAGGTTGATCGCCACCATCGTCAGGTCGAACAAGGCTTCGGCGATGTGATCGCGCGAGCCGACAGCATCGAGAGAGTTGCGGAACGCAGATGCGAAGCCGAGTTCGGCGGCAGTGAACGACGGGTCGAGCGGCAGCGACGAACCGGCGAGCGCACCCGCTCCGAGCGGCGAGACGTCGACCCGAGTCATCGTGTCGCGGATCCGGTCGAGGTCGCGGCCGAGGGCCCACCCGTGGGCGAGCAAATGATGGGCGAGCAAGACCGGCTGAGCCCGCTGGAGGTGGGTGTAGCCAGGTAGATAGCACTCACCGGCCTCGACGGAGCGGTCGAACAACACCTGTTGCAGGCCGACAATGCGACGAGCAATAACCTTCAGTTCGCGCTTCAGCCACAGACGAACACCCGTTGCTGATTGATCGTTTCTACTCCGACCGGTGTGCAGCTTGCCGCCGGCGTGACCGGCGATCTCGGTGACTCGGCGTTCGATAGCCGTGTGGATGTCTTCGTCGCTGGCGACGAAGACGAACGTACCGCCACCCATCTCGGTCTCGACCCGATCGAGGGCAGCGAGAATCGAATCGAGTTCGATCTCGTTGATCAACAACGCCCGGGCGAGACCGCGGACATGCGCACGAGAGCCTTCGATGTCGTCGGGCCACAGGCGTTGATCGAACGACAGGCTCTCGGTGAAAGCCATCAGCTCGGCCGCTGGTCCGCCTTCGAACCGTCCGTGCCACAGGGTCTGCTCGCCCAGCAACGAGTCGTTGTCGTCCTTGCCGTTACCGTCCTTGCCGTCGCTGCTGGTTTGGTTGCTCATCAGCGCGCCGGGTCCACGCCGGCAAGGTCGCGCAACTTGGCTGCGAGCTTGGCGCCGGTGGTGGTCTCATCGGCGATCACGAGGAGTGTGTCG
>JBDSDH010000018.1:0-24408 GCA_039920665.1 Ilumatobacteraceae bacterium
TCGATGCGTTTGCCGAGCGCGAGCCCGACCTCGTTCTGCTCGATCTGCGACTGCCGGACATGTCCGGTTTCGAGGTCTGCCGGGCGATCCGGGCCAAGAGCATCGTGCCGATCATCATCGTGACGGCACAGACCGACACCTACGACCTCGTCGTCGGGCTCGAAGCCGGGGCTGACGACTACGTCACCAAGCCTGTCGTACCGAAAGAACTCGCCGCTCGGATCCGTGCCCAGCTGCGACGAGTGCAGTTACACGAATCGCCGATCGCTGGTGTCGCTCGGCCGAGCCGCTTCGGCGATGTCGAAGTGCGCCACGAGCAGGGCGTTGTGATCAAGGGCGATCAAGAGCTCAGGCTGACCAAGACCGAGTTCCGGCTGATGTGTGAGTTCGCCGAACATGCCGGCGCCGTGTTGTCGCGCGACCAGTTGCTGGAACGAGTGTGGGGCTATGAATACCTCGGCGACAGCAGGCTGGTCGATGCCCATGTGCGTCGGCTGCGGCTCAAGATCGAGGACCATCCGGATGATCCGAAACTGCTCATCACCGTGCGTGGGCTCGGCTATCGATTGCTGAGCTGAGCTGAGCTGAGCTGAGCGGACTGCCGGACCGAGCGTTCGTGGACGGCCCTATCGGGTCGGGTCGATGACCCACGACGGTGTTCGTTTGGTGAAGAACGACTGCATCCCCTCTGCTGCTTCCGCTGATTCGAACACCGACTCCGACAACTGTTGCATCCGAGGAAAGGCCGTCTCCAACGGGTCCCCGGGGACCGAGCGAAGAATGCTCTTCGTGGCAGAGAGCGCATTCGGTCCGGCTCGCAACATGCCGGCGCACAGGGTCGCGACCTGGGCGTCGACGCCATCGACATCCGCCGCAACATGGCTGACGAGCCCGATCGCTCGAGCGTGGGCGGCGTCGAAGACCTCCCCGGTCAGGAAGGGCGCCGCCAGTTGAGCCGCCGAACACCTCCGCAGGATGGGCACGGCGATGATTGCCGGGGCCGCGCCGATGCGGACCTCGGTGAACGCGAAGTCCGCGCTCGCTGGGACGACGACCAAGTCGCACGATGCCATCAGCCCGACCCCTCCAGCGCGGACGTATCCCTTGACGGCCGCAACCGTCGGCCTGGGGCTGTCCATCAACCGTTGGAAGGCCCGGACCATCGGCGTTGAATCGACCGGACCATTCGACCGCTCGCGCAGGTCCGCTCCGGCGCAGAACGTGTTGCCGGTGTGGGTGAGCACGATCACTCGGACGTCGTTGGTTTCGGCGCGGTCGAGTGCCGCATGCAGGTCGCCGACGAGTTGCTTCGAGAGTGCGTTGCGGTTGGTCGGCGAGTCGAGCGTGATCGTGGCGATCCCGTTCGAGACCTCGTAGTGGACGACAATGTCGGTCATATGGTCACCGTAGCCAGCGCGTCTGCATCCCGAATCAGCTGGTGTCGTTGCTGGTGTTGTCGCTGGTGTTGTCGCTGGTGATGTCGTGAAGGAAAGCCTCGACCTCGCTGCGTTCGCGAGTCCTCTTCATCGGCGGCAGTGCCTTGACGATGTCCCAACGGTAGTTCGCCTTGCCGAGTCGGGGATCGAAAACTGCGACGACACCGCGATCGGTTGCGTTGCGGATCAATCGACCGGTTGCCTGTGCCAGCAGCGTCGCTGCCCGAGGGACGTCGATCTGGGTGAACGCCTGGCCGCCGAGCAACTCGCGCCGAGCCGACAGCAGCGGATCGTCAGGGCGGGGGAACGGCAGCCGGTCGATGGTCACCAGCGACAGCGTGCGGCCAGGGATGTCGACGCCCTGGAAGAAACCCGAGGTCGCGAACAAACACGTCGATTCGTCGTCGGCGAACTTCCTCACCAGTGCGGTCTTGGGCAGATCGCGTTGGGTCATGACCGTGTTCGGAACGCGGCCCTTCATCGCTGCGGCAGCTGCCTCCATTGCCTTGTAACTCGTGAACAGTGCGAGTGTTCGCCCTCCCGCGGCCTTGATCAAGGCGACCAATTCGTCGTGCACGCCGGCCGCGAACTGCGGTGATCGGGGATCGGGCAGATGCAGCGCGCAGTACAGCATGGCGTTGTGCTCGTAGTCGAACGGGCTCCCGACATCGAGCGAATCGACCTTGTCGGCGGGAAGTCCGACCCGCTGGATCAACGACGACGGGATGGTGGCGCTCGTGAGCACTGCGGTGTGCTCGTTCCAGATCCCGGTCCGCAGTGTCGGCCCGACATCGAGCGGAGCGATTTCGAGCCGCGGGATGTCGGGCTTGCCGGATACGAACGTGACGAAGCCCTCGCCGGCCGAGATCGCCCGATCGATGTCGTCGATCAGACGCGTCGCTTGTTGCTGGGCGCGCAGCTTGCGCTGCTTGGCATCTTCGACCGATGTGTCGATCGCCCGCAACGCTGCCTGCGCATCGTCGATGTGTTGGCGGCCGAGGATCAGCGCCTCGTTGATCAGGTCCGGGAGGGGATGCGGGAGCCGCTGGCCGAGCACCGGCGAGATCGAGTCGCGCAGCAGCGTGCCGGAGTCGATGACCGCCCCGATGATGGCCGGGTCGTCGAGGATCTTCTTGAGCGTGACGCCGAGGTTGACGAACCGGCCGGCTCCGATTGCGATCCCGACCGTGTCGCTCATGATGTCTTCCAGCGAGTGAGCCTCGTCGATGATCACGACGTCGTGCTCGGGCAGCAGCACTCCACCGCTGGCGACGTGCAGTCCGTAGAGGTATGTGTTGACGACGATGACATCGGCCACGGCCGCCCGGCGGCGGGCGGACTCCGCGAAGCAGGCGTCACCCATTGGGCAGCGGGTCGCTCCCGGGCATTCGTCGCTGCTCACCGAAACGGACTGCCAGGCCCGGTCGGTCGGCATCCAATCCAGATCTGCTTGGTCGCCGGTGGTCGTGCTGCCTGCCCACTCGCTGAGCCGCTTCACTTCGAGTCGGACGGTCGGTGCCATCTCGTTGAGTTCGAGTTGGCCAGCGTTGGCCTGCTGGACCTCGCGCACCCGTTGGAGGCAGATGTAGTTGCTGCGGCCCTTGAGCACGGCCCATTCGAACGGCTTGCCGAGGTGCTCGGTGAGAAACGGCAGGTCCTTGTTGGCGAGTTGGTCCTGCAGCGCCTTGGTGGCTGTGGCGATCACGACCCGCTTGTCGGCCAGCACCGAGGGCACGAGGTAGCCCAGTGACTTACCGGTGCCGGTTCCCGCAGCGACGACGAGGTGACGCCCGGTGTCGAGTGCATGGGCGACGGCCTCGGCCATCTCTGCCTGACCTGGCCTCGATTCGGCCGCCGGCAGCGCAGCGGTGACGATCGCCAGCGCAGTACGGATGTCGTGGTTCATCGGTGGACCGTCGCTGGCACCGACTGTCTGGCCGGGGCGATCATTCGGTACCAGCGATCGTCATCGAAGCGAGCGCCGGAGCTACTCACGGATCAGCCCGAGCGCGTTGTCGAGTTCGTGCTCGTCGAAGTCGGGCCACGCCTTTTCGGTGAAATAGACGGTCGTGCCGGCGCACTGCCACAGGAGGAAGTTGGATATCCGCAGCTCGCCGGAAGTGCGCATGAGCACATCGACCGGCGGTAGATCAGGCAGATACAGGTGCTGCTCGAACGAACGCTTGGTGCGCGGGATTCCAGCCGTGACAAGCGCCTGGGCAGCGGCCGCCATTTCGGTACGGCTGCCATAGTCAAACGCGATCGTGAGCGTCATGCCGTCATTGGCCGCGGTGTCCTTGATCGCTTTGCGGATCGCTTTTTGGACGTACTTCGGCGTTCGCGCTCCGGGTGAGTCGAACGGTCGCCCGATCCACTGGATCCTGACGTTCAACTCGTTCAGTTCGGCAACGCGGCCGAACAGCTTTTCGTGCAGGCCGAGGATGTGGCGCACTTCGGCGCGGGGGCGGACCCAGTTCTCGGTGCTGAACCCGAAGGCAGTCAGGAACCCGACCCCCCGCCTCACCGCAGCCCGCACGACGGCGGCCAGATTCTCTTCGCCGGCGGTGTGACCAGCGGTTCGGGGCAGATTGCGGGCATTGGCCCAGCGCCCGTTGCCGTCCATGATGCACGCCACGTGCGGACCGAGGTCCAGCGGGGGCACAAGAGAGAGCGGCACGGCTCGCCACGGTAATCGGGTTTGGTTCGCAGCATCGGGTTTGGTCGACAGAGTTCGTCGTGCAACGAGGGAGAGGACAATGGAGCGCGGGATTGGAGAGGAGAACGGCAGCAGACGTGGGAGAATCACTTCGTGGCCCGCGCACGAACGACGAAGACCGCTGACACAGCGGAGGGCGACGTCGTTCAGGGCAAACAACTGCGGCATGTACTGGTGGTCGGCGGAACCGTCGCCGAATGGGATGCCCTCGGCCACGACCTGTGGATCGCCCGTCGCAACGACCTGGCCAAGGCGGTCGCCCATGCCGGCGCGATGTGGCTGACCATCAGGCCATTCGAGTCCGACGGTGCCGAGAACAGCCACCATCGGGACCCTGACGAGTTCCGAGTCGAGCGGTTGATCGATGTCCGAGAAGGGTGCACCGTCATCGTCGACCCGGGGGCCGATGGACAGCAGCGGATTCTCGATGCGATCGACACCTTGCGCTCGAACGCGGTCACGGTGATGGACGAGCCAACGCTGACCGGCGCACTCATGGCGCCGGCGCCGATCGAGCCGGACCTGACGATCGTTCTCGGTCCGGTCACCCGGCTGCCTCCGTCGCTGGTGTGGGAGCTCGCCTACAGCGAGATCGTGTTCATCGACACCGGGTGGGACGAACTCGCTGCCGCGCATGTCGAGCGCGCCACCGACGAGTTCTCCCGTCGTCATCGCCGCTTCGGCAACATCCAGTGACCTCGCGCCTCTATCGGGACACCGGCGTTGTCCTGCGTACGTACAAGCTGGCCGAGTCGGATCGGATCATCGTCGTCATGACCGAGGGTCACGGCAAGGTTCGCGCCGTCGCCAAGGGTGTGCGTAAGACCCACTCCAAGTTCGGGGCGCGGCTCGAGCCAATGAGCCACGTGCGGCTGATGCTGCATGAAGGACGAGAACTCGACATCGTCAACCAGGCCGAATCGGTGGATTCGCTGGCCCCGATGGTGGCCGATCTCGATCACATGACGCGTGGGTTGGCGGTGCTCGAAGCCGTGGACCAGATGTCGCTCGACCGCGAGCCGAACCCGCAGCTCTACCGGATGCTCGTGGGTGTGCTGCGCACGATCGCAGCGAATCCGTCGCCGCTCGTGGTGCCGGCATTCTTCTGGAAGCTGCTCACGCTCGAGGGTGTGCGGCCGCAACTCGATGCCTGCGTGCTGTGCGGCGAGACCGAGCCGCTCGTTTCGTTCGACATGGATCACGGCGGCGTGCTCTGCCGCACCTGCCGATCCGGCGCTCCGATCAGCGCCGATGCGCTCGAACTGATGCGGATGATCCTCGGCGGTCGACTCAACGCGGCTCTCGATGTCCCGATCTCACAGGCCACCCACGAAGTCGGCGGCCACGCCACGCGAGCGGTCGAGCACCACATCGAGCGCCGCCTGCGCAGCGTGCACGTCTTCGAACGCCACTGATCCCAGAAGCGTTCTGCCGGGGCCGCTACTCCGAGGAGCCGGTTCGGGACGGCTCCAACCGAGAGAGTGCACGATCTCGGCGAAGCGATCCGGCATCACCGCGCCGTCTGAGTCGCTCCCGACATGCGCCTCCGTTGCGTCACGGTTTCTTCTCGACCTCACCGACGTCGGTGACGGTGCCGTCGGCATCGGTGAGGTATATGCCTTTGGAGAGGTCGATGAGGACGAGGGTGTTGCCGAACGGGTCGGCGACCACAGCAATCCGTCCGACGGGGATGTCGAACGCGGGAGCCAGAAGGCGCCCGCCCGATGCCTGCACGGTTGCGACTGCCTCGTCTGCCGAGGCGACGAGCCAGTTCGGCTCGGTGCGATGCTGCGTGGTCAGCACGATCTCCGTGTCGCTCTCGGGTAACCCGACCGCAGCTTGACCAATGGCGTCATGACGCCATCGCAGGGGTTGGCCAAGCGCGTCTCGATAGAAGGTCAGACCTGCGTCGAGGTCGGGAACGCGGACGGTGATTGCGTCGATCTTGCGGAGCAGGGGTCCGATCATCTCTCCAGCGTCGCGCAGTTCGAAGGCTCTGGAGTCCGATTTCGTAACCCATTGGTCGGCCACGGCCTGGCCCCCTTAGCCTGTGGGCCATGCCGGCCACCGACCTCGACCAGATCGTCAACCTTTGTAAACGCCGTGGGTTCGTCTACCCGTCGGCGGAGATCTACGGCGGTTTCCGGTCGAGCTATGACTACGGGCCGCTCGGTTCACTGATGTTGCGCAACGTCAAAGACGCGTGGGTGCGTTCGATGGTGCAACAGCGCGATGATGTCGTGTTGATCGATGCCTCGATCCTGTCGCCGCCACAGGTGTGGGAGGCCAGCGGCCACCTGTCCAATTTCACCGACCCGCTCGTCGACTGCACCAACTGCAAGCAGCGGTTCCGCGAAGATCACCTCGTCGACGCCAACGTGTGTCCGAACTGCGGCACGACCAACAGCTTCACCGCTGCCCGAGCATTCAACCTGATGTTCAAAACTTTTGCCGGGCCGATCGACGGCGCCGGGGCAGTGGTCTATCTGCGTCCCGAGACCGCCCAGGGCATGTTCCTCAACTTCGCCAATGTGCTTCAGACCAGCCGCCGCAAGCCGCCGTTCGGAATCGCCCAGGTCGGCAAGAGCTTCCGCAACGAGATCACGCCGGGCAACTTCATCTTCCGGACCAGAGAGTTCGAGCAGATGGAGATGGAGTTTTTCGTACCCCCCGCCGATGGGCCGAAGTGGTACGAGTACTGGTGCACCGAGCGGCTCAACTGGTACATCGAGCTCGGGATCCCGGCCGAGATGCTGATGCTGCGCCCCCACGACGCCGACGAACTCAGCCACTACTCCACCGGTACCGCCGACGTCGAGTTTCAGTTTCCGTGGGGTTGGGGTGAGCTGGAGGGCATTGCCCAGCGCACCGACTACGACCTCAAGCAGCACAGTGCTGCCAGCGGCCAGAAGCTCGAGTACTTCGACCAGGCGACCAACGAGCGGTATGTCCCGTACGTCATCGAGCCGGCTGCAGGAGCAACCCGAACGATGGCCGCATTCCTGCTCGCGGCCTACGACGAGGACATCGTCAACGGAGAGACGCGCACCGTGCTGCGACTGCACCCACGCCTCGCCCCGTACAAGGTTGCGGTGTTGCCGCTGTCGAAAAAGGAATCGTTGACGCCGCTCGCCAAGCAGATCTACAAGACGCTCAGCGACCGGTACATGGTCGAGTACGACGAGACCCAGGCGATCGGTCGCCGATATCGCCGCCAGGACGAGATCGGGACTCCGTTGTGCGTCACGGTCGACTTCAATTCGCTCGAGGACAACGCTGTCACGGTGCGCGATCGAGACACCACCGAGCAGGTCCGGGTGCCGATCGATTCGCTGCTCGGCGAGATCTCCGGTCGGCTCGGCTTCTAGCCACCCGGTCGGTCGCCTCGAGCCACCCGGGACGAGGTGTTGTGGTTCAGCGCTTGCGCAGCGTGTAGGCCCCGTAGGCGTTGCGTACATATTCCTTGTCGAGGATCTCGAACCCCACCCGCTCGAGCATTGGTTCGAACAACCAGCTAGGCGTTTCGGGAGAATACGAACTCGGCCGGGGGGCGGGCGTGGTCGTAGCTGAGGAAGCCGCCTGGACAACCGTGACGTTGTCCAGATCGGCCGTGCGACGACGGATCACATCGATCATTGCCGGTGAGACGTCGACCGCAGTGACGTGTGCGCAGATCGCTGCCGCCTGCACGGAGAACCGCCCGGTTCCGGCGCCGAGGTCGACGATCGCTGAGGTTGCGCAGAATCC
Source organism: Ilumatobacteraceae bacterium (assembly GCA_039920665.1). Classification (GTDB taxonomy): domain Bacteria; phylum Actinomycetota; class Acidimicrobiia; order Acidimicrobiales; family Ilumatobacteraceae; genus WLMZ01. The sequence goes on from JBDSDH010000018.1 coordinate 7,900, forward strand.
GTGTCGGGCCAGCACAGCGAGGTCGGGCGTCGGGTCGTACTGAGCCTTGGCCTCGTAGCCGGCGACGTATGCAGCGTCGAGGTGTTCCTGCCCGGCATGAGCGACTTCGTCGAGCCACCAATTCGTCATCGCCAGAGTTTGCCAGGATTTGGCAAACTCTCGGGATGACCGTGAGCCACCGCTGGCACAAACCGACCATCGTCGGCGACCTCGTCACCCTGCGACCGATGTGCTCCGCCGACGCCGATGCGGCGTGGGAGATGGTCAACGATCCGGAGGGCACCGATCTCACCGCCACCGTCGCGACGTTCACGTTCGAGCAGATCAGCGAGTGGGTCAGCACTCGCAACGAGCAGGACCAGCGGCTGGACCTCGCAATCGTCGAGAACGCCACGGGCGAGTACGTCGGTGAGGCGGTGCTCAACGAGTACGACGCTGAATCGGACTCGGCCAACTTTCGGATCTCGTTGCGCGGCCCGGCGTGGTTCGGTCGCCGACTGGGTGGCGAGGCAACCGAACTCGTTGTCCGCCACGGCCTCGGATCGATCGGGCTGACATCGATCACTCTCGGCGTGCTGGCGCGCAATCCTCGAGCGCGCAAGGCCTATGAGCGGGCCGGGTTCCAGGTCGTCGGGCAGATCGAGGAGGATGGCGAGCAGTGGATCGACATGGCGATCCACTGCGACACTGTCAGGATTCTGTCGGCACCGTAGCCTCGACCTCATCACGAATTCCGCGCACATCGAACCAGCGGCAACTGGCGGATGGATCAAGCGGCTGTGGCCGTTCCTCGCCGCCCACAAGCGTGATGTCTTGCTCGCGCTCGGCGCATCGATCATCGGTCAAGCCGCCAACGGGCTCGGCCCGGCGGTCCAGAAGGTCATCGTCGACGACGGGATCGTCGACCACAGCCGCTCGATGACGCCGTGGTTGATCCTGCTCGGCGTGCTGGCTGCGATCACGTTCGGTCTGGCGTTCGTCCGTCGCTGGTACGGGGGTCGGGTCAGCCTCGGTGTGCAGCACGATCTGCGCACGTCGATCTTCGACCGGCTGATGCGGCTCGACTTCGCTGGTCACGACCGGCTCCGCACGGGACAGTTGGTGTCGCGGGCGTCGAGCGATCTCGGCCTGATCCAGCAGTTGCTCGCCTTCTTGCCGATCATGCTCGGCAACATCGTGATGCTGATCATCTCGCTCGTCGCAATGGTGATCCTTTCGCCGATGCTGACGCTCGTGATGGTGGTCGCGCTGCCGTTGATGGCGGTCACCGCGCTCAAGCTGCGGACCACCGTCTTCCCCGCGACCTGGGAGGCCCAACAACGCGCAGCCGAAGTGGCAGGCGTCGTCGACGAGGCAGTCACCGGTGTCCGGATCGTGAAGGGTTTCGGTGCCGAGGATCGTGAGATCGAGCGGCTCGGCCAGGCATCGACATCGTTGTACAGCAGCCGCACCCGGCTCGTGCGGCTCCAGGCCCGGGCGACGTCGACCCTCGCCGCGATCCCGGCATTTGCTCAGGTCGCAGTGCTCGGTTTCGGCGGGTGGCTGGCGACGCGGGGCAGCGTCAGCCTCGGCACACTGCTCGCGTTCTCGACGTACCTCGTTCAACTCACAGCACCGATCCGGATGATGGCGCTCGTCGTTGCCGCCACCCAGCAGGCTCGTGCCGGGGCGTCACGAGTGCTCGAGATCCTCGACGCCAATCCGCAGGTGACCGATCGCCCCGACGCAATCGCACTCGTCGACACGGCTGGCGAGGTGGACTTCGATCACGTCTCGTTCGGTTACACGCTCAGCGAGTTGGCGCTCGACGGGTTCGATCTGCACGTCGCGGCGGGCGAGGTCGTCGCCCTCGTCGGTGGCAGCGGGTCTGGCAAGAGCACGGTGACCGCGCTCTTACCGCGGTTCTACGACGCGACGTCGGGCTCGATTCGGATCGACGGAATCGATGTGCGCGATGTGACCCTCGCGTCGCTGCGCCACCAAGTGGGCGTGGTGTTCGAGGAGGCGTTCCTATTCTCCGATTCGGTCCGCGACAACATCGCATATGGCGTGCCGACCGCGACGGACGAGCACGTTCGGGTCGCGGCCCGGATCGCTGGCGCGGAGGCATTCATCGATGCGCTGCCGCACGGATTCGCAACGGTTGTCGGCGAGCGCGGGCTGACGCTGTCCGGCGGCCAACGGCAGCGGATCGCGCTCGCAAGGGCAGTCGTGAGCGACCCCCGAATCCTCGTCCTTGACGACGCGACCTCGGCCGTGGACACGACGACCGAGGAAGCAATCCATGCGGCGTTACGGTCGGTGATGGTGGGTCGCACCACGATCCTCGTCGCCCATCGGTCGTCCACCGTCCGGCTCGCCGACCGGGTCATCGTGATCGAGGACGGCCGGGCTGTCGATGAGGGCACCCACGACGAACTGTTCCGGCGAAGCGCGCTCTATCGCAACCTGCTCGGCGACGAGGCCGACGACGACGTTCGCGCCGAATCAGATCGAGCTGCCGCCGGTACGGTCACCGCTGTTGCGTGGCCATCCCTCGCCGATACCGCCGATGTCGCAACTGCGAGTGTGTCTGTCGCCAAGGCTGCCACCGGGGCGCCCGGAGCCGGGAATTTCGGTGCCAACCTCGCTGCCACCCCGCAGTTGCTGGCCGCACTCTCCACACTGCCTCCGGCCGACGACGACCCACGTGTCGACATTGCTGCTGCCGCCGAAGAACCACCGGAACCGTTCCGGGTCCTGCGATTTGTCCGCCCGTGGAAGCGTTGGCTCGTGTTCGGGCTGCTGCTCGTTGCATCCGATGCACTCCTCACCGTCTTTGGACCGCTGCTGATCCGCCACGGGATCGACGACGGCGTCCGTGTCGGTGACACCAGCGTGATCTGGCTGACCACAGCGGTGTTCGGCGTCGTCACGCTTGTCGACTGGATCGTGACATGGGGTGGCACGTTCGTCACCGGCCGCACCGCCGAACGAATGCTTCTCTCGTTGCGGATCAGGATCTTCAGCCACCTGCAACGGCTGTCGCTCGACTACTACGACAGCGAGCTCGATGGGCGGGTGATGACCCGGATGACCACCGACGTCGAAGCCCTGTCGCAACTGGTCCAGAGCGGTCTCGTCAATGCGGTCGTCGGTGTGGCGACGTGCCTCGGTGTCGCGGTGTTCCTCGTGGTCCAGTCGCCGATGCTCGCGCTCGCGGCCGCGTCGGTACTGCCGATCCTGGTCGGTGCAACGATTTGGTACCAGCGCCGATCGTCGCGCGCCTACCGGATGGCCCGGGACGCGATCGCCACTGTCAACGCCAACCTGCAGGAGAACCTGTCAGGGGTGCGAGTCACCCAGGCCTACGGTCGTCAGGGTCGCAACACCTCGTCATTCCAGGCAACGAGCGGTACCTACCTGACCGCCCGGTTGAAGGCCCAGCGGCTGCTCGCGATCTACTTCCCGGGTGTCGGGCTCCTTGCTGATCTCGCCGGTGTCGCGGTGCTCGCCGCGGGCGTTGCGCTGATCGACGACGGGCGTGTGACGCCTGGCGTCGTGATTGCATTCGTGCTCTACCTCAACCTGTTCTTCGCACCGATTCAACAGTTGTCGCAGGTGTTCGACACGTATCAGCAGGCGAGCGCCTCCACCGCCAAGATCACCGAGCTGCTCACCACGCGCAGCGCCACGCCGCCCCCGGTCCACCCCACCCCACCGGGTCGGGTACACGGCGACATCGAACTCCGGAATGTCCACCTCGCCTATCCGAACTCGTCGGCTGAGGCGCTCAGCGGCGTGGACCTGCACATCGCGGCAGGCGAGACCGTTGCCCTGGTCGGTGAGACCGGTGCCGGCAAGTCGACCATCGTCAAGCTGCTCGCCCGGTTCCACGACCCGACCAGCGGCTGCGTCCTGGTCGACGGTATCGACCTGCGCGACATCGATCTCACCGCCTATCGCCGTCAGCTCGGCGTCGTGCCGCAGGAACCATTCCTGTTCACGGGATCCGTGCGCGACAACATCGCATACGGACGTCCCGACGCGCCTGATGCAGACGTCGAGGGCGCCGCGAGGGCCGTGGGCGCCCACGGATTCATCGCCGGTTTGCCTGATGGCTACCTGACCTCGATCTCCGAGCGTGGCCGAAGCTTGTCGGCCGGACAGCGCCAGCTGATCGCGCTGGCCCGAGCGCAGTTGGTCGATCCGGCGATCTTGCTGCTCGACGAAGCCACTGCGAACCTCGATCTCAACGCCGAAGCCAAAGTTCGCGACGCGATGGCGACCGTGTCGTCGTCTCGGACAACGGTGATCGTTGCTCACCGGTTGCCCACGGCCCGCACAGCCGATCGCATCATCGTGATGGCCGACGGACGGGTCGTGGAGCAGGGTGACCACGACAGTCTCGTCGAGCACGGCGGTCGGTATGCCGAGATGTGGTCAGCGCATCAAGGGCAGGCGGACCTCGAACCGCGCGCCACCGAGCGGACCTGAACCAACGGTGCAGGTACCGCCCATCGCCTCGACGAGTTCTTTGACGATCGCCAGTCCGAGTCCGCTCGAGTTCTCCTGGCGGGTCGGCGCGGAGCGGGAGACATAGAGCCGATCGAAGACGTGGCCGGCGTCGGCGGCGGCGATACCTGGACCGTCGTCGTCGACGGTCAACACCGCTGAGGCGCCCTGCGGGAGAGCCGCCACATCCATCTTCACATCGACCTTCACGTCGACCTCGGTACGGGCGAATTTGAGTGCGTTCTCGATCAGATTCGCGCTGACCTGGGCGAGCCGATCGTGATCGGCGATCACCATCACCCTGCCGGCGCCAGTCGGCGACAGGTGACGGATCTCGATCTGACGCTCGGTTGCATCGGGCCGGAACCCGTCGCACGCCACTGCGGCGAGTGCGACGAGATCGACCGGTTCATTCTCGAGCGAGAACGCCTTGGCCCGCAGCTTGGCGAGATCGAGCAGATCGGCAACCAGACGTTCGAGTCGTCGGGCCTCGCTGCGGATCACTTCGGCCGAGCGCTTCGGATCGGCTGCACCGTCGCCAATTGCTTCGGCGTAACCCCGGATCGAGGTCAAGGGTGTGCGGAGATCGTGGGAAACGGACAGCAGGAATTGTTGTTCCAGGACGCGGGCGCGCTCGAGTTCGGTCGCCATTGCGTTGATCGAGCGGGCGAGGTCGGACAGCTCGTCGTGACGTTCGGGCGACGGCTCCGTCAATCGCGCTGACAACTCGCCACGTGCGATGCCCATCGTGACGGCGCTCGCCTCTCGGATCGGTCGGGTCAATCGCCGACCGAGGACGATCGAGGCTCCGATCCCGATGGCCAACGTTGCCAGCGCCGCAAGCGCGAATGTCTCCGATGCTCCCCGCAACCCGGACGTGGCCTGGTCGGTCAAGACCACGACCAGCACCCGACCGTCGGGCAACATGGTCGGCGACGCGGCGTACACCAGGTTGCCGCGGTTGCCGACCTGGGTGTCGCCGGCCGCGAGTCGAGCGGTGGACAGCCATGAGATCTCGAACCCATCAGGTGCCTGGTCACCGGCCAACGTTCCGTCAGCCTTCAGCGTGAAGACTGCGAGGCCGTTGAGATCGAGTGCTTCCCGAAAGACCCGCAGCCAGTTCAACCGTCGCTTGAGGGCATTTGGGCTCTCGGTCGTGATCTCGTTGTCGAGGACCTGGGTGAGGTTTGCCGCGACCTTGACCGCCTGGTCGGCCAGTTCGATGCGGGTCAGGTGGCGAGCCCGGATGTTGCCGACGGCAATCGTGCCGAGGCCGGCGACCAACAGCGTGGCCACGACCACCGACGTGATCACGAGTGCGAGCCGTCGGGTCATCGACACCAGCTTGTCATCGACCTGTGAGCAAAGTGTGAACGGCAGCGCAGCGCAGGTTTAGCCGAGCCGGTAGCCGATGCCCCACACTGTGGCCAGCGGCAGATCATCGCCGAGCTTCTTGCGCAGTTGACGCACATGCACATCGACGGTGCGGTCGTCGCCGTACCAGTCGGCGCCCCACACGCCGTCGAGCAACTGCTGGCGCGACAGGGCGATTCCCTGATTGTGGGCGAGGTGGGCGATCAGGTCGAATTCGCGAGTGGCGAGGGCAACCGGATCGCCCTTGACCCGCACCTCGCGCCGGGCGAGGTCGATCGAGAAGTCGTCGCCGACGGTGAGCACGGTCGCGTCGGCGGGAGCCGGCGGTTGACCGCGACGCAGGATCGCCTTGACCCGGGCCACGACTTCGCGGGGTGAGAACGGCTTGGTGACGTAGTCGTCGGCACCGAGTTCGAGTCCGAGCACCCGGTCGATCTCGCCGTCTCGGGCGGTGAGGAACAACACCGGCATCGACCCGTGTTCGCGGATCTTGCGGCAGACGTCGAATCCGTCCATTCCGGGCAGGCCGATGTCGAGGATGGCCAGCGCAGGGCGCTGCAGATCGATCAGTTCGAGGCCGCGTTCGCCGCTCGTGGCAAGGAGCACCCGAAAGCCCGCTGAGCGGAGATAGGTGTCGAGCAGGTGGGCGATGTTCGGATCGTCCTCGACGACGAGGAGCGTTTGTTCGGTGACCGCCGGCGACATAGTGGCACCATCGTTGCACTTTGATGATGCTGGCGTTCGCATCCAGTGGATTGTCGTGAGTACGGTCGATCCCGCTCGCCGAGATCGGCGGACGATTGAGAACATCTACAGAAGGAAGTCACATGTCACAGGTCGCTGTCATTGCCAAGATTCAAGCCCTCCCCGGCAAGCGCGCTGATTTGATCGAGGTGTTCCAGGCCGGCCTCGAGACTGCCGAGAGCGAGGCAGGCACCCTGCAGTACGTCATGCACGAAGACGCCGCCGATGCCGATCTGATCTGGTTCTACGAGGTCTACGAGAACCAGGACGCGCTCGCTGCCCACGGCTCCAGCGAAGGAATGAAGGCGCTTGGTATGGCCTCGCGGGCTTTCGCCGCCGCTCGTCCTGAAATCACGTTCCTCAACCCGATCGGCGGCAAGGGCCGAGTCTGAACCTGGTAGTTCGCGCTGGCTCACGAGTGCACTGGTCGGTCGGGCAAGCCCTCCCTCCCGACGCGACGCTGGGGAGGTTCCCTGCGCCTCCGGGCGCTGGGCGGCCTGTGGCGCTCAGCGAATTCGGTAGGGAAGGCTGACCGCCACGTCGACGCCAGGGGAGTACTGAACGATCGGTGCTCCCCTCGGCGCAGGCAGTCCCGCTGCTTCGACGAGCTGATCGTCGTAGCGATCGAGCGTGGCCCGGTGCAGTGACCACGGCTGATGAAGCGCCCGGGCGCCCCAGGTGCTGCCCAGCATCCGGCTGTACAACCGCCACCGGGCGGACAGGAAGTGATCTGCTTCGATCAGGTCGTCGGCTGCATATGGCTCGCCGATGGTGACGGCGACATCGCTCGTTGCTCCGCGCGGTCCCGGCAAGCGACGTCGGCAGCGGTATTCGATCGTCTCCCGCTCGTGCTCGACCGACATCGTCGACCACATGTACGGCAGCCGGTATCCGGCTCTGGCCGACGCGACGGCGGCCAACCGACCGGCATCGAGGCTGAAGAACCAGATGCCCTCGGTGCCATCGGCGGCGGTCACGTAGGTGCGCACGTTGGTCTCGGGAAACACGCTCAACCACGGAACGATGCCGACCAGCGGGAATCCGACTCGCATCACGAACGGAACGAGCGAGACCCAAGCCTGATCAGCGAATGTCTGCACCGTGAGACCCGGCGGCAACAGCCGCTGCACTGCCTCGATCGGGTACGACCAGTGGACGAACGTCAGCTCGTTCCACGACATCCTCATGATTGGATGGTCGACCTCCACCGTTGGATTCGGTCCGTCTGGCACACCGCAACCCTACGGCCGGTGCCGACCGTGGAGTCGCTATCGTCAGCGGTCCATGGCGACCTACCTCGACCGCATTCTCCAGCGTCACCGCGAGGTCGCGGCCGCTGACACCCGCCCGATCGACGACCTGATCGACCAGGCGATGGCGATGCCCCCGGTTCGTCCGTTCGCCGACTCGCTCCAGAGTTCGGTCTCCGCCGGCGAGTTGGCCGTCATCAGCGAGATCAAGCGTCGGTCACCGTCGAAAGGCGCGCTCAACGTCGAACTCGATCCCGCCTCGATCGCATTGGCCTACGCGCTGGGGGGAGCGTCCGCGATGTCGGTCTTGACCGACGAAGAGTTCTTCGGTGGTTCGGTCGCCGATCTCCAAGCCGCTCGGGCCGCCGTCTCGCTGCCCGTGTTGCGCAAGGACTTCACGGTCTGCCAGCACGACGTGTGCGATGCGAGGTTGATGGGAGCCGATTGTGTGCTCCTGATCGCTGCCGCGTTGTCGACCGACGATCTGCACGACCTGCACCAACTCGCCGATCAGATCGGGCTCGCGGTCTTGGTCGAGATCCACGACGAGGCCGAACTCGAGTTCGCACTCGGCGCGAACGCAACCTTGATCGGCGTCAATCAGCGTGACCTCGTCACGTTTCAGGTCGATCACGAACGAGCCGTCCGGATGGCTGCCGCCATCCCCGACCACGTGACCAAAGTGGCCGAGAGCGGGGTCCGCGGCCGCGATGATGCGCGTGCCTTGCAAGCAGCCGGGTATCACGCGGTGCTGGTCGGCGAGACGCTGGTCACGGCTGTCGATCCAGCTGCCACGCTTTGCGAATTGCGTGGGATCTGATCGCTGCTCCGGATCCGAATTTTGATCCGGGCTTTCGCGGTGCGCCGCGGTACGGTCTTGACGAATGTTCGTCAAGATCTGTGGAATCACCAACGAAGACGACGCCCTCTTCGCCGTGGCGATGGGCGCTGACGCGGTCGGATTCGTTTTCGCTCCGTCCACTCGCCAGATCGCACCTCAGCAGGTGTACGACATCACCCGCCGGTTACCCGCTGAGATCCTCACGGTTGGCGTGTTCCGTGACGAGCACCCCAGTCGGGTCATCGACATCGTCAACAAATCCGGTGTCCGCGCCGCCCAACTGCACGGTCACGAAACGCCGGCAGACGTGGCCGAGGTCTCGAGCCAGGTGCGTTGGGTGATCAAGGCCTTCGCGGCCGGCAGCGTCGATGCCCGCCGAGCAGATCAGTTCGGCACCGATTTCGTGCTCGTGGATGCCGCCACCCCAGGGTCGGGCACGATGTTCGACTGGTCGTTGGCCGACGAGGTTCCCGACGGTCCACGCCTGATCTTGGCCGGCGGCCTCGACCCCGACAATGTCGCGTCTGCCGTGCGTCAGGTTCGCCCGTGGGGAGTCGATGTCTCGAGCGGCGTCGAGAAGTCGCCCGGCAAGAAGGATGCGTTGAAGGTCAAAGCCTTCATCGAGCGTGCCCGCCAGGCAGCGCCGGTGCAATATGTGGGGCCGGACGAAATGCCGTACGACTGGGCGGACGACGAGTAATTGGTCGTCTACCGGCGACTGATCGATGCGGCGCAAATCAATGTCAACACGACGAACTCCAGCAGACACTGAGAAGAGGGTGAGCCCGATGTCGGGACCAATCAATTCGATCATGGCGGAACCGTCCGCAACCGGACGCTTCGGCGAATTCGGAGGACGTTTTGTACCCGAGACACTTGTTCCGGCGTGCCAAGAACTGGAGGCTGCATTTCGTCAATCCTGGGCGGATCCATCGTTTCGTTCAGAGCTCGACCAACTGTTGCGTGAATACGCCGGGCGGCCGAGCATCATCACCGAGTGTTACAACCTCGGCGAGCGCCTGGGCCTCCGGCTGCTCCTGAAGCGGGAAGATCTCAACCACACCGGGTCACACAAGATCAACAATGTGCTCGGCCAGGCACTGCTCGCCAAGCGGATGGGCAAGACCCGCCTCGTTGCCGAAACCGGGGCCGGCCAACACGGTGTGGCCAGCGCAACCGCGGCGGCACTGATGGGTCTGACCTGCAAGGTCTACATGGGTGCCGTCGACGTCGAGCGGCAGGGCCTGAACGTGTTCCGGATGAAATTGCTCGGTGCCGAGGTCGAGGCGGTCGAGAGTGGCAGCCGAACCCTCAAGGATGCAGTCAACGAGGCCATGCGTGACTGGGTCGCCAACGTCGGTGACACCCACTACTGCCTCGGGTCTGTGATGGGCCCCCATCCGTACCCGTGGATGGTCCGCGAGTTCCACAGGGTAGTTGGCGACGAAGCAAACGCTCAGTGCCAGCAACGTCTCGGGGCCGATCCCGATGTCGTGGTGGCCTGTGTGGGCGGTGGATCGAATGCGATCGGCATCTTCAGCGGTTTCGTCGACACCTCGGCCCGCCTCGTCGGTGTCGAACCGGCCGGCGGCGCTGCCGTTGGTCGGGGAGTGCCCGGCGTGGTCCATGGGATGAGGAGCTATCTGATGCAGGACGAGTACGGACAGGTCCAAGAGGCTCACTCGATCTCGGCCGGCCTCGACTATCCAGGTGTCGGACCGGAGCACTCCTACCTCGCATCGATCGGCCGCGCTGAATATCCGTGCGTCACCGACGCCGAGGTGGTCGAGGCATTCCAGGTCCTGGCCAGCGAAGAAGGCATCATCACGGCGCTCGAAAGCGCTCATGCGCTTGCATGGATCCTGCGCGAAGCACCGACGATGCAGGGCCAGACGGTCCTGATGAACCTGTCCGGACGTGGCGACAAAGATGTCAATCAAATGATGGAGATCCTCGGCTGATGTCCGAACACCCCACCGACAACGGCATCGTGATCACATACGGCGTGTTGGAGACGGCCTTTCGGTCCAAGCGCGAGGCCGGCCGCAAGCTGTTGGTGCCGTACATCACGGGCGGTCTCGAGGGCTGGCAACAGGCGATTCGTGCCGCTGCCGCCGCCGGCGCCGATGCGATCGAGATCGGACTTCCGTTCTCCGACCCGGTCATGGATGGTCCGGTGATCCAGGAAGCCTCGCAGCGTGCGCTCGAAGCCGGAGTCAACATCAATACGATTTTCGACGAGGCTCGTGATCTCGATGTCGGCATTCCGCTCGCTGTGATGTGCTACTACAACACGGTCCACCATGCGGGTCACGAGCGATTCGCCCATCTCCTGCGAGCGGCCGGGATCAGTGCGGCCATCGTGCCCGACCTTCCGCTCGAAGAGTCCGAGCTGTGGTGTACCGCCGCCGATGCCGAAGGCATCGAGACCGTGATGCTGGCTGCGCCAACGGCACCGGACGAGCGTCTTCCACGGATCGCAGCTCGAGCTCGCGGGTTCGTGTATTCCGTCGGCCTGCTCGGTGTGACGGGCGAACGCCAGTCGCTGGCCGAATCCGCGACCAACCTCGCTCGACGGCTGAAGGCGGTCACTGATGTTCCGGTGCTGGTCGGCGTTGGCGTTTCCAACGCTGCCCAGGCTCGTGAAGCATGCGGGGTGGCCGACGGAGTGATCCAGGGCGCAAGCGTTGTTCGTCGGCTGATGGACAGCGGTCCCGATGCGGTTGGCGACTATGTCGCCGAGGTGCGAGCGGCCATCGCTTTGTGAGCGTTCGCCCATCACCCTGCGGGGTGATCGGGCGGTTGGGTCGTCGGATTGTCAGCGCCCGGTCAGGGCATGAGTGCGACTGTAAACGTCTGGGGAGGCTTGCTCAGAGTTGATCATCCGCGTGCCGATGGCCTGCACAGGATATGACCACACCATGACGCAGGACAATGATCAGCCATCCACGGAATCAGCCGCCGAGCGGTTGGGATCGTCGCCCGCCTGCGACTTGTGCGAGGCGGCGCGGATCACGCCGTGGTACTTCGAGAACGACCTGTGTTGGGTCGCCGAATGCGAATTCTGTGCCGTTCCGATGGTGGTCCTGCGCGATCACCATCCGTCTCCCGCTGATGCGGTGCAGATCGAGTTGCACAATCGGTTGGCCGCTGTGGTCGCCGAACATTTCGGCTTCGAGCACTGGGTCGATGACAACATGCGCAATATTCCGGACCACTATCACGCTCATGCCCGCAGGCGTGGTGGGGTCTTCGGTACGGCCAGCTCATTTGGCAGGCAATCGTGAGTGTTCACCATCGGTCGTTGGATCGAGCCGACAGAGTCGCCGATCGTGACAGGTCGTTGCAGACCCCGATGTGTTGGCTTGGGGATTCAGCGCCGAGAGCGCCGAGAAATCGATGGCATTTCAGCAGGGGCGAACGATGATACCACGCATTGTGATGTTCCTTTCACGAACAGAGAGTTTTTGACGGGACGAACTGAGATCAGCAGGGGCGAACGATGATGCCACGCATGGTGATGTTCCTTTCCATGGACAGTGAAACACGGACAGTGAAGATTGTTCAGCAGGGGCGAACGATAATTCCACGCATTTTGATTTCCCCCTCTCGAGTGTTTCGGCATTGCGCCTTGTCAATGCAGATATTTCTAACACGGGTTCTTGTACTTCGCAAGCATCGGAATTCAAAAGATTTCCTCAATCTTTACCACTCTCTGTCCTCTCCTCACGCTCTGTGTCCACACTTTCCAACTCCAAGAGGGAGTGAGCGGAGCGCAATGCACTGTGCTGGGGGCGACTATTGTCGGTGGCATGCTCACTCATGGTGATATTGCGCCGACAAAAAAAGTTTCGGATCAGGATGGAATCGACTTCGATTGGGACACGGTGCGCGGCCGTCGGACCCTGTTGTTCTTCTATCCGAAGGCTTCGACACCCGGTTGCACCCAACAGGCGTGCGCCTTGCGAGACATCGCTGATCACATCGATGACACGATGATCGTCGGAGTGAGTTGTGGCTCTCCCAGGACCCAGAAGAGCTTCGCGACCACGAACGACTTGCCGTATCCCTTGCTCGCCGACACGGACCACTCGCTGGCCGAGGCGTACGGCGTGTGGAAGGAGAAAAAGAACTACGGACGCACCTACATGGGCATCGAGCGATCGGCGTTTCTGATCGCCGCCGATGGCACGCTCGAGCAGGTCTGGTACAAGATCAGTCCGAAGGACACCCCGATCAAGTTGCTGGCGGCATTGGCATCATGAGCGATCCCACCGTGTTTCCGAATCCGGCCGACGTGCTCGCCCATCGTCCGCCATTCCTGTTCGTTGACGAGATCATCGCTCTCGAACCGGGTTTCAGCGCGACGGGACGCTGGCATCTGACGGGTGAGGAATGGTTTTTCGCCGGGCATTTTCCTGGTCGACCGACGCTGCCGGGCGTCTTGATGTGCGAAGCAATCGCCCAGGTCGGAGCGATTGCGGTGCTCACCGATCCACGCTTCACCGGGAAGCTGCCGTTGTTCGGCGGACTCGACGGTGCACGCTTCCGCCGCCAGGTCGTGCCGGGCGACACACTCGAACTGACGGTGACGTTGGGTCGGATGTCGGCCCGTGCCGGCAAGGGCAGCGGCAAGGCCGTGCTCGACGGCGCAACGGCCTGCGAGTGCGACCTGATGTTCGTCCTCGTCGACGCCTGAGATCCTCGTCGACGCCTGACATTGGCCGCTCGAAACTGACCGGTTGATTGCCCGACGGGAATTCGACAGGCTGTCGACGGCCTCTGGGTGCCCACCTGGGACCTGCGGGGCTGTCGACCGCCCTGGGTGCCCGCTCCAGAGGGCATTGGGCCGTGGGACGCGTCACGGCCCCCGACCGAGCCGGGGGCCGTCTGCTTGGTTGTAGGTGTTGTTGTTGACGTTGTGTGATCGGACGATCGCGCGTCAGGCGGTGCCGATGATGACCGATCCGTTGTGCCCGCCGAACCCGAAATTGTTCGAGATCGTCGGTCCGGGTGTCCACTCTCGCGGGCCGCCCATCACCAGATCAACGTGCATGTCGTTGGACAACTCGGTTGTTCCCGCCGTCGGCGGGATCAGCCGATGCTGCATCGACAGCAACACGGCGGCGGCCTCGAGAGCACCAGCGGCACCGAGCGCGTGCCCGGTGACACCTTTGGTACTCGTCATCGGCGGTCCATCAGGACCGAACACTGCCTCGACGGCCTGCGCCTCGGCCGCATCGTTGAGCGGCGTGGACGTGCCGTGGGCATTGATCTGGGCGATCTCGCCCGGCTGCATTCCGGCGTCGGCGAGAGCCAACTCCATGCAGTGGATTGCGCCCGTGCCACCCGGTGCTGGGGCCGTGATGTGGTGTGCATCGGCGGTGCTGGCTGCACCGAGGATCTCGCCATAGATCGTGGCCCCACGGGCGACCGCCGTGTTCCACTCCTCGAGAATGAACGTGGCCGAGCCTTCGCCCATCACGAACCCGTCACGGGTCGTGTCGAATGGCTTCGAACTGCCGGTCGATGACAGCGCCGTCATGTTGTTGAATCCACCGAGCGACGTGAGCGTCGCAGCCGCTTCTGAGCCGCCGGTGACCATTGCATCGCAACGGTCCCAAGCGATCAAGCGAGCGGCATAGCCGATCGCGTGGGTTGCGGCCGCACAGGCGGTGCAGATCGTCTCCAACGGACCTTGCAATCCGAACCGCATCGAGATCGCAGCACCCGAGGCGTTGCCCATCATCATCGGGACGAGGAACGGAGACACCCGTTTCTCTCCCTTGGCGAGGCGCAGTTCGACCTGTTCTTCGAGGGTTCGAAGACCACCAATACCGGTGCCGTAGATGCACCCGAACCGGCGCGGATCCACGTCGGGGCGCCCCGCGTGTTCGAACGCCTCGATCGCAGATGCGATCGCGAACTGCTCGACCGAGTCGGCTCGCCGCGATTCTTTGGGAGACACGTAATAGGGGGATGGATCCCAGTCGGCGAACGTCACCGACTTCGTGCCCGTGATGGCAGGACCGAGCAGGCCTTGCCAATACGCATCTTTGCCCATTCCGCACGGAGCGACGACGCCGAAGCCGGTGATGGCGACGCGCCGGCCGAGGCCCCGCATTAGAGCTTGCCGACGACCAGGTCGTAGGCCTGGCCAACGGTGTCGATGCCTTCGAGCTCCTCTTCGGGAACTTCGACACCGAACTCCTCTTCCAGAGCCATGACGAGTTCGACCAGGTCGAGGCTGTCAGCGTCGAGGTCGTCGGCGAACTTGGCTTCCGGCACGACCTGGTCGGCCGAGACCGAGAGCACATCGACGGCGCACTTCTTGAAACGTTCGAACTTTTCCTGATCCACGGTTGTCTCCATTGCTTGTTGTGTTGTGTTGAGAATTGGATTGCGAGAGCGACACGAGCTTGTCAGTGACCCATGCCGAGGCCGCCATCGACCGGAATCACGGCTCCGGTGATGTAGGCCGCGTCTGTTGAGGCGAGGAATGCAACGACGCCTGCGATCTCGTCCGGCGTCGCCATTCGCCCGAGCGGAACGGCTGCAGTGAGTTCGGTGATCCGCTTGTCGCCGAGTGCGGCGGTCATGTCGGTGGCGACTGGACCTGGTGCGACGACGTTGGCGGTGATGTTGCGCGAGCCGAGCTCGCGGGCGACGGAACGGGCGAATCCGACCAGACCGGCTTTGCTCGCGGCGTAGTTGGCCTGGCCGGCTGAGCCGAGCAGACCCACCACCGACGACAGGAAGATCATCCGCCCGGATCGGGCGCGCAGCATGCCCTGTGCAGCCCGCTTGGCGACACGATACGCGGCAGTGAGGTTGGCGTCGACAACGCTGGTGAATGCGTCTTCGCTCATTCGCAACAGCAATCCGTCCTGGGTGCGACCGGCGTTGGAGACGAGTACCTCGACCGGTCCGAACGTTGTCTCGGCGAACGTGAACGCAGCATCGACATCGGCCACCGAGGTGACGTCGCACCGCACGCTGGCGAAGCCGTCCGGTGGCGGAGTCGAGTTGTAGGTGACGACGACATTGTCGCCCAAGGCCGCAAAGCGTTGCGCGCAGGCAAGGCCGATACCTCGCGAACCGCCAGTGATCAGAACCGTGCGGCTCATGGCTGGCCGCCGCCCCATCGAAGGATCGCGCTGGCGGCCGTCATGCCGGCGCCGAATCCGACGAGCAACACGAGATCGCCATTGTTGATCCTGCCGGCATCGAGCGCGTCGTTCATCGCAAGCGGGATCGATGCGGACGAGGTGTTGCCGGTGTAGTGCAAGACAACCGACGCCTTCTCGATCGGGATGCCGAGCCGGCTCATTGCCGCATCGATGATGCGGAGATTGGCCTGGTGAGGCACGACGAGTGAGACCTGATCGGCGGTCACCCCTGCGTGATGCATCGACTTGGTGGCCGAGTCGACCATGATTCGCACAGCGCGCCGGAAGACTTCCTTGCCTTCCATCTGGATGAAGCCACCGTGGTCGGCGTACAGGAACCTGGCAGCGCTCCCGTCAGCATCGAGATCCCAGCCGAGCAGCTGCCCGAGGCCATCGACTGCTTCGAGCACCACGGCCCCACTGCCATCGGCGAAGAGCACGGCCGTGTTGCGATCGGTCCAGTCGGTGATCTTGGCCAGCGTGTCGGTACCGATGCAGAGAATCTTGTTCGCACCCATCGTGATCATTCCATGGGCCATCACCAGGCTGTAGACGAATCCGCTGCAGGCCGCATTGACATCGAATGCGCCGCAGCGCAACCCGAGTTCGTGCTGGACGGCTGCAGACGACGGCGGCA
>JBDSDH010000019.1:0-15959 GCA_039920665.1 Ilumatobacteraceae bacterium
ACTGGATCGAGGTTGCGGACTTCGGCCGCTCGACCGCGACCGACACCCATTTCGTGTGGAACTCCACGACCGGCGAGGTCCACTTCGGGCCCTTGATCCGCTATCCCGACGGCAGCACTCGTCAGCACGGTGCTGTCCCGCGTGAGGGCGCAATGATCGCTGTCACCGCCTACCGCAATGGCGGTGGCGCAGCCGGCAATGTGGGCGCAGGAGTGCTGCGGGCGATGCGAACCACGGTGCCCTACGTGGCCGACGTTGAGAACCTGATGTCTGCAATCGGTGGTGTCGACGCCGAAACTGTCTCCAATGCAAAACAGCGTGGGCCGCAGTCGTTGCGCACCGGCGGACGCGCGGTCACAGCCGAGGACTTCGAGCGCGTCGCCGCGGAGGCCGACCCGTCCATCGCTCGCGTTCGCTGCCTGCCGCCGCTCGAGCCGGGACGACCGATCCGATTGTTGCTCGTTCCGGCGGTCACACGCCCTCCCGAACAACTGCAACTCGACGACTTCGCGTTGCCCGACGACATGACCAACAGGGTCAGAACCCATCTCGACGAGCGACGGATCCTGGGTACCACGATCGAGATCGGCACGCCCTATTACCAGGGTGTCACGGTGGCCACGCTGCTCACGGCCCGCCCGGGTCGACCGGCATCGTTGGTCCGAGATCGGGCCCTGGCCGCGTTGTACCGGTATCTCAACCCGGTGACCGGCGGCATCGATGGCGGCGGGTGGGCGTTCGACACCGATCTCAACGCCGCTTCTGTGTTCCAAATGCTCGAATCGGTCGAGGGCGTCGAACGCGTCGACGAAGTGCTGTTCTTCGAGTACGACCTGCGCAACCACGAGCGGATCGGCTTCGGTAAGGACCTCGTCAAGCTCGATCGGGATTCGTTGTTCCTGTCCGCCAATCACCAAGCTGTCGTGCGATGAGGCGCGATGATTGGCTGCTCCACCAACTCCCGGTCGGTATGGTCGAAGATGATTTCCTCGCCCGTTACCTGCGCATCTTCCAGACGATCGCCGATACCGAAATGCATCAGATCGACACGATCTCGCACATGTTCGATCCGAACGTCGCTCCCGACAACATGGTGCGAATGCTCGGTGCCTGGATCGGCATCGACTGGATCGACTCGTCGTTGCCGGACGACCTGCAGCGGCGGATCGTATTGGAGTACTCAGACCTGATCCAGTGGCGGGGCACGGCCCGCGGCTTGCGCCAGTTGCTCGAGCTGATCAGCCTCGAACCCGCAGTCGTGATCGACAGCGGTGGCGTCCATGTCGATGACGATGTCATCCCTCACCTCCCTCACGTCAAGCTCTACGTCGCGACCGCCGGCTGGGCGACCAACGCCGACCTGCTGCGGATCATCCGCAATGAACTGCCGGCCAGCGTCACCTTCGAGCTGCACGTCGGCTCGCGGCGGATCTGGCCACCCGAGCCCGACTCCGGTGGCGAAGCCGATGTCCCGATCCTGGAAGTGGTGTACTAATGGCCGATGTCGTCTGCCCCGAGTGCGGACAGGTCTCGACCCTGCCATCGATCCGGCGGGCGTCGGACGAGTTCTGCACGCACTGCGATTTCCCGTTGTTCTGGGCGCCCACCGCTGTGCCCGCCGAAACCGTGAGCGCGAGCAACGATTCGACCCTGCGACGTTTGCCGGGAGCCGGTGGTCGGTTGATGATCGGAACCCGGGTCTGCCCGACGTGCGGTGAGCTGAACTCGATCGCCGAGAAGTTCTGTACTCGGTGTCACAATGACATGGACCCCCAACCGGCTCCGATCGTCGCGGCTCCGCCACCTCCGCCACCCGCTCCCGTGATGCTTGCGGTCAAGCGACGCTGGTGGCCGTGGGTCGCGTTTGCCGTGATCACCATTGCGATGATCGTGATCGTGATCGTCACCGCTTGACCGTCACCGGCGACTGATCACCCGGCCTGGCCATCTCCGTCCCGCCCGGCGGGCGGCTGGTGATGTCAGGCCGGGAAGATGAACGGGCTACCCGCCACCGCCGCCGTGCCGGTACCGGTCGCGTCCGGAGTCTTGGAGAACGTGACCGTCCCGTTCTGTGCGACCGCACCGAGCACGATCTTGATCCGGTAGACGGTGGCCGGCTGGATGGCGGCCGGGTTGACGGCGGAGAGATCGATCGTGAACGTCCCCGACGCAGCGGTTCCCGCAGCGATCAGATCGGCGCCGCCCGCAGTGCACAGATCTGGTGTGGCCGCGGGAGTCACGTTGCGGCACAGCAGGACGTCCGAGGCGGTGGCGGGTTGGGCCACCGGAGGCGTTGCCGTGTCCATCTGCTGGACCACGCCCGAAATGTTCGGGATCCGGACGAGAGTGATCGGCAGAGCGGTCGGCGGGGTCAATGCGGTCGGCACCTGAGTACCCGACTCCGAGAAATAGCCGTTCTTGGTCGCGGTCCATGCGCCAGTGGTTGTCTCCGGAACGGTGATCGTGACGGTGCCGGTCGCTCCGGTCGACTTCGGAGTGCCGCCCTCGACGGCGATCGAGACTGCATCCAATCCCACGGGTATCGTCGCCGCGTTGTTCACGGTGACGGCATAGTCGAGCGGACGGGGGTCGAGGTCGAAGTCGCGCACAATCGCACCAGGGAGTGTATTTTTCCCGACGACCACCGCAGGGGTCGCAGTTTTTGCCCCGGCCCGGAACCCGTCGGCGCTGATCGTCCAACTTCCTTTGCCGACGTCGGCGATGCTGTATGTGCGAGTCGTTCCGCTACCGGAAACCGTCCCGACAATCTCGTTGCCATTGCCATCACGGGTGGCACGAACGGCGATCGTTCCGATGAAGCCGACGGGAACGTCAGAGATCGTTCCGGTGACATCGACCTGTGCCGGGTCGAGCGTCACGGTGAACGTGTCGGCGGCATCCACTCCAGCGGTTGCATCGGCGAGGACGGCGGCGGTCTTGGTGAAGTATCCGTCCTTTTCGACGGTGACGGTTCCGGCGGCTCTGGGTGCTCGGGCGAAGGTGAACGTCGTCGGCGCGCCGGTGGGCGTGCTGCTCGTGGGCGACAGCGACCCGAGTGTGACAATCGCGCCGGCGGCGGCGGCCGGCGCGACGGTGACGACGATGTCGCGTTGGGCGAGGGTGACCGAGCCGGCTGCATTGCCGCCGACGGCCGGTGTGACGGTGGTGGAGTCCGGCCACAGGAAGCCGACATCTGCACCCGCCGGCGTGACCGTGATCGTGTAGGTGGTACCGGGAGTGAGGTTGGTGAAGGTGCACGATGTGGGCGAGCACGTTCCGATGCCTCCGCCCGGGCTGCTGGTCGCCGTGGGCGCGACGGTCGCTCCCGCGACTGCGATGGTGGCACCGGCGAGCTTCGGGACAACGACGGTCGGTCCGGTGTTGTCGCGACCGAGCTCGACCGAGAACGGAGCCGATCGGGTCGTGACGTAGCCGCTGAGCGACAGTTCGACGACGAACGGTCCGGTGGTGGCGACGTTCGGGAAGGTGTATGTGCCGTTGTTGTCGGTGACGGTAGCGACCAGCGTTGCCCCGCTGAACAACTTGACGGTTCCGTTTGACGTGAGCGGGATGTCGGTGCCGGGCGTGTCCTGTTTGGCCGCCGAGCCGATGATGTTGGCCCGGCTCGGCACCATCACGATGTCATCGACGTCGAAGGTGCCGCCCTGCGGCGAAACGGTGATGTTGGTGGCGGTGTTGGTGGCGTGCAGTGGGTCGGTGACGCGGACGTTGTAGGTCAAGACGTCGGGTGCGACGGTGAACGTGTACACATTGCCGGCAATCGTGGTCGGTGAGATCGAGTTGCCCGGTAACCAGCTCGGTACGAGCTCCACGGTGGCTGACGGGAGCGCCGGCATGCCGGTACGGCCGGACAGCACCGTGATCTGGACCTGCACGTTCTGGGCCTTGTAGACCACGTCGCCGAGTTCAACCGCGGAGATACCGATCGGTGCATCGATGGGCGTGGCCGGGGTCGGCGAGATGTATCCGGCCTCAGTCGAGAAGGTCAGCTGGTGGAGTCCACGCGGCAACGACGCAAGTGCGAATGGCAACGACAGCTGCCCCGGAGTGGCTCGGACGAAGTCGTACGTGTTGGGCGGATTGGTGCCGCCGGTGAGGTTGTCCTCGCCGAGTTCGTTGTCCACGCTCACGTCATCGACGGTTGCGTCGCCGACGGTGTACACACGCTGGATCGAGAAGTCGGCCGGGATCGGAACCGGTCGATCGTTGGAGCTCATCGCAGTGACCGATCCATTGATCTTGCCGTCGAGTTCGACGAGCCGGACCTCGATGTTCACGGTGCGGACGTCGGTGGTGGACCCGTACTGCACGCTGACCGTGACCCGCGTCGGGAACCGTTCGTCGCGGAGATCTCCGCCCAGGACAGAGCCGATGAGCTTGCGGACCTCGACCTGGTACGTGCCCTCGGGCAGGTTGCCGACCGAGACGACGCCCCCGACGGTCTCGACCGGATCGATGCTGGTGCCGTTGCCGGTGATCGTGACGACAGCGCCGTCGACGTGGGAAATTCCGCTGCCGAACGCCTCGACGTTGATCGTGGTGGGCAGGATCTCGAGCACCCATGGGTCGAGTTCGTTGAGCGGGTCGCCGGGAGGGATCGAGGTGGCCGCGGTGTCGAGCCGGAACAGAGTCCCATCGATTGCCGGCGCGTTCGGGTCGACCGGCACGATGCCAGGGCTGCCATAGAACGGGTGGCTGACGATGATCGAGTAGAAGCCGGGTGGGCCGATGATCGAGAACGAACCGTCACCATTGATGGTGGCGGGTACGGTCGGACCGGCAACGGCGTCGAGGTCGATCTCGCGAACGCGAATGGCGGTGATCACGGTGGCCGGATCAGCGGCGAGATCGGTGTTCATCTCCGGCGGTGTCACCCACGGGTCGGAGCCATGGACCTCGGACCGAATCGAGCCGAACTTGCTGATCGTGATGGTGAGCGAGCGCAATTGGCCGGCCAGCAGCGTCACGAGAATGTCGGCGCCAGGCAGAAGCGATCCGGTCGTGTCAAGTTGGACGTCGACGGTCTCGGTGTCGTAGCCCTGCTTCTCGACCGTGACGAAGTAATTGCTCACCTGACCGAGCGGGTCGACGAAGTTGACCGGTAGGTCGTTGAGTCGCACGTGGTTGTTCGCATCGAGCGTGACCGGAATCGACAGGTCGTCGCCCGGATCGCCCGTGATGCCGGCGCGACCAACGCGATGCAGCGTCACTTTGGGTGCTGCTCCCTCGAACGGCACATTGGTCTCGGCGTTGGCGACGGTGATGTCGAGCGCCGCCAACTGATAGAGCGTCGGGTTGATGACCACGTTGGCGAGCGGCTCGACCAAGAACGGATCGGGAGTGGCCTCAGCTTCGGTGGCTCCGGAACCGGCGAACCGGTACCCGGCTGGTGCCCGGAACAGCAGATCCCACGTGCCGGCGGCGGCCGGGATGTTGTAGGCGCCGGTGTCGACATCTGTCGTGGTGATGCCGGCCTGCGGCGTGCTCGGCGACGACACCGAATCGATGACCATCGGTGGGGTGCTCGCGCCGTTGACACCGCTCCTGGTGAGCGTGGTGAGCACACCGCTGATCGAACCGGGCTTGGCAGTCATTCGGACGTCGAGCACCGGTCCGTTCGGGTTCTCGATCGCCAGTCCCGACGGGGTGACCGTGCGACCGGTCTCGAAGATGTCGACGCCGATCGTGCCGCTATCGAATCGGCTGTCGCCGCCGAAGACATACGTTGCCGGTCCGAAGAGCTGCCCGAAGACACTCCAGGTGCCGCCGCTGTTGATGCCGACGAGTGGATCGGAGGCGTAGAGCGGTGTCGGTGTATTGGTGGTGCTGCCCTCCTGGGCGGGGTTGAATCCGACGGTCACGTTGCCGGTCGTGGCGATGCTGACCGCACCGATCGGAATCTTGACGCTCGGTGTGCGACCCGTGTCGAGCCAGTACACGGTTCCGTTGATGTCGGCCGGCTCGCTGCCGATCGCGACGTTGACGATGCGGTTCGAGCTGATGCCGCCGACGCTCACGGCGAGCGGCACGCCGAGCGGGATGGTGGCTGTACGGAAGGTGTCGGACGAGACCGTGAGCGAGCAGTCCCCGACGAGTTCCTGGGCGTCGATGTCTCTCGGCGCGAAGGTGTAGGTGTCCAGTCCGCTGCCGGCGACATCGTCGCTGAGCGTCGCATTGAAGCTGCCCGTACTACCGACGCACGTGAGCACCACGGCGGCCGCCTTGTCGAGCGGGTCGAAACCGAGGTTGAACGTGGCCGGGTCAGCGATGCGCTTCGGCATCAGCAACCGGCCGGTGAGGCTCGGGTACGGATTGGCACGGATGTCGTTGAGCCGGATCGTGCCCTCGTCGGTCGGGTCCACCGTGAACCGCATGATCGCCGCCGGATCGGCTGGATCGAGCGACTGGTTGGCGGTGACGGTGTATCCGGCCGGAGCGACCGAAACCTCGAGCTCGTACTTTCCGTCAGTGAGCGACGTCGGCCTCGACTGCCACAAGATGTTGCCGTCGGCGTCCTTCACGGCGGTACCTGGCACCACGATCCGTTCGATTTCGACACCGTCGCGGCTGCCGTCGGAGCGCAAGCGGTAGATCTTGATCTCGTAGTTGTTGAGCTGGATGAACGGGCCGCCCGAGGCGACCGATACGGCATCGACGATCCGCCCGGTGACCTGCCCGAGTTGCAACAGGTTGAAGGTCTCGGCCTTCTCGGACAATCCCATCGTGACCCGTTTGGTAGCGGTGCGATAGTTGGCCCGCGTGACCCGAACGGTGTACGTACCAATTGCGACGTTGTCGAACGCGAAGCTCGATTCCGTGCCGGCGGTGTCGGTCGCTGTGCGCGTTACCGTGCCATCGGAGATCTTGAGCAGCTGCACGGTTGCGCCGCCGAGGGCAACGGTGGCGGAGTCGAAGACGCTGACGACCAACCGACCGGTCTCGACCAGCGGTGGCCGAGCGCGGAACTCCATCATGATGTCGCCGAGGTTCTTGACCTCGCCGGCGGTGATGGTGACGAGCTGCGAGACCTCGGCGTGGTCGTAGCGGGAGAAGGTCACCAGATAGTCGCCGGGCGGCAGTTCGTCGATGCGGAACGTTCCCGCGCTCGGCGCAACGGCGGTGGTGGAGTTGAACGAGAGGTCGTCGTGGCGAACGGTGATGCCGACGCCGGGCAGGTTGCCTGCGGTGTTGCTGACGACGAGACCGGTGATGCTGCCGGTGGTGCGGATCAGCGTGAAATCGACGGCACCGGTGTTGTCGCTGAGCATCAGTTCGCGGGTCTGGGTGACGTAGCCGGCGGCCGACGCGGTGATCGTGTACGTGCCGGGAATCTTCAGCTGCGGCAAGCTGTACGAACCGCTGTCGCCGAGCGTGAGGCTGGTCGCGCTGCGGGTGAGGTCGCCGCTCGACGCTGTGATCGAAACGCCGCCGAGCGGTTCGGCATTGGCGGCGACGTGGCCCGAGATCGTAGCGACACCCGGCACCATCAAAACGACGATCGAGTTGCTCTGCTGGCCCGGATCGAGGGTGACCTGCTGGACCTGGGTGCCGTAGCCACGCAGCCCGGCGGTGAGGGTGTAGGTGTTCGGCGTGCTCAGTCCGCTGACCGACCATCTCCCGAGCGACCCGGCCTCGCTGGAGGTCTTGGAGTTGAACGTCAGCACACCGTCGGTGACGACGATGTCGACTCCGCCCAGTGGGCCGTTGGGACCGCTGACGACCCCGCCGGCGGAACCGGTGGCTGGATCGAGGACGACGTCCAGGGCCACAGCCTTGCCGTCTTCGGGAGGAGTGACGATGAACGACTGGGTGTCGAATCCGGCCTTGGAAAAGGTGACCTGGTAGTTGTCGGGGATCGCGACGTCCGGGAACATCCAGACACCGTCGCCGTCGCTCAGTGCAGAGATGACCGACTCGGTGACTCGGCGCTCGCTGATGCCACCCGTGCTGGCCCGGTTGTATCGCGACGGCCAGATCTTGGACGTCTGGGCGACGCGCCCGCCGCCGCGTGCGAACGAGGCGGCCTGGGCCGGAGTCTCGTTCGGATTTCCGCCGAGCGTGGTGGGAGACAACGACACCGTGATGCCGGCGTCCTTGCCGGTGTCGCCGGCTTTGACGGTGCCACTGACGACGGTCGAGGTGGGTCGCAGGTTCTTGCCCGGAATTTCAGTGGTAGCGCCGTCGGCGGCTCCTCCTGCGCCGGCCGCCGCACCACCGGCTGACGCTGTTCCATCGGCTCCGGGGGAAAGTTCGCCGAGCGGTGTGTCGGGAACGCCGTCGCCATTGGTGTCGACGAGGGCTGCCGATTTGTCGCCCGCAGATGTGGAACCATTGCGCTGCGAGTACCAGTAAGCGCCCGCACCGAGGATGCCGGCCCACAGACCGAGCAGGGCGAGGATGGCCATTCCGGATCGGAATCGACGAGGGACCACCGGACGTTGCTGGAATGTGGCGTCGGCGTAAATCGGAGCCGAGCGGCCGGTGGCGACCACCGTGAGAACGTGGTTCGCGGGATCGCGAATCAGGCGGCGATCGCCGCGCACGGTGCCGTTGATCGAGACCGAGGCACCGGGTTGCAGCCGAACTCGCTTGCGGCCGAACGTGAACGACAGGTCCTGGCCCTGACCCTCGATGTCGAGATCGACGCCATGGTCTTCACGGTTGTCGAGTTCGACGCGGAAACGGCCCTTGCGGTGACCCTTCACCATGTTTGGATTGACCCGCATCGCAACCTTCTGGATCGACGACACATCGACGGTCATCCCGGCCAGGACCGGCCGTTCACCACGACGGTCCGACGTGATTTCGACCGCAAGCGAGTGGCGTCCGGCGGCGAACTCGGCGGGAACTTCGAGGCTGACGTCGAAGCGGGCCTCGGCACCCGCCGGCAGCGGTTCATTGCCGAGGGGATATTCGACATCGACGTCGTACAAGCCAACGACGCGCAGGGTGTATGCCGATGGTCCAACCGAGTCGTTACGGACGCGAACACGACACAATGCGGTATGTCCCGGAGACACCTCGACAACAGGGTCGAGCAAGTCGATCTTCATGTTGGTTGCCCGATCCGCGTTCGCCGATACCGCCCCGACCTGCGACGGACCTCAAAACACTGCATCAGAACAATACCGGAATCTTGAAGGTGGCCACCGTCAGCTGGGTGCTCGGTTGGGTCAATATCGACACCGAATCGAGCGGGTCCGGAGAGACATTGGTCTGGTACACGGCGATCACATAGTTCTGTGGAGCGTCAAGCGCATTGAATGTGTACAGACCATTGATGTCGGTCACGGTGGTCGCAACCGCGGTCCCTGTCGGGAAGTTCGTCGCCAGGAACAGACGCACCGTCGCGCCCGCATACGGGGCATACACCGCTGAGGTCGGCGCAGTGGTCGGCGGGGCGGTGGCCGGCGTCGTCGGCGGGGCCGTCGGCGGGGTGGTGGCCGGCGTCGTCGGCGGGATGGTCGCGTTCGGGTCGAACGTGGTGTCCGGCGCCGGTGTCGTGGTGGTGGTGGTGGGCGCTGCTGTGGTGGTGGGCGCTGCGGTGGTGGTGGGCGCTGCGGTGGTGGCGGGCGCTGCGGTGGTGGTGGGACTCGATGTCAACAGCAACACTTGGCCGGCGGCCGATGCCTGGGCCGACAGCGAGATGTCGAGCTCCTGATCCGCATTTGCGATCACGTTGACGAGGCGCACAGCAGCGCTCGTTCCGGGGAGCGATGCGTTGAGGGTGTAGGTACCGGGGGCGACGTTGGTGAAGCTGAACCTGCCGAGCGGATCATTGGCAGTGGACAACACGCGCTGCGTCGTGCCGTCACTGAGCGTCACTGTTGCCAGTGCAACTGGCGCACCGTTCACCCCCCTGACGGTGCCGGCGATGGTGGAAGTGCCGCGAGGCATGGCGACATCGATCGGCGGCGAATCGGCCAGATTGGTGGGGTCGAGGTCCTGAATCCGCACCTGCTGCTGGAGCCCGACCTTGGCGAACGTGAGCGTGTAGGTCGCCGGAATCGGCAACTGGTCGACGAAGTAGCTGCCGACGACTCCAGCGCTCGCCGTGAATGTCGTGATCGTGGTGTCGCCCGCTGTGATCGTGACAGCCACGCCACCCACGGGACCGATGCCGACCTGGCTGACCGTTCCGCCCAACGACCCGGTCGAGCGTTCGAGCAGAACGATTCCCGAGTCGAGGTCCTGCGCTGCGGCGAGGTTCACGGTTCGGGTTTCGGCGCGGTATCCCGGTCGGGTGATCGTCAGCGTGTAGTTCTGCGGTGTGGCCAACGACCGCAGCACGAATGCACCGACGTCGCCCTCGGTGAGGCTGACGGTGGACACCTTGCTCACGCCGTCGGTGGCCTCGATGGTTGCGCCGCCGAGCGACCCGGCCAGGTTCGTGATCCGTCCGCGGATGACTCCGTCGCCTCGACGCAACACGACCTGAATGTTCTCGACCGCTTGGGCAGGGCCCATCGAGACGTCGCGCGTCTCGGTGGCGTAGCCGGACTTGGTCACGATCAGTTGATAGGAGGCGGGAGACGGAACGTTTTCGAACAGGAACTTGCCGTCGGCCGAGACGGGGACGGACAGCACCTTGGCCTGCACGTCGTCGGTGATGGTTCCGGGAACCACGAGCGTGGCGTTGATGCCGGTCAGGTCATCGGCCTCGACGGTGCCGGCAATGCTGCCGGGACGGCCGCCGAGGGTGACGTTGTTGAGCATGACCGCCTTGCCGAGTTGGACCTCGACTTCGACAGCATCGGCCGCGGTGGTGCCTGTCTCGTACCAGACCTCGTTGAATCCTGCACCGCTGAAACGAACCTTGAACTTGCCCGCGTTGAGCCGACCGAACGCGAAACTTCCGTCCTCGCTGGTGGCGGCGGTGGACAGCGGAACCTTGGTGTTGCCGGTGCCGAACAGTTCGGCTTGAACTCCGGCCACGCCGGCTCCGGTGCTGAACAACACGACTTTGCCGGCGACCGAACCGGGGTCGACCGGCACCATTGTTCCACCGGCGCCGCCCTTGTTGAGTGCTTCGGTGAGCAGACCCTTGTCGACGCTGGCCTGGTCGACAACCGAGTCGAACGTCCGGCTGAGGACGGCGGCGAAAACCGCGGCAGCGGCGATGAGACCCATCAGCGACATCAACCATCGGCTGATCCTTGGCCGCTGGATGAAGGTTGCGACCGCCTCGACGCGCGTGGTGCTGTCGACTGCGAATGTGAGCACTCGCACCTTGGGCTGACCGAACCAGGGGCGCTTGGCCGACACCCTGGCCTCGATCACTTCCTGCTGGCCGGGCAGCAGATCGAGGGCAGCCGGGGCGAGCTGGATCGTCGCCATTTCCTCCGGGTCGGTTGCGGAGCCGATCGCACTGATCGTCGTATTGCCGTCGTTGTTGACGATCAGCCCGAACGTTGCCTCGCCACCGGAGGTGACCACGACCGGGTCGACCCGTAACCGCACGCGGTGCTGACCCAGCGCCAGCAACCCGAGCGACGTCAGCGCGAAGTTGGCCGGATCGTTCTCGGAGCGGACGTGCACACTGAGTTGGCGATGACCAGCCGGGAATGTGGACGGGAGGTGAATCGTGATCGCCACCTCGCCGACCTCATCGGGGAACAGCGACAGCCGCGAAGGGGTGGTGAGGACCCATGCGGGATCGAGGCCGAACAGGCTGACCTGATAGCCGTCGATCATCGGTGTCGAGTTGGTGATCCGAACCGAGATCGTGCACTCCTCGCCAGGTCCGACCTCGACGAGGGCAGGGAAGACATCGGCGAACATCAGGAACTCGCCGACAGGGTGACATCGCGCTCGACCGTTTGATCGGCAGCGACGGTGATGATGACGACGCGAGTCGCGAGGCCGGCCTTGCGGAACGTGAGGGTGTAGTCACCAGGTTCGACATCAGCGAAGCGGTACGCCCCGGCGGGGGAGGTGGCCGTGACAGTACTGCGCGGGTTGGAGCCGTTCGACAGTTCGACGATCACATCCGAGACACCCGTCGATCCAGTGGACACGATGCCGTTGGCCGAACCAAGCGACTTCGGCAGGACTGCATCGAGACCGCCGACCACGCCGGCACCGGTGAGGTCGGTGCGAATGGTCTGGCTGATGTAGCCCGGGCTGGAGAAGGTGATCGTGCACGCAGCGGGCGCCGGGATCTCCGAAACGGTGTAGGTGCCGGCCTGCTCGGCGGCCGCCGAGGCGGTCAGCGTCGCCGTGCTCGCGGTGTAGGTGCCGCAGCCGACGTCGACGACGACACCGCCGAGTGCGATTCCGGCACCGTCGGTGACTCGGCCCGATACTGCGCCCTGCCCCCCGACCAGGATCACCGAGATCGAGCGGGTCTCTCCGGATCCGAGGTCGACGGCGATCGTCTGCTCGGAGTAGCCGTCGAGGCTGAACGTCAGTGTGTAGGTGCGAGGGGTCTCCAGCGCGTCGATGCTGAACCCGCCGACGTTGCCCGAAGTGGGGGTCTTGGTGGTCTTGACGAAGTCGCCGCTGCTCACCGTGACGTCGACGTTGCCCAGCCCGACACCATTCGTCGAGGTGACGACGCCGGTGAAGCCGCCGGCCGCTGCGCCGAGCGTGACGGTGTTGATCACCTTGTTCTCTCCGGCGTTCAGTGACTCGTCGAACTCGCGCGGATCGAATCCGGTCGCCTCGATTCGAATCGTGTAACTCGCCGGCGTCACCATTGCGGCGAGCGTGAAGTTTCCGGCCGCATCGACCGGTACCCGCACCGGCTCGGGCAGCGGTTGGCCCTCGATCGGATTCTCGATCTTCTGAGTAATGGTGAGGGTGATCGCGGCAGCCGAACCTTGGTTTTCAGGAGCGATGATCTGGCCGCTCATCCCACCCGGCTTGCCGGCCATCACGACGTCGAGCTTGCCCCGCTTGTCAGCTGGAGCGATGACGATCTCCTCGGCGCTGGCGGCATCGGCTGCAGCGGGGTACCACAATTCGTCGAAGCCTTCAGCGGAGAACCGCAGCTTGTAATGACCGGGCAGCAACGAATCGAGCGCGAACGCACCGGCATCGTCGGTGCCGGCTGACCCAACGGACACCTGATCGCCGCTCGGTTTGATCCGGAATGCCTCGACCGTGATCAACGGCAGCGGTGCGCCGGTGGACTGGGCCGACACGGCACCGGACATCGAGACTGCGACTGCGGCCAGATTGACCTCGCCCGGCCCGCCCGCGTCGAAGTCGGTGGCGACGGCCTTGGTCGCATCAGGCTTGTCGCGCAGCGCCGTCACGACGAGCAGGAACACCGTGGCCCACAGGGCGATGATCGCCGCCAGGATCAGGATCGTGAGCACACCGCGAGGGATACGCGGCTTCTGATTGAAGGTCGCCACCGCCGGCAGCGAGATCTGTTGTGGGTCGCCCCCCGCCGTGGTGGCGACATCGCTGCCGCCGGCGATCTCGATCGTGATGGTGCGGCTGACCAGGTCGCCAAACAACGGCCGTTTGCCGTCGGCATGGATTTCGACGGTATGGGTCTCCCCAGCCGGCACACTGACCGTCGCGGGGTAGGCAACACAGTTCAGGTGTCGGCTTTCGTCGCGACACCCAACGACGAGATCAGCGGTGACGTTGCCCTCGTTGGTGATCGACGCCATGAAAGCGCCATGACTGCCACCCACGACGACCGACGGGTGCAGGGTCAGCGACGCCGCCAGCAGCGGATCGACCGAGAGCCAGAATTCGTGGTCGGAGAAGCGTTCGGGGTCGATGATCGACACCACTTGGACGCTGACCAGATACTCCCCGGCGAGACAGTTTGTGGGGAGATTGATCCGCAACGACAGCGTTGCGCTGGCATCGGGGAACAGGCTCACGACCGGCACGACCAGTGAGACCCATGCTGGATCGAGACCCTGGATGGTGGCGGTGACGCCATCGATGATGTCGGACGTGTTGGTCACGTCGACGTCGAGTACGACTGACTTGCCCGGTGTGACCCGCAGGTGCGAGGTCGCGACGGCGGTGCGCATCAGGGGGTGTCCGCCGGGATTGGTTCGGTACCGGTGAAGACCACACCGCCGGCCGGAGGAACGACGACCGTTCGTGCGGTTTCGGTCTCCAACACCAGCGTGTCTCCTGGGCGGGCGGTGATCAGGAATCGGCCCGCCGCGTTGACGGTGGCCACGCCATTGGGTGCGCGCACCGTAGAACCGATCGCGCCTGGATCGAGACACTCGCCTGCGATCAGACGCGGCGGTTGGGATGTCGCGCCGGTGTCGCGATCGGTCAACGAGATGCCGAGTTCGCTGACCGGCTTGGCCAGCGGGGCGCCGCCACCGATGTCGGCCACCACCAGCATCTGCAGTTGCAACCCGAGCTTCATCCGGCCGTCGAGACGGAAGATGTCGGTATCGGTCGACCGCGCCAATTGCAGTTGGGGATACGGAGCGATCATCACTGAATCCGGCAAGAAGCCGGCTGAGATCTCGGGGTGGCCCAGGAGGGCGATCGTCAGCGCGCTGATCAGCGCCCGTTCGTCGTCGTGCTCGGAGGTCCACACGGACACGAAGTACCGCAGTTCGAGCCGCGGCAGCGCCATCCGGCGAACCGTCACGCCGTCACGCTGGGCGTGCTCGACACCCGTCACCGCACGTGTGGAGCTGCGCCGGATGTCCCAGAGATAGACGTTGACGGTCGGACGGGTGAGCTTGGCCGCCCATTCGTCGTTCGGCGTCTCGAACGACACGTCGATGTCGACGGCACTGAGCGGCGTGACTGCCCGCAGGAATGCCTCCAGGCCTTCGTCGAACTCGGACAGCACCTCAGGTCACCGTGTCGGTGCGCGCGCAACGAAATTCAGACTGGTCCCACAGTGCTGCCACGTCGGCAGTGTAGTCCGCATCGATCCTGGCGAGTAGGGGTGTCTGCACGTGGAGTGAGGAAACTTGGTTGGCTACACTCGCGGGCATTCGCCCCTCGGTCCGTCCCCTCGTCCATGGTCTCATCGGCGGTGTCCTCGTCGTCACCGCCGCTGCATGTAGTTCGGCACCGGACCCGGACGCGCCCAAGTCGGAGGCGGTGCTCAAGGTCGATACAGGGCAGTGCCTGCTCGTCGACAGTGCGCTCGGAGCCGAAGTGTCGAAGTTGCCGGTGGTGGACTGCACCAAGCCGCACAGCCATGAGATCTTCGCGACCGTCGAGGACATCACCAACGACGTGTATCCGGGTCTGTCGGCGCTGGAGACCTTCGCCGAGCGTGAGTGCTATGGCGCATTCGACGGATTCGTCGGGATCAGCCCGTTCGATTCATCGCTGTTCATCACCTGGATCGTGCCCAGCCTCGACGGTTGGAACGACGAGGACGACCGCAAGGTGCTGTGCATCCTCGGTCGCCAAGACGGCGGTCAGCTCCGGTCGACCGCCAAGGACCTCAAAATCTGATCTCGACGGTGACATCGTTGCTGAAAGACGTGCGAGCAGAACGCACGATGCCGGCCCCTCGAGGAGCCGGCATCGTTCATTCAGATCAACAGTTCGTGACTGAGGTGTTGATCAGCTTTCGTATTCGGTGTCGACGGGACCGATGTCCTTGAACACGCCGGCTGCTTCATCCCACTGGATGACCTGCAGCGACTCCACCGTGTTCACGTCGGTCGTGCCGTCGAGCTTGTAGACAACACCCGGGCGACCGAGGGTCGGGGTGAATTCCAGGTTGCGAGCGGCTTCGATGATCGACTTGCGACTGATCGAGCCGGACTCAGCGGCCTTGATCAGGATCGCAACGGTGAACTCGCTGACCTGCCAACCAGTGGCCGTCGTGGCCAGGTCGCCGGTGAGACCGGCTGCGGCGTAGGCGTCCTTGAAGGTCTTGACGCCGGGGGCCGCGTCGTTGGCCGGGTCGTTCGGGTCGAGGATGTTGCTCGACGTGTAGACCCCGTCGCCGCTGCCGGCAGCCAGCAGGCTGATCA
>JBDSDH010000020.1:0-8902 GCA_039920665.1 Ilumatobacteraceae bacterium
GGATCGCGAGGGTGTCCGCAAACGGGCGCCGTGGGTCGATGTCGTCCTCGGCACCAACAACGTGCACCGGGCCAGCGCGCTGATCCGCTCAGCCGATACCGCTGGGCCGATCACCGAGATCTTCGACCAAGCCGTGATCGATGATCAGGCGATGTTCCCCAGCGCGTTGCCGGTCCGCCGCGAGAGCAGCTTCAACGCGTGGGTCACGATCCAGATCGGGTGCGACAACTCGTGCGCATTCTGCATCGTGCCGGCCGTGCGCGGCGCCGAGATCAGCCGGCCGTTCCTCGACATCGTCGCCGAAGTCGAGCTGCTCGCCGCCAAGGGCGTCACCGAGATCACCCTGCTCGGCCAGAACGTGAACAGCTACGGGCGCGACCTCACATTGGCCCAGCGCCAAGGCGGCGAAGCGGACGTGCGGATCCGCCCTCTGTTCTCCGAACTGCTTCGCGCGGTGGGTGCTGTGGATGGTATCCGGCGGGTGCGCTTCACCAGCCCTCATCCCAAGGACATGCGCCTCGACACCATCGCTGCGATGGCCGAGACCGCGGCAGTGTGCGAGCACCTCCATTATCCGTTGCAGGCCGGCTCCGATCGGGTGTTGGCTTCGATGCACCGCGGCTATACGGCTGCGCGCTACCTGTTGCGCCTGGCCGAAGCCCGCGCGGCGATGCCCGACCTGGCCGTCAGCACCGACATCATCGTCGGCTTTCCGGGTGAGACCGAGACCGACTTCGAGCAAACTCTCGACGTTGCCGCGGCCGCCGAGTTCGACTTCGCGTTCACGTTCATCTTCTCGCCCCGGCCGGGAACCGAGGCCGCGACGATGGACGATCGATTTGTCGATTCGAAGGTCGCAGCGGACCGGTTCGATCGGCTCAAGCTGGTGGTCGAGCGCAGTGCGCTGATGAAGCACCGCGGGCGCATCGGTCGCATCGAAGAACTGCTGATCGAGGGACCGTCGCGCAAGGATTCGGGCATCATGACGGGTCGAACGCGCCAGAACAAGCTCGTCCACTTCCCGTCGCCCGAGCCGCTCCGTTCGGGCTCGTACGCAACGGTCGAGATCATCACAGCCGCGCCGCACCACCTCGGGGGTCGTTTCATCGAACGAACCGCCGACGCGGCGCACAAGATCCGTATCCCGGTGATGTCGCTCTGAACGGCTGCCACGATCTGTGTCACAACAGATCCCGAATTCGGGGAATGTTGTGACCCAGACGACCACTGCGGCGGGCAAGAAGTCTGACAACAAGACGGGAAAGATCGTCATTCTCGGCCCGACGGCGAGTGGCAAGAGCGATGTCGCGATGGCGCTCGCTGCTGGCCGAACCGACGTCGAAATCGTTGCGGTCGACGCTATGCAGGTCTATCGCGGGATGGACATCGGCACCGCCAAGCCGACCGCCGCCGATCGAGCCGCCGTGCCCCATCACTGCATCGATCTCGTCGATCCAGGTGAGACGTTCACCGTTGCCGAGTACCAGCGCTCGGCCACAGCAGCACTGGCCGAGATAGCGAGCCGACAACACACGGCTCTACTGGTCGCCGGCACCGGGCTGTATCTCACCGCAGTCATCGACGAACTGACGCTGCCGGGGGAGTGGCCAGAGATCCGGCACCAACTGGAGGCCGAATTGGCGGCCGACTTCGACGTCGAGAACCTCCACGAGCGGCTGGCTGCGCTCGATCCCGATGCGGCAGCCAAGATCGAACGCACCAACGAACGACGCATCATCCGAGCCCTCGAGGTGTGCCTCGGTAGCGGTCGGCCGTTCAGCAGCTTCGGTCCCGGTACATCGGCTTATCCCGAGATCGACACGGCCCAGGTCGGATTGCGCTGGCCACGAGAGTTGCTCACCGAGCGGGTCGCGTCCCGGGTCCACCGGATGATGGACGCCGGACTGTTAGCTGAAGTGAATGCCTTGCTCGAACGCCCTGAGGGGCCATCCCGGACGGCGCTGCAGGCGCTCGGGTACAAGGAACTGATGGCCCACTTGCGAGGCGACACATCGCTCGACGAAGCCGTTGCAGAGATCATTCTGCGGACCCGCCAGTTCGCGGTGCGCCAGGAACGATGGTTCCGGAGGGACCCACGCATACGCTGGGTCGACATCGACCACGACCCGGTTGGCGAAGTGCTACCCGTTGTGCAGGAGTTCCTCTGATGACGATCACGCTCACCAAACATCATGGTCTCGGCAACGACTTCCTGGTCTGCGACACCACCCAACTTTCGGCCGATGCCGACTGGGCCGAGCTTGCCATTGGATGGTGCGACCGCCGACGTGGCATCGGCGCTGACGGGTTGTTGTTGCTCACCGTCCTCGACACGTTCGAGTTGTCGATGGTGCTCCACAACGCCGATGGCAGCCGGGCCGAAATGAGCGGCAACGGGATTCGCTGCCTCGTGCAGGCCGCCTACCTCGCCGCCGGACATGCGGGCGAGGTCGATTACGTTGTGCACACCGACGGGGGAGTTCGCTCGGTACATCTCGATCCGCTCGACGACGCCACCGTGATGGCCAGCGTCGGCATGGGCGAAGTGACGGCGATGGATGAACCGCACGGGTGGCATGCGATCGGTGCGGACCCGATGCGGCCTGTGCTGCACCTCAACACCGGTAACCCGCACACCGTGGTCGGTGTCGAAGACGTGCTTGTCGTCGATCTGCTCGGCCTCGGGCGCAAGGTTCCGCAGGTGAACCTCGAAATCATCGAGCCCGGCCCAGAGCCTTCGGCGATCACGATGCGAGTCCATGAACGCGGGGCCGGAATCACCGAAGCGTGTGGCACCGGAGCCTGCGTCAGCGCCTGGGCAGCGGTGCACTGGGGTCTCGCCTCGCCGCTCG
This sequence comes from Ilumatobacteraceae bacterium, assembly GCA_039920665.1. Taxonomy (GTDB): domain Bacteria; phylum Actinomycetota; class Acidimicrobiia; order Acidimicrobiales; family Ilumatobacteraceae; genus WLMZ01. The sequence continues at coordinate 2,853 of JBDSDH010000020.1, forward strand.
ACGGAGAAATTCTCGTGCACATGGACGGTGGGGATGCAAAGGTTCGTCTGCATCAACCCGAGCCCGGGCACGTGACACTGGTCGGGCCGGCTGTCTTCATCGCCCGCCTGCAGATCGATCTTCCATGACCACCCCGTATCAAGAGGCGCTCGGCGCCACGCTCATCGAGCGCACCAAGCGAGAACGCATCGTGCTCGTCGGCGTCGGCCTCAATGGCCTGACCGACGATGAAGTCGATGCCAGCCTCGACGAACTCTCGTTGCTGATCGACACGGCCGGCGCTGACGAAGCTGGTCGCCTCACCCAGCGCCGTGATGCGCCGGACAGCTCATGGTTCATCGGCAAAGGCAAGGTTGACGAATTGCGCGAGATGTGCCTTGCTGTCGACGCCGACACAGTCGTCTTCGACAACGAGCTCAAGCCGTCGCAGCAGTTCAATCTCGAAAAGGCACTCGGCCGGACAGCGATCGACCGTACTGCGGTCATCCTCGACATCTTCGCCCAGAATGCCCACACGCTCGAGGGCAAGGCTCAGGTCGAATTGGCGCTGCTGCGCTATCGGCTTCCTCGCCTGCGTCGCGGTGTCTCGGGCAATCTGACCCAACAGGGCGCGGGAATCGGTACCCGTGGTCCGGGTGAGACCAAACTCGAGGTCGATCGTCGTCGGATCATGCGTCGGATCACCAAGCTCGAACACGACCTGGTCGATTTGCAGCACACCCGAGATCTGCAGCGCAAGGGACGTGGCCTCAGCGGACTCGCCGCAGTCACGATCGTCGGATACACCAACGCCGGCAAATCCACGCTGCTGAACCAGTTGACCCAAGCGGGTGTGCTCGTCGAAGATCGACTGTTCGCGACGCTCGATCCCACCACCCGCCGGCTGTCACTGCCGGGCGGGGAGCCGGTGTTGCTTACCGATACCGTCGGTTTCGTCCGACGGCTGCCCCATGGACTGGTCCAGGCGTTCAAGAGCACCCTCGAAGTCGCACGGGGCGCTGACTTTCTGGTTCATGTGGTTGATTCCAGCTCACCCGATCCGGAGGGTGAGATGACGGCGGTGCGCAAGGTGCTCGAAGAGATCGACGCGCTCGGCGTTCCGGAAATGCTCGTCTTCAACAAATGCGACAAGGATCCCGAGGCCGCGAGGCGACTGGTCGGCGAGCACGAGGGATCAGTCGCGGTCAGCGCGCTGAACGGTGAAGGAACCGATGAGTTCCTCCAAGCGCTCGGCGATCGGCTCCGGGCGATGGCGACCGTGTACGAATTGCTCATCCCGTACGACCGAGGCGATGTCCTCGCGTCGGTCCACCGTGAAGGTGAAGTGGTGTCGATGTCGAACGAGGACGAAGGCATCCGCATTCGCGCTCGCTTGGCCGGCGCATCGGCCGGTCGTCTCGAACAATTCGTCGTGACACCGGCCTGATCGGCCAGCATGTCATCCATGACGGCGTCCGAACCCAGACCAGTGCCACGGGGGTTCGTTCCTCCGCCGTATCCCTACGACCGACTCGAAAGATTTCATCCGATCGCTGATGCGTTGCCCGGCGGTGCCGTCGATCTGTCGATCGGCACTCCGTGCGATCCACCGCCACCCGCCGTCATTGCTGCGCTGTCGACATCGGGTGCCGAGCGCGGATATCCCGCCAGCATTGGGTCGGTGCCGCTTCGGACCGCAGCTCGGGACTGGATCAGTCGCCGGTTCGGCGTCGACATTCCGATCGGCCAGATCGGCGCGTGCGTCGGCACCAAAGAACTGGTGGCGACCACCGCACAACTGCTGAAGCTGCGCACGCCGACCCGGGACACGGTGCTCTTCCCCGCAATTGCCTACCCGACGTACGAGATGAGCGCGATCCTGGCCGGGTGTCGGGCCGTGCCGGTGGCAGTCGGCGCTTCCGGCGGGCTGGATCTGGCGAGCATCGATCCCGCAGATGCAGACCGGGCGCTGATGCTGTGGATCAACAGTCCCAGCAATCCAACCGGAGCCCTCGACGATCTCGGCGCGGCAACGGCATGGGGCCGGGCCAACGGCGTTCCCGTGTTCAGCGACGAGTGCTACGCCGAGTTCACGTGGAGCGGTCCGGCGCACAGCATCCTCCAACACGGCTTCACCGGCGTGATCGCAGTGCACTCGCTGTCGAAGCGATCGAACCTGGCCGGTGTTCGAGTGGGTTTTTACGCCGGCGACGCCGAACTCGTCCACTACCTGCAGGAAGTTCGCAAGCACCTCGGGTTGATGGTCCCCGGGCCCGCGCAGGCCGCAGCGGTGGTCGCACTCGGCGACGACGAGCATGTCACCATCCAGCGTGATCGGTACCTGCGCCGGATGCAACGGCTGGCGGCTGCAATCACTGAGTGGTCGGGCTACGACATCGAGATTCCGGCGGGCGGCTTCTATCTGTGGTTTGATGCTCGAGACGGTTGGGCTTTCGCAGAACGAATGGCCACTGTCGGCGGTGCGCTCGTCAGCCCCGGAGATTTCTACGGGGCTGGAGGTTCGAATAACGTTCGGATCGCGGTAGTCCAACCAGATGACAAAATCGAGCTGGTCATCCAGCGTCTAGGAGTGAATTGATGTTGTATCAGAACGCACCCGAACCAGCCAAGGGTTCGCGCCGCACGGGACTGCTCGTCGTCGGTTTCATTCTGCTGATCGGCGGCGTTGCTGCGGGCATCGTGCTGTATCTGTCGAGCGACAGTCAGGCTCAGGACGCAGTCAAGAATCTGCAACGTGCCCCGATCGGGTGCGACACCGAATTCGACTTCACTGGCACCGGCACGTTCATCTTCTACACCGAGAGTGTCGGCAAGATCGGCGATCTCCGTGGTGACTGCGAAAACACGGGCACGGACTACGACCACGGCACCGATCGGATCCGGGTGTCGTTGACGCTCACCGACGACAGCGGCGACGAGGTCGACCTCGGCCGCAGTTCGGGGATCAGCTACGACTCGGCCGGGTTCGTCGGTACGTCGATCCGCTCGGTCGACATCGATCAGCCCGGCACCTACACCCTTTCAGTGGAGAGCGACGACTCTGATTTTGCGATTGCCGTCGGACGCAACCCGAACGAGGCGGGCGACTCGCTGAAGACGACCGCGATCATCGTCGCAGCAGCGGGACTTGTGCTCGGATTGCTGTTCATCCTGCTCGGATTGCGCCGCAAGCCAGCCACGGGCGCTCCCACGGGCGGCTCGGGTGGATTCCCCGGAAACCAACCCGGCCAGTTCTCGCCGGGTCAATTTTCGATGCCGGCGGGTCAATACCCCGGTCAATACGGCACGCAGCCGGTGCAGGCGCCGCCTGGTCAGTTCCCCGGCCAATTCCCAGGCCAAGCACCGGGTCCGTATCCGGGCCAGGCGCCAGGCCCGTACGGTGCACCGCCCGCGTCGCCGCCACCCGCCGGTGGCGGGTGGGGCGCTCCCAACGCCTGACGCCAGAACTGCTCCAGATCATCTGAAACGACCCGCCGGATTGATCCGGCGGGTCGTTTCGGTGTTCCATTGATTGTCCGAGCCGCAACTCGGTGATCCTGTCAGAGGCGACGCATCACCGTGACGACGCGACCGAAGATCTCGACTTCGTCAGCCGGGAACACCATCGGCTCCAACCGCAGGTTCGACGGCACAAGCGTGACAACAGCGCCCTTGCGCTGGTAGGTCTTGACCGTGGCCTCCTCGCCAAAGATGCCGGCGATGACGATGTCGCCGTTGTCGGCAATGGTCTGCTGGCGAGCCACCACGAAGTCGCCGTCGAGGATTCCGGCGTCGATCATCGAATCGCCGCGAACGCGCAGCATGAACAGATCGCCGTCACCGGTGAAGTCGACCGGCATCGGGAGCAACTCCTCGACGTTCTCTTGGGCGAGGACGTCGGTTCCGGCCGCGACATCGCCGACGAGCGGAACGTGGCGCACCGGCCGACGCTCCATTGCGACCCCGGAGTTGGGGTCGTAACGGACCTCGATCGCCCGTGGCTTGGAGGGATCCCGGCGCAGATACCCCATCTTTTCGAGCGACGCGAGGTGGCTGTGGACCGTGGACGGAGAGGTGAGGCCAACGGCCTCGCCGATCTCACGAACCGATGGCGGGAACCCTCGCTCGCGCATGTTGGCTTCGATGACGTCGAGAATCTGACGCTGCCTGGTGGTGAGTGACGAGTCGGTCATTCGGCCAGCGTACGGACGTTCGATCGAGAAGTCAAACACCCGTTCCCGAAACATGTGTACCCAAACAGAAGTTCGATCGAGTGTTGACATCGAACGGTCGTTCGTGGCACACTGCGTACACTCGTTCGACGAACGGGTGATCGACCGCCCGTTGAGGAAGAATGCGATGACCGCCACCACCCCGAACCTGATGCCCACCTTCGAGGTCCGTTTCCCGGCGGTCGGTCGCAATCATTCCAGTCACATGGTTTTCATGCGCCGCCGCCTGCTCGTCGGGCTGTTGTTCGTTGCGCTCCTGGCCGGCCTCGGCCTGTCGGCGCGTTCGGTTCTGGCTGACCACGGAGGTGTACCTGCCTCCACCCCCGTGGTTCAGCCAGCAATTTCGTCACTCACCGCCAGTGCCGCTGTGGGCGTTGGTCCCCATGCAACCACTGCACCGGCTCCGGCAGCGGGCACGCCCTATCTGGTGCAGCCCGGCGAATCGTTGTGGAGCATCGCCGAGAGCTGGCACGGCCGCGACAGCGTCGCTGACTATGTCGAGCGTCTTGTCGACGCCAACGGCGGTGCGTCGGTGCAAGCTGGTCAGTTGCTCACCCTTCCCTGAGATCGCTCTGACGTCAGGATCTGGCCGACCCCGGCTTGTAGCCTGCCGGAGTGCATTGCCCATCGTGCCACGCCGAAGACACCAAGGTGGTCGACTCGCGTCTCGCTGACGAAGGAGCGGCTATTCGACGGCGTCGGCTGTGCCCGCAATGTACCAACCGCTTCACCACCTACGAACGCCTCGAAGAGATGCCGTTGATGGTTGTCAAGACCCACGGCGGGCGCGAACTGTTCGATCGGGTCAAGGTGATGTCCGGTGTGTTGTCAGCCTGCAAAGGTCGGCCGGTGACCCACGAACAACTGCAAGCACTGTCGATGTCGGTCGAAGATGCCGCTCGGCTCCACGGCAACGAGGTGTCCAGCGCTGTGGTCGGTGTTGCTGTGCTCGATCGGCTGCGTGAGCTTGACGAGGTCGCATATCTCCGGTTTGCGTCGGTGTACAAGAACTTCGACGAGGCCGGCGATTTCGTCGAGGAGTTGCAACTGCTGCACAAGCTGCAGTCGCACCAGGCCTGACCCGGCACCTCCGGCTCTGGGGCTGTTCAGGCTCGCACGTAACGACTGAACAGAAAGTTGTCGTCCGCGATCAGGTGGGCGAGCGAATATCGGTGCGAGAGCGCGGGGGCGTGGGTGGTGGCCCTGGATCCTGCGCCACCAACAACCATTGGTGATGTGGTGATGTTGATCTCGTCGAGCAGGTCGGATGCCGCCAGTGATCCGTTCAGCGAAGCTCCACCCTCAGCCTGTACAAATCGGGGTGAACCAGGCAACCGGGTCAGCGCAACAGCCAGATCGATCTCACCTGTGCCGGCCCGAACGGTGTCGACCGGCAACTCCGGAGAATCGTCGGCCATGATCAGGAATCCGGCACCACTCGTGAACAGTGGCAGGTGGAGATCGACCTTGCCGGTGCGGGTGACGACTCCGATCCGCTGCCCGGTCTTGCGTGGCGGCCCGTATCCCTCGGCACGAACCGTGCCAGCTCCGACGATGATCATGTCGGCGATCGAGCGCAGCGTCAACATCACCTGTCGGTCGACGTCGCTCGACAGACCCGCGGACGCTCCGTCGAGCACGGTCGAGCCGTCGATGCTGGCGACCATGCACAACCCAACCCACGGTCGCCCACTCTCGGGCTGCGGGCGTTGGACTCCGTAGGCCTCTGCGATGGTGGTGGGTCCGGCGGGAAGGGGAAACAAGCGCTGCACAGTTCGATACTTCCACCATGAGCGAAACGACGTCGAATGGTGCACGGTGTGCTCGAGCCAGCCTTGT
>JBDSDH010000021.1:0-14830 GCA_039920665.1 Ilumatobacteraceae bacterium
GCGATGGGGCCGCTAGCCTGACCTGCGCATGTTCGACACACTGTCAGACCGTTTTGACGGCATCTTCAAGCGCCTTCGTGGCAAGGGACGACTCACCGAGGCCGACGTCGACGAGGTGCTGCGCGAAATACGCACGGCACTGCTCGAGGCCGACGTCAACGTCACCGTCGCCCGCGCCGTCGTCGCCCGAATCCGAGAGGCCGCGATCGGCGCCCAGCTGTCGCAGGCCCTCGATCCCAGTCAGCAGATCGTCAAGATCGTCAATGCCGAACTGACCAGCATTCTCGGCGGCGAGACGCTCAAGATCACCTACGCCAGCCGTCCGCCCACCGTGGTGTTGATGGCGGGTCTGCAGGGCTCGGGTAAGACCACCAACTCGGCCAAGCTCGCCCGCTGGTTCAAGAGCCAGGGTCGCCAACCGCTGCTCGTCGGCGCCGACCTCCAGCGTCCGGCCGCCGTCGAGCAGTTGCGAACCCTCGGTCGCCAGATCGACGTGCCGGTTTTCAGCGAGAACAGCGACCCCGTCACGGTGGCCACGCGTGGTCTGGCCGAAGCTCGCCGCCTCGGCCGCGACGTGCTCATCGTCGACACCGCCGGCCGTCTGGCAATCGATGCCGAGATGATGGATCAGGTCCGTCGGATCAACGAGTCGATCCGGCCGAACTACACGTTCCTGGTCCTCGATGCCATGACCGGTCAGGATGCGGTCGGCGTTGCCGAAGCGTTCCATGAGACCCTCGCAATCGACGGCGTGATCCTGTCCAAGCTCGACGGCGATGCTCGCGGTGGCGCAGCGTTGAGCGTCAAGGAAGTCATCGGCCGTCCGATCGCGTTCGCGTCCACCGGAGAGAAGCTCGACGCGTTCGAGCAGTTCCACCCTGACCGGATGGCGAGTCGGATCCTCGGTATGGGCGACGTCCTGACGCTCATCGAACAGGCTGAGCAGGCGTTCGAGAAGGATTCGGCCGAGCAGGCCGCAGAGCGGATGATGTCGGGGGAGTTCACCCTCGACGACTTCCTCGAGCAGATGCAGCAGTTGAAGAAGATGGGTCCGCTGTCGGGCCTGCTCGGGATGATGCCCGGTATGCCCAAAGAGCTCAAGGGCGCCAAGATCAGCGACGACGACCTCAAGCCGGTCGAGGCGATCATCCGGGCGATGACGCCGCTCGAGCGGCGTAAGCCGGAGATCATCAACGGCAGTCGCCGGAACCGAATCGCGGCCGGCAGCGGCACGAGCGTCGGTGACATCAACCGCCTCGTCAAGCAGTTCGGCGAGATGCAGAAGATGATGAAGCGGATGGGGGGGATGGCCATGGGCGGCAAGAAGGGCAAGCGCAAGATGTCGCAGATGCTCGGTGTCGGTCCCGGTGGTCCCGGCGGCATGGGTGGCTTGCCTCCCGGCTTCGGTGACCTCGGCTGAGCCATCCCTCGACGCTCGGCTCGGCGAACTCATCGTCGAATCGGCGATCGACCTCGTGACGCCGGGTGGTACGGCTGCGGTCAGCCGCTAGCCTTCTGCCGTTCTGTAAAGACATCAGGAGTCTGTATCACATGTCAGTAAAGCTGCGCCTCACTCGGGTCGGTAAGACCAAGCAGCCGCAATATCGCGTCGTCGCCACCGATTCTCGGTCGCCTCGCGATGGTCGGTTCATCGAGATCGTCGGTCAATACAATCCTCGCGCTGAGCCAAGCGTCATCACCATCGACAACGCCAAGGCGGTCAAGTGGTTGATGGAAGGCGCACAGCCAACCGAGCGAGTCAAGAAACTGCTCGAGATCTCGGGCGCATGGAGCGACTTCGGCGCCGCTCGGGCCGCCGCCAAGTGAGCGACGTGCACGACGACAACGATGCGCCGCAGGGCGACTCGTTGTCGGCACCCACAGCGACGGCCGTGCTCACCCACGTCGTCAGCTCCATTGTCGACAATGCCGACGCGGTCCGGGTCGAGGGTCAATCCTCCAAGGGACGCGTCAAGCTGCAGGTCAAGGTCGGTCCTGGCGATCTCGGTCGGGTGATCGGCCGTCGTGGCCGTACCGCGCAGAGCATTCGCGCCGTCGTCCGTGCCGCCGCAACCCGCGACGGTGTGGAAGTCGACGTCGACTTCGTCGACGACTGAGCCCCGCTCTCGTGCCTGAACGTTTCGATGTGAGGGCCTCGGCGACCCCGCCGACAGGCCTGCTCGAAGTCGGATACATCCGTCGTCCCCACGGGGTCAAGGGTGACACCTACGTTGATCTCGTGACCGACCGTGAGGAGCGCCTCGCGGTCGGTTCGCGTCTGTGGGCACGTGGTGGCTGGCGAACGATCACATTCTCCAAGCGGCTGCCCCAGCGGTGGTTGGTGCACATCGAAGGCTTCGACGACCGGACCGCGATCGAGGCGCTCACCAATGCGCCGCTGCACGCAGAACCGGTCCACGATGACGACGCACTGTGGGTCCACGAGTTGATGGGCTCCCGAGTCGTCGAGGTCGACGGAACCGAACGTGGCACCTGTGTCGGCGTCCTGGCCAACCCGGCGCACGACATTCTCGAGCTCGACACCGGTGCGCTGGTACCGGTGATCTTCGTCACCGGCTGCGTCGACGGTGTCACCATCATCGATCCGCCGGACGGTCTGTTCGACCTCGACACCTGACCCGGGACCACCTCGTGCGTATCGATGTATTCAGCATCTTCCCGACACTCGTCGACGATTTCTGCAGCGAGAGCCTGCTCGGCAAATCGCGTACCAACGGTCTGCTCGATCTGCGTTGTCACGACTTGCGCGACCACACCTCCGACATCCACCGCACGGTCGACGACAGTCCGTTCGGCGGGGGAGCGGGCATGGTGATGCGGCCGGAGCCGATCTTCGCGGCGATCGAAGCGGTCGATCCGCCCCGTCCGCTGTTTCTGCTCGGACCGGGCGGTCGCCGATTCGATCAGCACGTCGCCGACGAACTTGCCGCAGGTGAGGGTTTCAGCTTGTTGTGTGGCCGCTATGAAGGCATCGACCAACGGGTCCACGATCATCTCGTCGATGGCGAGCTCTCGATCGGCGACTTCGTGCTGTCGGGTGGTGAGGTGGCGGCGTGCGTGGTGATCGAGGCGGTCGCTCGGCTGTTGCCGGGTGCAATGGGCAACAGTGTCAGCCCGATCGCCGAGAGCTTCGGTGAGGCGGGCCTGCTCGAAGAACCGCAGTACACCCGGCCGGCAACATTTCGCGGGTGGGACGTGCCTGCCGTCGTGCGCAGCGGCGACCACGCCCGCATCGACCGTTGGCGTCGCGCCCAGGCAATCCATCGTACGATCCGCCAACGGCCCGATCTGATCGAAGTTGCGGGAGGACTTTCAGATCCTGACCGGCAGCTGTTGGAAGAGTTCCCCTCATCCACCTATCCTTGACCGCCGGCCATTCTGGCCTCCTCCGATTTCCGCGGCTGTCAATCCTGACCACCGTTCGATGATGTACGAAAGACCGTGTCATGAAGTCCACCGATCTTGTTGACAATCAGTTCCTCCGCACCGACATTCCCAAGTTCGGCCCCGGCGACGAGGTCAAGGTGCACGTGAAGGTCATCGAAGGCAACAAAGAGCGTGTCCAGATCTTCCAGGGCAACATCATCGCGATCCAGGGCAGCGGCATTGCCGAGACCTATACAGTCCGCAAGGTCAGCTACGGCGTCGGCGTCGAGCGCACCTTCCCGTTCCACACCCCCACGGTCGCCAAGGTCGAAGTCACGCGTCGCGGCGATGTCCGTCGGGCCAAGCTGTATTACCTCCGCGAGCGTTCGGGCAAGTCGGCCAAGATCAAGGAAAAGCGCGACCGCTGATCCCTTGGCCTTCGTGGCCTGGTGACGGTGTTCGCGATTCGGTGAAAGCACCCCAACGTTGAGCTCAGACGATCTCGAGAACTACGAGGCCGAGCGTGAGCTCCAACTCGCGCAGGAATACCAAGACGTTGCGGCCATGTTCCGTTACGCCGTGGAGACCGAGCGCCGGTTCTATCTGGCCAATTCGGTCGAGGTCACCCAGGTGACCGACGCTGCTCGGCCACTGATCGAGGTGGTGCTGACAGACGCATGGGTGTGGGACATGTACCGCAAGACCCGCTTCGTCCCGAAGGTCCGGGTCCTGACGTTCAAAGACGTCAACGTCGAGGAGTTGCCCTCGACCGACATCTGACCGATCGAACGGCTGCAGGGTCGAGCGACAGGTCACGCCTCGCCCGCGGTCGTTGGGGCGAGGACCAAGCGGAACGCTGGTACCGCTTGCACGGGTACGAGCTCATCGCTCGTAATTGGCGTGTCGCCGAGGGCGAGGTCGATCTGATCGTCGCCAAACAGCGGTTGATCGTGTTCGTCGAGGTCAAGGCACGGGCCAACGATTCCTTTGGCGATCCATCGCTCGCTGTCACCCCGCTCAAACAGCGTCGGCTGCGCCGCCTCGCCGCGATCTGGCTGCACAGCGCGGCGGTACACGGTGTCGACATTCGGTTCGACGTCGTGTCTGTCCTCGGCGTGAATGTGCGGGTGATCGAGGCAGCGTTTTGATCAGGCGGTTCGATCAGTCGACTTGATCAGTCGGTTCGATCAGCCGAGGAAGGCCCAGATCAACAACGCCACGGCGAGCGCCACACCGGCGACGACAAACAACACATCGCCCTTTTTGGGGACGAACTTTCGGTTCGGGTTGTAGCCCATCACGTCAGTATCGTCGGCCGACATGGAAACCATCGAGGTCACCCGTCACGACGGGGTGGTGACGGTCATGATCAATCGGCCACACAAGAAGAACGCTGTCACTACCCAGGTCTGGGGTGAGCTGCTCGATGCATTCCGTGAGATATCGCGTCGTGCCGACGACCGAGTCGTCGTGATCACCGGCGCCGGTGGCGAGTTCTGCGCCGGGGCGGATCTGTGGCAGGCACCGGGTGACGGGCCACCCCAGCACGGACTGGCCAACATGCGCAACATCAGCGACGTCGCGCTCGCGCTGTACCGGTTGCCGCAACCCACCATCGCCAAGGTTCGCGGCGTGGCTGTCGGTGCTGGATGCAACCTTGCGTTCGGCTGCGACCTCGTCGCCGCGAGTACGACTGCTCGGTTCTCGGAAATCTTTTCTCGTCGTGGTCTCTCACTCGACTTCGGTGGCTCGTGGGTGCTGCCCCGCCGCGTCGGGCTGCACATCGCGAAGGAGATCGCGTTCTTCGGTGACATCCTCAGCGCTGCGGAGGCCAAGGAGTTCGGATTGGTCAACCGGGTCGTCGCCGACGAAGAACTCGATGCGTTCGTCGACGCGTGGGCTGCGCGCCTGGTTGCTTCGCCGCCGATCGCTCTGGCACAGACCAAGCGACTGCTGAACAACTCGTCCAACGCAACAATGGAGCAGGCGCTCGACGACGAGGGTTCGTCGCAGACGGTCAACTTCGGTACCCGGGACACGGTCGAAGCGATCTCGGCGTTCGCCGAGAAGCGCAACCCGACCTTCATGGGTCGCTGACCCGGTCAGCACCCCATGCAGCACTAGGTTTGCTGCCGTGAAACGGTCCGTTGCGCTCGTGGTGCGGGCGACTGCCGTGGGTGCTCTCGCGGTCTCGCTGTGGGCAACCGCCGGTGTTGACGCCGGAGCGGTCTCACCCGACACGGTGCCACCGGACGGATCGACGACGATTGTGGCCGATCAGACCCCCGATCCGAGCGCCGAGACGACCGTCGTCACCACCGTGGCCGAAACCGAGCCGCAGATCCTCGATCCCGATGCGGGAGCTGCGACCCCCGCTCCAGCGTTCACACCCTCTGCTCCGTTGATCCAGATTCCTTCAGGCTGCCCGTCGCCCGATGCAGCGATGGTGATCTTTGTCGGTGAGGTGGTGGCAAAAGACCGCGACACGGCCCGCTATCAGGTCCTGCAGGTGCGTGCTGGCAACGCCGACGCGCACACGGTCAGCCGCTTGATCGACATCCGCTACGACAATGAAACCCAGTACCTGGACGTTGGGGATCGGTATCTCGTCGGGGCCAAACAGGGAGATGGGGGACGTCTGGTGTCGAAGGTGCAGCAGACCGATCTGCTGTTCGGTGGCAATGCAGTCATCGGTCTGGCTGACAAGAACCAGGATTGTCCAGTTCTCGAGGATCAGATCCGAACGTTTCACACCGATGGAACCGAGGTCGAGACCAGTCTGTTCGCCGGACTCAGCGGCTCGAAGCGGTCGATCGCCTTGGCCTTCGCACGCCCGTTGGCCGTGGTGTTCGCAGTCATCCTCGCGCTTGCGTTGGTGCGGTGGCTTTTCACCGCGATCTTCGTTGCCGTTCGACAGGCTGCCGATGTCGAACCGGTCACCAGCGGCAGCGGTGGTCGCCAGCACCTGCCCGATCTGTAGTTCACTGGCACTCGTCGCTTTCAGGTCGGCGGTCAGTGCCCGAAGCCTGGGAACGCAGCCTCGGCTTTGGCCCGAATATCGGCGACGGCGTGGGCCAGGCCTGCAGGATCGCGGAAGAGCGCACTGCCCGCGACGAGCACATTGGCTCCCGCTCCGGCGGCGCCGCCGACGGTGTCGGGCCCGATCCCACCATCGACCTCGACATCGACCTGATCGGTGAGTCCGGCAGCTTCGATCATCGCCCGCACTTCGCGGATCTTGGGCTCCATCGTCGCGATGTAGCTCTGACCGCCGAAGCCGGGGTTGACGGTCATCACCAACACCATGTCGACCAGATCGAGAACGTGGCTGATGGCGCTCGCGGGCGTGGCCGGGTTCAGCGCAACGGCCGCCTTGGCGCCCATCGAGCGGATGTTGCCGAGCGTTCGGTGCAGGTGGATGCACGCCTCGGCGTGCACGATCAGCCGTTCGCAACCAGCGTTCACGTACTCAGCGGCCATCACGTCGGGCGTGAGCACCATCAGGTGGGCCTCGAACGGCAACGTGGTGTGTCGCCGAGCGCTCTTGATGACGTCGGGTCCGAACGTCAAGTTGGGAACGAACTGGCCGTCCATCACGTCCCATTGGATTCGATCGACGCCGGCCGCCTCGAGCGATGCAACCGCAGCACCGAGTTCGGAGAAGTCGACGGGCAGGACGGAGGGAGCGATTTCGATCGTGCGGGACACGCCACCAACGATAGCGATCCAGGGTCGCAGGAGAGCCGTCTGAGTGCTGGCTGGGACGTACGCTCGTGAGGTGGATACCGTTCGGCTCACCCCTTCGCACTTGGTGGTCGGCGGTTCAGCGCTCGCCCGTGGCGACGACGGTCGGGTCGTGTTCGTGGCCGGAGCGATTCCCGGTGAGTCCGTCGATGTCACCTTCCGGACGACCAAGAAGGACTTTGCGACAGCCGACGTCGTGAGCGTTGTCGTTGCCTCTCCGGATCGGGTCGACCCGCCGTGTGAAGCCTGGCATCGTGGATGCGGCGGCTGCGACTGGCAGCACATCGAACCGTCGGCCCAGTTGCGGTACAAGACCGAGATCGTTCGCGAAGCGTTGCAACGTACCGCCCGGCTGGATTCGCCGACGGTTGTCGCTGCTGGCTCGGTGGCTCCGTGGTCCTACCGCACCACCATCCGGCTCGCAGGTCGGGCGGATGGCTCGGTCGGGTTCAGGTCGCGGCGGTCACACGAGATCGTGCCGATCGAGAACTGCCCGGTGGCGGACGAGCGGATCAATGCCGTGCTGGCGGCTGGACGGATCGACGGACGTCAGGCCCGTCGTGACGATGTGATGGTTCGAGCCGGATCCGACGGCGACCATGTCGTCGTCACCGGTGATGGCCTCGGTCGGGATCACGCTGCTGACGACGACAGGGTGTTCAACACCGTGGCGGGACATCGCTTTCGGGTCTCGCCCGGGTCGTTCTTCCAATCCAGCGCGGCCTCGGCCGAGTTGCTGGTCGAGGCGGTGGCCCGGGCCTGTGCTGATATTGCGATCGAGAATGCCACCGTCGTCGACGCCTACGGCGGCGTTGGGCTGTTCGGCGCAACCGTCGCCCGCCGCGCCGCACACCTCATCCTCGTCGAGTCGTCGGCGTCATCGTGCGCCGACGCGGCGATCAACCTCGTCGGCCAACCGGCGACCATCGCTCGCTCGCGAATGGAACACTGGTCCCCGCAGCCGGCCGACCTGGTTATCGCCGATCCGGCCCGCCGCGGACTCGACAAGGGTGGATCAGCGATGATCGCCGCAACTGGCGCGTCGGCCATCGTGCTCGTCAGCTGTGACGTCGGCTCGCTGGCCAGGGATATCCGACTTCTCCAGGGCTACGGATACGTCCACGTGGGTACGCAGGTCCTCGATGTCTTTCCGAACACGTCGCACATCGAGGCGGTTACCCGCTTCGAACACATCGTGGGGAGAGCGTCACTGTGAGTCACCAAAGACCCGGAATCGAGTCGTGCCAAGCACTATGAGCAGCATCGAATGACCAACTCGGATCATCCGCCACAGGATCCGCTCCGAACACTGGCTGTGCGTGACGAATTCACAGCTGCGTCTGACGCCTCCCTCGTGGTGGCCATCGGCAGATACAAACAAGCGGCCCTGGCCGAGGCCTATCGCAGACATGCCGGCGCGGTTTTCGGTTTGGCCAAGCGGCTGTTGAACGACCACGCCCAAGCAGAAGAAGTGGTGCAGGAAGTGTTCCTGCGCCTCTGGAACAACCCGGACCGCTTCGACCCTGATCGTGGCTCGCTGCGTAGTTTCCTCCTCGCCCATTCCCATGGGCGATCGGTGGATGCACTGCGTTCGAACACCTCACGGCGTCGGCGCGAGGACCGGGACGCTCATCTGACCGCGGACTCGGGGTACGACCTCGATCGAGAAGTCTGGGACCTCGCTTTGGCGACCCAAGTCAGAGAAGCGCTGGAGAACCTTCACGACGGAGAACGGGCGGCGATCGAAATGGCGTATTTTGGAGGTCTGACCTACCGAGAGGTAGCCGAACAGCTTGGGGAAGCGGAGGGAACGGTGAAGAGTCGCATCCGCGTTGGACTGAAGCGACTCCGCACTGACCTCCAGTCCTCCGGCATCACGTTGGGTGATCACTGATGTCGATGAATCCGTTCGAACTCGATGAACTACTCGGCGCCTACGCACTCGATGCGGTGAGCGACGAAGAACGGCGGGCAGTCGAGGACTACCTTGCCGCAAGCCCTCGGGCCGCCGCTGAGGTTCGCGATCATCGCGAGGTCGCGACGATGTTGGCGTGGTCCGGCATGGATGCGCCAGAGGGCTTGTGGGAACGCATCGCCGGTTCCCTCGAAGGTGAAGAGACCGAACCCGCCTCGGATCTCGGTGACGTGATTTCGATCCATGCGGCTCGCCGGCGCAAGCGTTTGACCCGCACGATTGGTTCGTGGGCAATCGGCACCGCGGCGGCCGCAGCGATCGCGATCTTTGCTGTCAACGTGTCCACGAATGACAACAAGACGGTCTCCACCGCTGGCAGTCTCGAGGGCACGGCGCAGGTCGCCTTTGCCGACGCATCGCTCCGTCATGCCAGCCTCAGTGTGGATTCCGACCCGGCGCTGAAGGTGATCGCTGTCGTCGACTCCTCCGGAATCGGCTATTTGAAGGCAGACAGCCTGCCTCGGCTTCCGGCTGACCGGACGTATCAGCTGTGGGGCAAGGTCGGCGACCAACTGATCTCGCTCGGCCTGCTCGGGCCTGAGCCTGGCCTCACCGTCTTCGCAGCAGATGGCAACGTCGATCTGCTCGCGATCACCGAAGAGGCTGATACCGGCGTGTTGTCGTCGACCAACCCGGCCGTGGTTGCGGGCGCCCTCACCTGATCAGTCCGTTCCAGGGACAGCACTCGAGCCCTCGGGCGGCGTGACCTCCGACGACGAGGTTCCTGCGAACTGACCAGGCTGGCACACTGTCGTCATGTTGCATCCCGTGCTGTCTCCCGAGGTCGACGACGCTCTGTCCGCAGGACGTGCCGTCGTCGCAATGGAATCCACCATCTTTTCCAACCTCGGCCTGCCGTCGCCCTACAACACCGAAGCGCTCGATCGTTGCCTCGGCGCTGTTCGTGCCGCAGGAGCCGTCCCGGCGGTCACCGCGGTGCTCGACGGCATCGCCCGGGTCGGGCTCGACGACAGCGAGCACGAGCGCATTCTCGGCTCGGCTCGCAAGGTTGCCGAGCGTGACCTGGCCGTGGCGCTCGGCCAGGAGTGGGAGTTCGGGGCGACAACGGTGTCGGCTTCGGTCGCGCTCGCTGCTGCAGCGGGTATTTCGGTGTTCGCAACCGGCGGCATCGGCGGCGTGCACCGTGGCTCGGAGATCACCGGAGACATCTCGGCCGATCTCGACGCGCTGGCGAATCATCCCGTGATCACCGTGTGTGCCGGCGCGAAGGCATTCCTCGACCTTGCTCGCACGCTCGAATATCTGGAGACGATCGGGGTGGCCGTGCTCGGCTGGCAACACGATTGGCTCCCTGCGTTCTACACCCGGTCCTCAGGCCTCAAGGTGCCGCATCGGATCGAATCGGCTGATGAGATGGCGGCGATCTTCGCCAACCGCAGCCGTCCGGCGAGCGGCATGTTGCTCTGTGCGCCGATTCCCCAGGCCGACGAGCTCGATCCCGCCCAACTCGACGAAATCCTCGTCGGCGCCTTGGCGGAGTGTGAGGCTGCAGGCATCACCGGTGCAGCGATCACTCCGTTCGTGCTCGGCAGGATCGGTGAGGCAACGGCAGGGGGCAGCGTGCCTGCCAACCTCGCTCTCGCCGAGAACAACGCGATCGTCGCCGCAGCAGTCGCAGTTGCGGTCGCCGACCCAGGCGCCTGACCGCCTGACCGCCTGACCGCCTGACCGCCTGGGCGTGCAGGAAGCAGCCGGCGTCGATGGTGCCGGGCCTTTGGTGACCGTCCGTGTGCGCGGGAAACAGCCGGTCAGCGGGCGAGGCGAGCGGTGACCTTGGCGAGGAATGCGGTGCGATCGTCAGCGGTGCAGGTGTCGATTGCGTAGAGCGCAATCCAGCGGGTGCGGGTGAGACGACTGCACAGCAACCGCAGGCTGCGAAAGACCACCCGTTTGCCGGTCTCGCCTTCGAGTGCGTTGACCAACTTCGACGAACCGTGGGTTGTGACGGCGGTGATCCGGCGCACGTTGGTCAGCCCGGGTCGCAGCCGATTCGCGCCGTCGGGAAGGGTCCAGGCCACTCCGTTGACCCAAATTCGATCGATCCAGCCTTTCAACATCGCTGGCTGCCCCGACCACCACGTTGGATAGATCAGCACCAGCGATTCGCACCAGCGGAGGTCATCTGCGTGGTGGCCGAGATGGGGTTTGGTCTCGGGCGGTGACAGGTGCAGTGAGCGATCCGACGCAGTGAAAACGGGATCGAACTGCTCGGCGTAGAGGTCGGTGACCCGAACGTCGTGGCCGCCTGCAGCGAGACCTGCGAGCGCTGCGTCGCGAACCGCCGCGGTGAACGAGGTGGACGAGGGATGGCAATAGACCACGAGCGTCTTCACAGCGCAGCCAGCTTGGTCTCGACCGAGATGAGGAACGCCGACCGCTGTTCGGGCGTCGATGAATCGATCGCGTAGAACGGCAGCCACATGCGTCGCGTTCGGAGCCCGGTGTTCAGTCGCAGTGCTCGCAGCAAGATTCGTCGGCCGTTGTCGTTGATGACGTGCACGTATCGCCGGGGTGATCCGTAGCAGCTGATCCCGACAACTCGTTGCACTGACTTCAGCCCCGGCCGGACCTTGCCCGCATCGTTGAAGACGAACGCAACGCCCGGCACCATCGTCTTTTCCAGCCAACCTTTGAGCATTGCGGGGAGGCTGCTCCACCAGGTCGGATAGACGAAGACGAGGATCTCCGCCCGTCGAACCATCGCCACGGATTCGGCAACCAGCGGATCGATCACGGGCGTCTCGCTGTGGTAGGCGTGATAGTCCGCCTCGGTCATCACCGGCTGGAATCCAACCGCGTAGAGATCGAGCACATCGACCTCGTGGCCACCTCGATCGAGACCGCGAACGGCGGCGTCGCACATCGATCGGGAGAAGCTGTCTTCGGACGGGTGGCACAGGACGACGAGCGCTCGCATGGAGTTTCGACGTTACTCGCAGGTCACTCGCGGGTCACTCGCAGGTCACTCGCAGGTCGTCACATCGGGTCAGACAGACACCAAACGGCACTTTACGGATCGGCGGCAATTGCGGATGAGTGAAAACCGTCATAGGTAATGTCATCACCCAGATCGGCGTGGGCGCCGAACACTGTCCATGCAAGCAACCGCCACCACCGCGACCCGCACGGCATCGGTCGCCACCGGCCTCGTCGCTGGCGTCGCTGCGCTCGGCATCGGGGAATTGGTCGGCAGCTTCCAGAGCACCTGGCGTTCGCCGGTCGTCGCCGTGGCGGATGCAGTCATCGAACGTGTGCCCAACTCGGTCAAGGACTTCGGAGTCGAGAAGTTCGGCACCAACGACAAGATCGCCCTGATCGTCGGAATCCTCATCTTCAGCGTGATCTTCGCCTGTGTGCTCGGACTGGTGTCTCGCCGCCGGCCACTCGTTTCGATGGGTGGCTTCGTTGCATTCGCACTCGTCGGCGTGTGGGGATCGCAGCAATCGTTCACATCGACCTTCGCCGGTGTCCTGCCGAGCATTGCCGCCGGAGCTGCTGGAGTGGCGGCCATTGCCGTGTTGCGAGGCTGGCAACCCGCACCTGCCGAGCAGCTCGCAGCCGCTGACGTCGACACAGCAAGCGGCCCTGACGCCCCCGCCCAACCGATGATCGAAGCCGGAGTCACTCCCGTCGAGTCACCGGGCAACCCGTCGCCGACACGACGGATGTTCCTCGCATCCGCTGCCGCAATCGCAGTGGTCGCCGCTGCCGCGGCCGCTGGCGGTCGTGCACTCCGCAGTCGCTTCAGTGCCGCCGGGTCCCGCGCTGATGTCACTTTGCCCGCTCCCGTCCAAGCGCTCGCCGAGGCTCCCGGCGGCGTGTCCGTCGATGTCGCCGGGGTCAGCTCGTTTTACACCCCCAACGCCGATTTCTACCGGATCGACACCGCTGTCGAGGTTCCCCAGGTGCTCGCCGAGGATTGGTCGCTGCGGATCCACGGAATGGTCGACAAAGAAGTCACCTTCACATTCGACGACCTGCTCAAGCGCAATCTCGTCGAATACGACATCACGCTCACCTGTGTGTCCAATACCGTCGGCGGCAGCCTGCTCGGCAATGCCCGCTGGCTCGGTGTGCCGCTGCGTGAACTGCTCGACGAAGCCGGCGTCCAGCCCGGAGCCGACCAACTCGTCGGCCGGTCGGTGGATGGTTGGACCTCGGGGTTCCCGGTCGAGACCCTGAACGACGATCGGCCGGCGTTGCTGGCGATCGGAATGAACGGCGAGCCGCTCCCACTGGAGCACGGCTTTCCGGCCCGAGTGATCGTGTCCGGCATCTACGGATACGTGTCGGCCACCAAGTGGATCACCGAGTTCGAGCTGACGACCTTCGACAAGTTCGATGCCTACTGGGTCGAGCGGAAGTGGGACGACCGGGCGCCGATCAAGACCATGTCCCGGATCGACACCCCTCGCTCACTGCAGAAGGTTCCTGCCGGAACGGTGAACGTCGGCGGCGTCGCCTGGGCCCAGACCGTGGGCATCAGCAAGGTCGAGCTCAAGATCGACGATGGCGAGTTCTTCGAAGCGACACTCGCCGACGAACTCAACGTCAACACCTGGCGGCTCTGGTCGGCGCAGTTCGAAAACGCAACGCCCGGCCAGCACCGCCTGACGGTGAAGGCCACCGACAACGACGGCAACGTCCAGACCGACGAACGTGCCGACCCGTTTCCGAACGGCGCGAGCGGCTGGATGTCCGTCCTCTTCCAAGTCACCGAGGCCGGCGCATGAGCGCCACTTCGACTCCAACAGATCTCGGTCGTCGCTGTGTCGACCGCGAACCGCATCGGCTCAGCGTGAACCGCGGCGTGTCAACACCAACCACCATCACCCCCAACAACACCCAAGCAGAAGGAATTGCACGATGAAATCATCACGACTGACGCGGGGCCTCGTTGCTCTCGCATCGCTCTCCCTGGTCGCCGCCGCCTGCGGCAGCGACGATGCCGACACCGCCGCCACCACGGCACCCACCACTGTCCAGTCGACGGCTCCGGCCGCCACGACCGGCGACACCGCTGGAGTCACCGACTCGTCGAAGATCTGTGACACCGACGGCCTCGTCGCCGCTGTCCAGGGTGGAACCGCCGCCGGCACGCTCGAGGGCATGGCCAACGATCCGGTGGCCACCGCCGCCTCGAACAACCCGGTGCTCACCACGCTGGCGACCGCTGTCGGCGCTGCCGGCCTCGGCGACACGCTGAACGGTGCCGAGGCCCTGACGGTCTTCGCTCCGACCGACTGCGCCTTTGCGAACCTCGACCCGGCGACGCTGAAGGCTGCCCTGGCAGATCCCACCGGTCTGCTGACCACGGTTCTCGGCTTCCACGTGCTGCCCGAGCGCCTGTCCTCCGAAGAGCTCGTCAAGAAGGACTCGTACCAGACCTTCACCGGTGAGACCCTCGAGGTCAGCAAGGACGGCGACACGATCACCATCGGCGGCGGCCAGGCCAAGATCCTGGTCCCGGACATCCAGACCGCCAACGCGACCGTCTACCTCATCGACACCGTCATGATCCCGCCGTCCGTCAGTGGCGCCGCAACCGACGACACGATGACCGACGACACGATGACCGACGATTCGATGACCGAGTCGTCGACGTCGGATTCGAGCGATGACACCACGGCCGAAGGTGCCGCCGGCGATTCGTCGACGATCTGTGACGCCGACGGAATCGTCGCCGCTGTCGAAGGTGGCGAC
>JBDSDH010000022.1:0-4184 GCA_039920665.1 Ilumatobacteraceae bacterium
CGGCGCGCCCTCTGAGGGTGCCGCTGTGGAGCGCTTCGTAGGCGTCGGCGACGCGATCGAGCGGGAACAGATCGGCGTCGCTGCGGATCAGGCCCTGCTCGGCGAGCCGAACCACCTCGTGGGCGTCGCTGACGCTGCTGCCCTGGAAATGGATGATCTCACCGTCGCGCGGCAGGCCGCCGTACCACGGGCGTTTGAACGTGCCACCGTTCGAACCAATCACGCCATAGGTGCCGAAGGGCTGGACCGCGCCGACGCCGACGTTGATCGTGGAGTCGATACCGACGAAGTCGAGGACCACGGTCGCACCCTCGCCGTTGGTCACGGCTCGCAGGGCGCTGCCGGTCTCGCGATCGACACCGGTGACGGTGTGGTGCGCGCCGAGTTCGGTTGCGTATGACAGCCGGGCCTGGTTGTTGTCGACAGCGATCACGGTCGCGGGGGAGAGCACCCGCAGCAACTGGATCGCGAACGCTCCGAGTCCGCCTGCGCCGATCACGACCGCAGTCGAACCCGGGATCAGCTTCGCCAGTACCTTGCGCACAGCGTGGTACGAGGTCGCCCCGGCATCGGTGAGGGGCGCCGCGTGGCGCGGGTCGAGCGAACCGATCGGGACGACATCGCGCGGCGCGTTGGCGATGACGTAGTGGGCGAGGCCGCCGTCTCGCCCGTAGCCGCGTCCTGCCAACCCGTGCGGACAGGCGCTGTCGCGGCCTCGGATGCACAGCGAGCAGGCACCACACGAAGACGGCGATACGAGCGCGACCGCGTCGCCGATGTCGAGGCCGGTGACGTTCGCACCGATCGAGGCGATCCGCCCGCCGACTTCGTGGCCGAGGGTGAACGGCATCCGCCAGTCGATCATCTCGCCGATCTCGCCCGGCATCTGCATCATCGTCAGGTCGCTGTGGCACAACCCGTTGCCGGCCACTTCGATCAGCACCTGACCGGGACCGACTGGTGGTACTGCGACTTCGACCAGTTCCGGCGGCTGCTGCCAGGCCAGCATCCGGTAGGCGAGCATCGTCGACGGAATGCTCACCGAGCGGCAGGCCAGTCGGTGGGGCGGATGACGGCGTCGGTGCCGCCGTCCATCACGATGAAGCTGCCGACGAAGAACCCGGCGGCCGGCGAGAGCAGGTAGGCGAGCAGCCCGGCAACTTCGGTGGCGGTGCCGGCGCGCCGGATCGGGACGGGATAGACGTCGCCGAGCGAGAGCACGAACTCGACGCCACCCCCAGCGGTCATCGGCGTCTCGATCAGACCGGGAGCGATTGCATTGAGCCGGATTCCGCTGCCGATCCAGTCGGTGCCGACAGCTTGGTGTCGGACCCAGTGGGCGAGGGCCAATTTCGATGCGGGGTAGCCGCCCATTGGTGAACCTGCCGCGGCGGCGCGCGCAGCCTCCTCGTCACCGGCGAGGCATGCCTCGACCGCTGTCAGCGGAATACCCATTTGGGTGGTGGTGCTGTTCGAACTGACAGCGATCGCACTCGGGTTCGTGCCTCGGGCCAGCAACGGGCGGAGACCATCGAGCGTGGCGATCGACCCGAAGTAGTTGATCGAGACCACCATCGCCTCATTCGATCCGTTGCTGCTGATTCCGGCGGCTGCAACGAGCCCGTCGAGGACGCCATCACACGCAGTTGTCACCGCAGCAACCATCTCCAGTCGACCGTCGGCTGTACTGAGATCGGCGATGACTTCGGCGTCTCGCACGTCGATGCCGATCACCCGGTGGCCCGCAGCCTCGAGCACCGAGCGAGTGGCGACACCCATTCCACCAGCCGCGCCGGTGATCGCAATCGTGCCCATGTCAGCTGGCCGCCATGAGTTCGATGTGGGCCGACTTCACGCCGTACACGAACGCATTCGGCATCTCGTCAACCGTGCCGGGCACGATGCGGAACGAATCGACACGGCGGACGAACTCTTCGAAGAAGGTGCGAATCTCGAGCCGAGCGAGCGCCGCGCCGAGACAGAAGTGGGTGCCGAAGCCGAATGCAATGTGCTGGTTCGGAGTGCGGGTGATGTCGAAGGTCTCCGGGTCGGTGAAGTGCAGCGGGTCACGGTTGGCCGACGAGTACATCAGCAGCACCTGGTCGCCGGCCGGGATGATCGTGCCATGGAGGTCGTAGTCGGTCGACGCCACCCGACACATGTTGTGGATCGGCGTGACGTAGCGGATGAACTCCTCGACGGCGACACCGATGTCGGCGCCGGCCTGCAGCGCCGCCCACTGTTCGGGGTGCGCATCGAGCAACAGCAGCGTCCGGGCGATGACCGTGCGTGTGGTCTCGGCGCCGCCGTCGAGCAACAGCAATGCATCCGACACCACCTCATTGAGCCCGAGAGGCTCACCATCGATGACGGCCGAGGTGTACATCGTCATCAGGTCGTCCATCGGACAACCCTTCTTCGACTCGAAGAGCTCCGATGCCGCAACGGCGAACTCGATCGCGGCATTGACGCCGTCGTCGTTGAAGTACCGCGGGCCGCCGCCGAGCGCGATCGTGCGTTCTGACCAGTCGCGCAGCTTCGGCCAGTCGGCGTCATCGAAGCCGAGCAGTCGCCCGATCATCAACGCTGGGAGCGGCGAGGCGAGGTCTGCGATGACCTCGGCGGTGCCCTTCGCGAGCGCAGCATCGATCAGCCCGGCCACGACTGTTCGGATCTGCGGTTGTTTGTCGGCCACGGCCTTGGACGTGAACCGGCGGGCGACGAGTGCTCGTCGTTTTGCGTGGAGCGGATCGTCGAGTCCGATGATCGCGGGATCCGCCGGCAGGTTCGGCCGGTAGCCGCCCTTGGCCTGATCGCTGCTGATGAACATGTCCTTGCGGCGTTCGATCTCGACGATGTCGTCGTAGCGGCTGATACCCCACAACTCGTTGATCGGATCCCAGTGGACCGGAGAGTGATCCCGCATCCAGGCATAGGTGGGATACGGATCATTGATGTAGAAGTCGCCGTCGAGCAGGTCGATGGTGCGCTGGTCAGCTGCTGCCGTTTCCATCGGCACACACTAATCACATCGTCCGCCAGTATCTGACGTCGCGTCAGATACTGGTCGTGGAGCGGCGGTGACCATTGCGCCGGTGATCTGCGACCACCGAGTCAGGGATGGTCGGGAAGGTCGGGTGTCCAATGAGCGCCGTTGATGTGGCTGCCGCCATCGACGAACAACGTGTTGCCGGTGACGTAATGGGCATCGTCGCTGGCAAGGAACACCGCGACCGGCGCAATGTCTCGCTCCGGATCGCCCAGGTATCCCATCGGGTTGGCGGAATCGGCACCGGCCACCAGTTCGGGGTTGCGTTCCATCACCGCTCGAAAAGCGGCGCTCTTGGCTGCGGGGCAGATCACGTTGACGACGATGCCGTGCGGTGCCCACTCCCGCGCCGCCGTGCGTGAGAGTGAGCGAAGTGCCTCTTTGGCGCTGTTGTACTCGGCGGTTCCGATGTGGGCATTGACGCCGTTGAGCGAACAGAGGTTGATGACGTTGCCGCGATGTTGGGCCTTCATGAGCGGGAACGCAGCCTGCATCGCCCACAGCGGACCGTAGAAGCCCACGCCGAATCCGCGCTCGAAGTTCGCGTCTTGCTTGTACTCCACCCGCCCGAGCCCGCCGCCACCCCAGGCGTTGTTGACGAGGATGTCGACCGTGCCCCACCGATCGACGGCCGCTGAGACCATCGAGTGAACTGCGTCCTTGTCGGACACGTCGGTGTGGGTCACAATCGCGTCGGCGTCGAACTCGTCGCGTAGCTCCGCCGCGACGCGTTCCCCGGCATCGGCGTGCAGTTCGGCGACGAGGACACGGGCTCCCTCAGCAGCGAATCGGCGGGCGATGCCGCGACCGATGCCATCGCCGGCTCCCGTGATGATCGCAACGCGATCCTGCAGACGTCCCATGTGTTCGACCCCCATCGATGGCACGGGCAGATGCCCGCGGGGCGATGTTACGCAGCCGCCAACCGCGCGCTGGGCAGCGGACGCAAAACGGTCAACAGGCCAGCCGTGATGAACACCGGAAGGATTGCAGTGGCCCACCCGAGTCCAACGACATCCGAGCAAGCACCGAGCAGGAACGGCACACACGCGACGATCGCGCCGCTGAAAGAGAACGCGAGGATCCGTCGTGGTGCAAATCGACGGAGCACGTTGCTGAGGCTCAATCGACCCGC
>JBDSDH010000023.1:0-7636 GCA_039920665.1 Ilumatobacteraceae bacterium
CACGTCTCCGCTCACGGGGGACGGCTACCAATCGACGGCGGTGAGTCGCTCAGCTGTCAGATGAGGTGATCGTCCTTCGCAGGACACCGATCGCAGAACGCATCGAGGCCGCGTTGCTGTGCCCGTATCGTTCGAGAGTCATCTGCGAGACGGCGGAGTGGCCGGCGAGATCGCGAACGGTAGGGAGGCCGACCTCGCCGGAATCGAGCAGAATCGATTGATGGGCGTGGCGCAGGTCGTTCAGCCGAACACCCTTGGCGACCTGGAGATGGTCGGCGAGACGCCGCCAGCGCTGCGTGGCCCCATCCGCACGCCACGGTTGGCCGCAGTCTGCAACGTTGGAGAGCACATACGGATCGGCCGCCAGCTCGACCCCGGCGGCGATGGCGCGTTCTCGCTGAGCTGAACGCCACTCCTGCAACAGAGACACCGTGGTGGCATCGATCGGGACGTGTCGAGTCTTGTCGTTCTTGGTCGAGTTCACCTCGCCGCCTTTGCTGATCGATCGACGGATCGTCACCACGCCTCGCTTCAAGTCGACCGCATCCCAAGTCAACGCGATCAGTTCCCCTCGGCGCGCTCCGGTCATCGCGGCGAGGTCCAGCCAGACCCCGAACTGGAGATCTCGTTCGAGAGCCGCCTCCAGGACCTTGGCAACGACGTCCGCTGTCGGCATGGTCGTCGCCCGCTTGGCGATCTTGGGAGTCCGGGCTCCAGCGGCGGGGTTCGACGGCACGAGTCCGAGACGGACGCCGTTGGCGTATGCGGTGTGCAACGCAGACTGCAGCTTCGCAATCATGTGCAGGCCCACGCCGGCCGTGCTCAACGACCGATAGATCCGCTCGATCTCGATCAGTCGGACGTCTCGTGCCTTTCGCTCGGCCAACTGCGGCGGGAGGTGCTTGAGCGCGTACGCATAGGTCTTCGCGGTTTCGGTTCTGTGTTCCGACGTGCGTTGCCAGAGTTCGACCAGATCGCCGACGGTGATCGAGCTCGCGGGCCGCCCGGCGTGCTGGGCGAGCATCTCGTTGAGACGAGCCTGGGCGACTTTCCTGGTTCCTCGGTACGTCTCGTTGATCGTCTGGCGCTTCTGAGTCAGCGGATCAAGACCCAGTTCAACCCGCAATCGCCACACGCCAGGACTGCGCTCGGAGAGGTACCCGGAGCCCTTGCTGCGCGTGGTCATCGCCAGCAATGTTCCCACATGTTCCCAATTGGTCTCAAGGGAACTTTCGGAGACCGACACTTCACATGCTCTGACCTGGTGTTATGTAGTGGAGACGATGGGAATCGAACCCACGACATCTACCTTGCAAAGGTAGCGCTCTGCCAACTGAGCTACGTCCCCGAAATCGGGGCCCTGACGGGCGAGCACACGCTACCGGTCTCACTGCGTCGGGAGAACCCCCAATTTCGTATGATCCGCCGATGCCTCGCTTGCAATTCGGTACGTTCCTCGCCCCACACCACCCGTTGGGTGAGAGCCCGACCACTCAGTTCCAGCGTGATCTCGACTTCGCCGAGCATCTCGATCGGTGGGGATTCGACGAGTTCTGGTGCGGCGAGCACCACAGCAGCGGTTGGGAGATGATCGCCTCTCCGGAGATGTTCCTCGCTGCAGCCGGGCAGCGCACGCACACGATCCGGCTCGGCACGGGTGTCATCTCACTGCCGTACCACCACCCGTTCAATGTCGCCCAGCGGATGGTGCAACTCGACCACATGACCCGCGGCCGAGCGATGTTCGGTACCGGTCCCGGCGCACTGCCGTCCGACGCTCGCACGTTGAACATCGACTCCCTCGTCCAGCGCGATCGCCAGGACGAGGCAATGGGCGTGATCATCCGCCTACTGCGCGGTGAGGAGCGGTTCGACTACGACAGCGAATGGTTCACCCTCCGCGACGCTGCGCTGCAGATCCTGCCGGTGCAAGACGACATGCCGATGGTGACCGCCTCGTCGATCTCACCGAGCGGCATGCAGATCGCCGGCAAGTACGGCATCGGGGCGTTGTCGATCGCATCCACCTCCGCCGTGGGCATCGCAGCACTTCCGACCCAGTGGGGCTTTGCCACCGAGGCTGCTGCCCAGCACGGTCAGACGGTGGATCGCAAGAACTGGCGGGTGCTGATGAGCTGGCATCTGGCCGAAACCCGAGAACAGGCCCGCGAGGAGGCGGTTCTCGGATTGCAACGTTGGCACAACGAATACAACGTGAGCGTGCTCGGTCGCCCCGGCGCCATGCACGTCGACGACGCATGGCAGTTGCTCGACGAGATCACCGGAAACGGTGCTATCGGTGCCGGCGCCGCGGTGGTCGGCACCCCCGACGATCTGGTCGATGCGATTCGCGGGATGCAGGAGATCACGGGTGGATTCGGCGTTGTGCTCGGCTTCGCCCACGACTGGGCCAACAAGGAAGCGACGATGCGGTCGTGGGAGATGGTGTCCCGCTACGTCGTGCCGGCGGTCAACGGCACGTTCCGGACGATGCAGGAATCAGCCGACTACGTCGGCAACAACAAGGCGTCACTGATGGCCAGTGCCGGCGCAGCCGTGATGCAGAAGATCATGGCTCACGAGGGTGCCCAAGCGGCGCTCGGTGTCACGATGCAGGAAATGGCGAACCGCAAGAACCAGCGCGAGTCCACATTCCGACCCGGCGCCGGCGTTCCGACCGAGTAGCCACGACCTGATGACCGTCGAATGATCCCGA
The DNA here is from genome assembly GCA_039920665.1 of Ilumatobacteraceae bacterium. Lineage (GTDB taxonomy): Bacteria > Actinomycetota > Acidimicrobiia > Acidimicrobiales > Ilumatobacteraceae > WLMZ01. The sequence continues at coordinate 2,717 of JBDSDH010000023.1, forward strand.
CCTGGGAATAGGCCCGGGTTACACGTGATGGAAGAGCATTGGTCGAAGCCATCGACCAATGGAGAGGACACCATCAAGGTCAGGAACTCGCTGCAGTCGATCAAGAACATGCCGGGCTCGAAGGTGGTGCGGCGCAATGGTCGGGTGTACGTCATCAACACCCTCAACCCTCGGTTCAAGACCCGTCAGGGCTGAACCCAGAGCTGTCGGGAATCCGGCTCGGATGAGCGTCAATCGTCCTTCAACGCCACGGCGTTGGGCGTGACGTTCATCTTCGGCACGTACTCGGCGACCTCGACATCGCGTCCCTCGGTGCCGAGCGTGGCCCGCATGTAGGCCCGGCAGGTGTCGCACGGACCGTAGAACCGGGCGGTCACGGTTTTCTCGCACCGGGGACAGGTGAACGGAGTGTCGGCAGTGTGGGTGTGCATGGCAGATCAACCGTATCTCTTCGTATCACGACGGCGTTCTGCGACGTCTGTTTGAGCATGCGCCACGTCCACTGAAAAACACTGCAACGACTGTCGACCCTGAACCTTCCCTTGCCTGGGTGTGCGACGGCTGAGCGCTGCCGCGAGGCAGCCGCTACGGTCGCGCCATGTCCTTTGCGAACAACGGTGACTGCACGCTCTTCTACGAGACCTTCGGCGATCCGAAGAACCCGGCGCTGTTGCTCGTCAACGGGCTCGGCAGTCAGTGCATCAACTACCGCACCAACTGGTGCGAGATGTTCGCCGAGCGCGACCTGTACGTGATCCGCTTCGACAACCGCGACATGGGACTGTCGACTCACTTCACGAATGCGCCGGTCAAGGACAAGGGCCAGTCCTACGATCTGGCGGACATGGCCGCCGACTGCATTGCCGTGCTCGACGCCGAGCACATCGACAAGGCCCACATCATGGGTTTGTCGATGGGTGGAATGATCGTCCAGACCGTCGCGATCAACCACCCCGATCGCCTGCTGTCGCTGACCTCGGTGATGTCGAGCAGTGGCGAAGAGGGCTACGGCGCCCCGACCAAGCGTGCGTTCGAGTTGTTGACCGCACCCGGAGCCAAGGACCGCGAGGAGTACATCCAGCAGTGGATCGACGGCCTCCACGAATGGGGCAGCCCGGAGTTCGCCGATGACGACCGCTGGACCGCCGACGCGATCCGGTCGTTCGATCGCTGTTTCGATCCCGACGGTGCGACCCGCCAGTTCCTCGCGATCCGGGCGGCTGCCCCCCGGGCCGACAAGCTCCGGTCGCTCGACATCCGCACGCTCGTGATGCACGGCGACAAGGACACCCTGATCGGTCCCGATGCCGGTCGGCGAGTTGCCGAGTTGATTCCCAACGCCCGATTCGAGCTGATCGAAGGCATGGGCCACGACTACCCGCCGCAACTGTGGGAGCCGTGGGTCGACATGGTCGCCGGACACGCCTTGTCCAGCTGATTGAACCAGCCTGAATCAGACCGGCGCGACGAGATCGAGCCGGGGGCTACGGGTCGGCGGCTGACTGTCCCACAGGTCGGCGACGAGATCGCTGCGCTGCGACGCGTAGTCGGGGTCTGTCCACAGGTTGCGCTGCTGCAGCGGATCGGCATCGAGGTCGTACAGCTCGCCCTCGGTTCCGTCGTGCACATAGCCCGGCTTGTACGCGGTGCAGACCCAGTTGCCGCGGGTGATGGTGCGCAGGTGGACGGCGACGCCGAACAATTCACTGTCCCACTCGGTCAGGACCTTGTCGTCGCGGCGGGAATCGGCGTCGGCATCGTCGATCGGCAGAGGCGCCCCCTGCATCCACTCGTTCGGTTGCAGGCCGGCAATCGTGCAGAACGTCGGAGCGAGATCGACCAGGCCGACCGGTCGCGAGACAACAGCCGGAGCCGTACCAGACGATGGAGCCGGACGCCAGATCAGCGGCAGTCGCATCAACCCGTCGACGTGATACGGGCCCTTGAACATCAGACCGAAATCGCCCTGTAGTTCGCCGTGATCGGTGGTGAAGATCACGTCCACATCGTCGGTCCAACCCTTGGCTGCAATCGCCGCCATCACCCGACCGAGTGCCTCGTCGATCAACTCGCACTCCACCGCGTTGAGTGCATGGATCTCGCGGATCTGATCGGCAGTGAGGGTCGCCGGCACCCAGTGTTTGGGAGCCTCGTAGTTGGAGACGAGCTGACCGTCGTACCACATCCTCCAGTGGCGGGGTTTGTCGTCGAGGATCCGTTCTCGTTCGGACGCGGTCTCGGGGTAGCCGGCCGGCAGAGGCACCTCGCGCCAATCGATTCGCCCGACCTCGGACGCGGGCGGATCCCACGGATGATGGGGATCAGGGAAGCTCATCCAGCAGAACCAGTCGTCATCGGCCTGCAGCGAGTCGAGCCAGTTGATCGTGCGATCGGCAACCCAGTCGGTGTGATACCACTCCTTGGGGACGTTGTTGACCTTGGCCTGCGGGGCACCGGTGTCGCCACCGCCGGCCGCATTGACCTCGAATGTCGGGTCGAGCACGGGATAGAACATGCCGATCACTTCGGGATGGTTCTGCTGGATCCAGCGCGAGTAGTGCAACGGACCACCTGGGTTGTGGGTCGCGAACTCGAGATGGTCGAAGCCCCGGTGAACGCCGCGTGTGCCGTCGAACCATGGCTGGTCGAGCATGGTCTCGAGACCCTCGCGAGACAACCGATTCTCGGTGAACTTGGCGAACGGATCGAGGAACGGCTCGAAGTGCGGTTTGCCGACCAGAGCGGTTTTGTAGCCGGCGCGATGCAGTTCTGCTGCGACCGAGGGCGCGTCGACGGGCAGTGGCACGCCATTCATCCACACCCCGTGGGTACTCGGATGCTGGCCCGTGAGCATCGTCGAGCGCGACGGCATGCACACCACCGACTGCGGGATCGCTCGCTCATAGCGAACACCGGTCGCGGCAAGGCCGTCGATGACGGGCGTGCGGGCGAGCATGCCGCCGTTGCAGCCGAGCGTGTCGTAACGCTGCTGGTCGGTCGTGACGAACAAGATCTTGCGGCCCATCAGACGAGCTCCCCCGGTGTTGTGGTGCGGGCAGCATCGATCGCCGGGCCGCTGTTGGATTCGAATTGGCGCTTGAGTTCGACGAGCGCGCCCGACGTACCGCCTCCGATGACGAGTGCCATCACAGCCGGTTCGGCATCGGTGGAATACACGACCATGCACGTGCCGTCACCGATGTCGATCACATCGAGCGTCGCCAGATGGCTGGTGAACAGCGCCGCCGTGATCCGGTATTGGAAGCGGTGCTGGAGCGCATCGTTGGTGATGATCTGTTCCGGAATCGGGATGCCCGTTCCAGTGGTGATGATGCGCACGTCCCCCTCCAGCGTGCAGTTCACGATGCCGGGAAACCACAGGTGCAGCAGCTCCGGGCGACCGCAGACGGTCCAGACCTCTTCGGCCGACCGATGGATCCGGATTTCGCGTCGCAGTGTGGCCATCAGCCGATGCTCGTTGCCGTCGGAGTCGCAGCAATGAAGTCGTTGATCACTGCCGCCAACTCTGGCCCCTTATCCTCTTGCAGGAAGTGGCCGCCGCCCTCGATCGTGGTGTGCGGCTGTCCGGCGGCTCCGGGCACCCTCCGAAGGAAGACCCGCTCACCGCCTTTGGTGATCGGATCGCCGTCGCTGAATGCGCACAGGAATGGCTTGTCGAACGTGTCGAGGACCGCCCATGCCGCCTGGTTGTCCGCAGTGGCCGGATCGTCGGGGCCGGTGGGAACGAGCGACGGAAAGATCCGAGCGCCGACCTTGTACGTCTCGTCGGGGAACGGTGCGTCGTAGGCAGCGATGACGTCGGGGCTCAGTGTCGATGCACAGCCGCCGTTGATCAGTTGGCCGATGATGAATGATGGCGATTCGGCTGCGAACTTCTGCCAGGCCATGAACGCTGCCGTCGGTGCGCTTTCGCCGGTGGGCATCCCGGTGTTGGCGACGACCACGCGGTCGTAACGATCCGGCTCGGCAGCGACGAGGCGAAGCCCGACCAGACCACCCCAGTCCTGGCAGAAGAAGGTGATGTTGCGCAGATCGAGTTGGTCGAACAGCGCCTCGCGCATCCAGCCGACGTGGCGCGCGTAGCTGTAGTCGCCGGTCGCGACGGGTTTGTCGGAACGTCCGAACCCGACCAGGTCGGGCGCGACCACCCGGTGTCCAGCGGCGACGAGTGCCGGGATCATGTGCCGATACAGATACGCCCACGTCGGCTCACCGTGCATCAGCAGCACGGGTGCCGCGTCGGCTGGTCCGGCATCGACGTAGTGCACGCGCAGGGTGTCGCCGCTGCCGTCGCCGGCGCCGACCTGCAGATAGCGAGGCTCGTAACCAAAATCCGGTAAGAGCGCGAACCGCTCGTCCGGCGTCCGAAGTGCTTGCATCGAAGAACCCCCAAAGTTGCGACATCGACCGACAAGATCTGTCTGTCTCTCTGACATATTACTCAACTTGGAGTCGTGGCGCGATCTCGGTGCCGTCGGGTCGGAAATGATGCCAGCCGTCTTGGTCACGGGTGACCGTGAACCCGAGGTCGTATTTGGATCGGTTGTGGATCGGACACAATGGACCGCCGTTCAACGACGTGGTGCATCCGCCGCAGGCGTGAGATTCGACATGATCGACTTGGATGCACGGACCGGACAGTTCGCAGCCGTGGCGGCTACATCGATGACGGCCGAGGAGCAGAATCATGTCTCTTGTCTTGCCGGTGAACAATCTGGATCTGGATCCAGCGTGCAGGTAGCGGCCGTCGTCGGTCACGATCACGCTCCGCACCCTGCCCAACAGGGCCGCAACGACCATGTCTGCAGGGTCGACCGGCGAGCCGTGCTCGTTCTCACACAACCGTTGCCGACTGGCGGAGTACGAGTCCGGTTGACCGTGACTCTGATCTCCCGGCTG
>JBDSDH010000024.1:0-8232 GCA_039920665.1 Ilumatobacteraceae bacterium
TCTACGACGCGCTGGCCCGGATGGCCCAGCCGTTCTCACTGCTCGCTCCCCTGCTCGATTTCCACGGCAACTACGGCTCTCCGGACTTCGGGCCGGCTGCCAGCCGCTACACCGAGACCCGACTCGGTCCGCTCGGCGAACTGTTGCTCAACGGGGTCGACGACGGCACGGTCGCGATGCGCGACAACTACGACAACACCGAACTCGAACCCGTGATTCTGCCGGCCGAGTTCCCGAACGCGATCATCAACGGTTCGTTCGGCGTTGCGGTCGGCCTCACGTCGCACCTGCCGACCCACAATCCCGGCGAGGTCATCGCCGCAACCCTGCACGTGTTGGCCAACCCCAAGGCCACCATCGAAGAAATCATGACCATGATCCAGGGTCCCGATTATCCGGGCCCGTCACAGGTGATCAACGGTCACGAACTGCTCGACATCTACACCCGCGGCAGCGGCACCATCCGCGTCCGTGGCCGATGGGAGATCGAAGAAGGCACTCGAGGGTCGCAGGCCATCGTCGTCACGGCGCTGCCCCACAACGGCTCGGGGCTGGCGTCGATCACCAAGTTCTGCACCAACGTCGACGACGCCGTCGCGGCCGGTGACCTACCCGGCGTGATCGACTGCAACGACGAATCCGCCGGCGGCAGGACCCGCATCTTCGTGCGCGTGGCCGCTGGCGTCGACCCGAATCAGATCGCCGCTGCGCTGTTGAAGTGCACCGACCTGCAGGTGTCGAACACGGTCAAGATGCACTTCCTCGACGACAAGGGTCGGGTGCGGTTGTACAACATCCTGACCCTGATTCAGTCGTGGATCGACCACCGCGTTCGGGTGATCACGGCCCGCTCGCTGCGCCGGCTCGAGGTGATCGCGGTCCGACTCGAGAAGCTCGACGGGTTTGCGCTGGTGCTGCTCGACATCGATCGAGCGATCGCGATCATCCGTACGTCCAAGACCCGAGCGATCGCGCTCCAGAACTTGGTCGAAGCATTCGGCGTGACGCCGTTCCAGGCCGATGCCGTGCTCGACCTCACCCTCGGTCGACTGACCGAAGACGCCCGGATCGAGTTCGCCAAGGAAGCGGCGGCGCTGCGCACGGAGCAGAACAAGCTCAACCGGCTGATCGATTCCAAGTCGGCGCTGCGCAAGCAGGTCGCGACCGAACTCACCGAAGCCGGCAAAGCATTCGAAGGCACCCTTCGCCAAACCGAGATCGCATCGGTCACCACCTCCCTGCCGGCGGTCGTCGTGATCGATGCGCCACTCGAAGTCGTGTTCACATCCACCGGCTATGTCCAGGCGTTCAAGGATCTGTCCAAGGCCCGCGAGGTCAAGGGACACTCGGCGATGCAGCGGGTGTCGATGTCGACCGCATCGACGCTGTTGGTGTTGACCGATGCCGGCCAGTTGCACCGGGTGCTCGGCAACGTGATCCCCACCGACAAACCAACGGCGTTGCAGAACGTGATCCAGATGGAATCCGCAGAGCGGGTGCTGTTGTTCTTCACGCCACCAGATCCGATCGACGACCTGATGTTGGTCACCTCGCTCGGCACGATCAAACGGATCGGCGGAGCGGACCTCGCCGGTGGCGACCGCAAGGGTGGCATCTCGATCATCAAGCTGGATGCCGGCGAGAAGATCGTCGCGGCCTTCACCTGCCCAGCCCCCGGTGTGCCGATCGCGATCGTCACCAAGCTCGGCCAGGTGATCCGGTTCGTGCCCGACGACGTCCGTCAGATGGGACGTGCCGCTGCCGGCGTGCGCGGGATCAAGTTGGTCGGCAACGATCTGGCGGTCGGGGCGGTACCGGCATCCGATGGCAAAGAGCTCGCCGTGTTCCACACCAAGGGTTCGGCCAAGCGGGTCGAGTTCGCCGGCATCCCGGTCCAGGGTCGGGCCGGTAAGGGCGTCCGAGTGTCGGTGGTCGGTGGCCGCCACGGTGACATCGTCACGGTCTGCAACGGCCATTCGGCCGAGATCGTCGGCCGCTCCGCCGATGGCGAACTGCTCACCGTCAACCGCACCTCGATCGCGATCCTCGCTCGCGACGCCGCGCCCGCCAAGATCCGTATGTTCGACGGCGTGATCGAAACGATCGTCCAACTCGTCCCCGCCCCCGCCACCGGCGGCCCCGACCAGCCCTACGCCGAGCCCCAGACCCAACTCGCCTTCTGACACGCGCGCTGGCCAGAGAACCAGCGCTGGCAGCAGATGTTGCATTTGGCGCAACATCTGCTGCCAGCGATCGACGGTCCGGCCTCAGGACTTTGGCGTACCGACCAGCACGAGGGCGCGGTTGCCGCCCCCGTCGAGCTTGTCAAGCGGGTCGAGCACGGTGGCGATGACGGTGCCGGACGATGACTGCAACCGAACGACTCGGTAGACATCGCGTCCGACGATCGATCGCACGTCCTCGCGGGACCAGTCGAGACCGTTGGTCGAGTGCAAAAGGACCGGCTGCAGGTAGCCCTCGTCGTTCTGGGTCTGGATGAACAGCGCTTCGGAGTCTTGCTGGGTCAGGCTGAACCGCACCGATCCATCCGTAGTGAGCAGTTCGAATGTCTGGGCCGCGTCGTTGTGGCGGACGTTGACCGTCTCGACCCCGTCGGCGCCGAACGTCCAGCTGCCGAGCTCCTCGCCGGTTCCGGCATCGGTGAAGTCGTACGCTCCCACATCGCTCGTCTGGGTGACGGTGATGCCGTCGCGGGTGATCGAGATCGGGCCGTTCTCGACGTAGGGGTCGGTGTGGATCGTGGCTGCGAGCGTGATCCCCGAGGCGTCGATGATCCCCGGCGAGAACGACATGACCGTCGCCGATCGGCCGTCCTGCGACGTCAACACCCCATCGAGGTCGACGAGCGTCCACGCTGTTCCGTCCGGCGAGAATGCGACGGTCGTTCCGCCCGTGTACACATTGGCCTGGCCGATTGCGACGAACGACCCATCGGCGAGTTGGCCGAAAGCCTGTGGCCACTCGATCGGCACCGACGACTCGATCCACGACACACCGTCGGTGCTGCGGTACAAGACCGCCGACCCGGTTGCGGAGTTGTCGAGGGTCACCGAACCCACGACTGCGAAGCCGTCGGAGGTGGCGATCACGATCGGATTGGCGAGGGTCTCCCCGGCCGGCAGTAGCGGAAATGCCGCTACGACGAACTCGGTCGAGCCCGGCGCTTTGACGAAGACGAACGGCGGGGCGTCGATCGCATCGATCACTGCTTGGTCGACACCCAGTTCGGTCCACGACCGGAACCCGATGTCGTCGGCCACGCTGTCCGCCGTTGCATCGCACGGCACCTCTGGTGCCTCGGTAGCCGGTGTGGTTCCCTCGACGGTCGTGGACGTCATTCCGTCCGAGCAACTGCGCGGGCGGAAGTACATCCCATCGGCATCCTGACGGTCGATGTAAGTGCCCGAAGGGATGCCGAGTTCGTCTGGGTCGAACGCAATCGAGATCTTGCCGACGGCGATCGTGCCGGCCGGGCCGGACACCACCTGCTTCGAGTCGAACGGCACGCCTGCCACACCGTGGGCATCGGCGAGACTGCGCAGGTCGAGCGGCAGGACCTGGGTCTGCCAGGTGTCGCCGCCGTCGATGCTGGACTCGATGACGGCGTCGCCGGCGCCACCTGCAGCGATCGGGGCGGTTGCAGCGGCGGTACTGAACGAGTACATCGCGCCGCCATAAGAGTCGAACGCAGTCAGTGGCACGTCGGGAGTGGTCCCACTCTGTGTCCAACTGATCGCATCGTCTGACCGGTACATCGTCGGAGTCCACTCAGTGTCGGTTTGGCCGGGTGCGCTGGAGACGGCAACGAAGGGCGGCTCGGTCTGGGTCGAGCCGAATGCGGTCTCACCGAGCGCCTGTGCGCTGTCGGGAACCACTACGTTCCACACGAGATTGGATTCGATCCGGTTGGCGAGGATGGCGCCGGTTGCCGCAGGAGCGGGCTCGGTCGCGTCAGTACTCGGTACGACTCCATTGTCGGTCGGATTCGGCGTCGAGTCGTTGCTGATCGACCGACCATCGGTCTGCGAGAGGGTGTCGATCGCAACGACGCTGCCGGCCGCGACGACGATTGCGGTGACGGCACCGGCGATGGTGCGGCGGTGGTTGCGACGGTTTCGGGCTCGGGTCATGACTGCGCCGAGGTTCGCCTCGGTCAGGTCGAGCGAGCCGGCGTGGGCACCGAGATGGCGAGCGATGCGTCGGTCGACCGATGGCGAGATGGTCGGATCGGAGTCAGGCAGTTGGTTCACAGGTTCCTCTTTCGAAATGTGGGCGAGCTGTTGCAGTCAGGATTCGTTGAGGTGGGTGAGCAGCCCGTGGAGGCGGGACTTGGCCCGGTTGAGCCGGCTCTTGACGGTGCCGGAACGGATGCCGAGAGCTTGCGCCGTCTGGGCTTCGGAGTAGCCGATCAACAACCGGCAGACGACGACTGCTCGCTGATCGACGGTCAGTTCGCCGAGCGCCCGGTCGACCGCTGGATCCATCCCGGCCGGATCGATCGAGGTCTCGTTCGACACCAACCAGATCGGTGTCGGCCGCGTCGCTCGACGCAGGAACGAGCGGCTCCAGTTGAGTCCGACCCGGTACACCCAGCCGACCGGATTGTCGAGCCGTTCGACGCTGTCCCATCGCTCGAACGCTCGGGCCATCGCTTCGTCCGTGGCGTCGGAAGCGAGGTCGGAGTCACGCAATGTCAGCGCCAGCGCTCTCGCGACCGTGCCTCGATTGACGCAGTAGAACCGCTCGAACGTGGAAGTCCGAGTTGGCACCTCCAACGCAGCCTCGGCCGCGCCGCGGTCTCGGCGGATGCCCGCTGGTTGGGCGGTCGATTCTCCGTTGGCGAGTGCGTAGTCCACGTCACTCAAACCGCTGAGACACGGTTTCGGTTCCGAAATTCCCATGTCGACTTCCGCCGTCGACGGCTGCGGTTCATCGATCACGGCGGTCCAACTCGGCGAGGAGAGTGGCGATCTCGACGCTGGTCGGGTCGAGTGCGAGCGCCGCCGACCAGGCCATGCGTGCTGCGTCGACATCTCCGGCGAGCACCGCAGCTCGACCGAGCTGCACCTGCCATCGCACGCGATGAGGGTCGGATCGAACCAGGTCGGTCCACAATCGGAATGCGTCAACAGCGTCGGTATCGAGACCGGTCACCACCGCGCGACGACTGAGTGCCAGGCCGAGCTGGTCGAGCGCGTTGGGATCGTGTGGCGACCAATCCAGCGCTGCTCGCGCCTGACCGACTGCAGCATCGATGTCGGCGAGGGTGCCGCGCTGCAGGTGGACCGTTGCCGCAACGAGTCGATAGGTGACATTGTCGGGTCGCTCGTCGACGGCGCGTTCGGCAGCCTCGACTGCTCGGTCGCCGGAGCCGCTCACCGACATCGCCAGCGCGTCGCCGGCCAGTCGATCGGCGGCGACGTCGAGTGTGCCGGCGACGAGAGCGATGACGGAGACCGCCATCGCGATCGGTGCGACGAGGGTCCGAATTCGCGACCGGCTTTGGTCTGCGGTATCCGCCAAACCCGCTGACGCTGCTGACCTCGCCGGCGCCGGCTTTGGTTCGCCGGCGACGAGCATCCCGGCGAACATCCACCACACCGGGTCGATCTCGGCCAGGGGGAACAGGAACAGTTGCTGGATCGCATAGGCAGTGACGCCGATCGCCAATCCTCGCCGGAAACCGTCACCTCGGGCGATCGCTCGCCTGGCGCGCCAGAGCACGCTGCCGACGAGCACGACGTACAGGCCGGCGGCGACGATGCCACCGGCGAGCGCCACATCGAGCGGTCCACTGTGGGCGCGATCCGGCGTCGTTCGTGTCCGCCCGTACTCTTGCTCGTACGTCGCGTCGATCCCCTCCGAAACGGCGATCCGGTAGCCCTCCGGCCCCACGCCAAGCAGCGGATGATCTTCGAGAACCCGCCATCCGACTCGCCATTCATCGAGTCGCGACGCCGCACCGTGATCGCGTTCGACGATGTCACCGAGCCGCGGCAGGAACGCAATTGCGATCAGACCGACACCACAGACCACGACGAGGACGGCGACCATCGGCCGACGCCCTTTCACCTCGTGATCTGATGCCTCGTGGTCCGGCGAAACCTGTCGGCCGATGATGATCGCGAGGGCGACCGCAACCAACATCCCGAGCCACGCCGCTCTGGAACCGGAGCCGACGAGGGCACATCCAGCGAGCGTGGCAGCGACCGCCGCCCACGCCCGCCGCCGGGTACTTCGCCCGCGATCGAGTGCGACACAGATCGCAATCGGCGCGAACAGACACGCCGCTGCGCCGAGAAACGCGGCCGATCCGAACGTACCGGTCAGCCGTGCGGTCTCATTGGCGATCGCGATCGGTCGTCCGAACAACCGCTCCCAGAGCGCGTATCCCCCAAGCCCTCCTGCGGCGACGATCGAGGCGGTTTCGATGAACCGCGATGCCGTTGGTTCGAGGAGTTGACCGGCGACGAACAGCAGCCACAGCAGTAACCACGTCAGCACGCCGAAGTGGCGGGTCGGATGACCCAGCAACGCTGTCGGGACATCGCCGCGCACGAGCGCAGACACCAGCAGCAGTCCGACCAAAGCCGTCCAGATTTTCGATGTCCGTCGGTCGATCGACGCCGTGCGATTGCTCCACAGGACAGCGCCACCCGCTCCGAAGCCGATCGTCGAGATCACCAGCCACTTGCTCGGGCCGAACGGCGACCATCCGCCCGGGTCCATCGCGATGACCGAGCCGACGACGAGCGCGCCACAGCCGATCGTCCCCGGTTTCACCTCATCCAGACTCCCAGGTCCACCGTTCGGTTCCAAGCACCCGATCGAGCAGCCCGACAGCCAGTCAGCCGCGGACCGCGATCATCGGGTCGGCGGCCGAGATGGTGACCGTCGATGCCGAGGCCGCGATTTCGTCGGCCAGATTGCCGACGGTGCCGTTGAACGATGCAGCGGTACCGGGTTCGATCTCGGCGATCTCGGTCGGGAGACCCATTTCGTCGAGCAGCGCGATGAACGGCACGGGATCGAGTTCTTCGACGTTCACCATCGTGCCCGGATCCCAGCGACCATCTGCGACGAGCAGCGCAGCAGCGACCGGTGGGATGCCGGCGGTATAGCTGATGCCCTGCGATTCGACCTCGGCGTAGGCGGCTGCGTGATCGGAGATCTGGTAGATGAACATCTCCCGATCGGCGCCGTCCTTGGTGCCCTTGATGACGCTGCCGATACAGGTCTTGCCGGTGTAGCCGGGAGCGAGTTCGAGCGGGTCGGGCAGCAGCGCCTTGACCAGCTTCAGCGGGACGACCTCCTGCCCGTTCTCGAGAGTGACCGGCAGATGCGACAGCAGGCCGAGCGTTCGCAGGACCGTGAAGACGTTGATGTAGTGACCGCCGAAGCCCATCCAGAACCGGATGCTGTTGGCGTCGATGTTCTTCGACAGTGAGTGCAGTTCGTCGTGACCGGTGAGGTAGACCGGCTGCTCGCCGACCACCGGGAACTCGAACGACCGCTTCACGGCGTGGGTCGGGAATTCTTGCCACTCGCGGTCGATCCATGTCCACACCTTGACGAACTCGCGGAAGTTGATCTCCGGATCGAAGTTGGTCGCGAAGTAGCGGCCGTGGCTCCCGATGTTGACGTCGAGAATGTCGATCGTGTCGATCGTGTCGAAATACTCCTTGGCAGCCAGCGCGCAGTAGGCGTTGACGACGCCCGGATCGAACCCGGCGCCGAGGATCGCAGTGACACCCGCCTCGGCGCAGCGCTGCTGACGCTTCCACTCGTGGTTGGCGTACCACGGCGGATCCTCGCAGACGATCGCCGGATCCTCGTGGATCGCGGTGTCGATGTAAGCCACCCCGGTGTTGATGCAGGCTTCGAGGATCGACATGTTGAGGAACGCCGAGCCGAGGTTGATCACGATCCGGGAACCGGTTTCGCGAATCAGTGCCGATGTCGCCTTGATGTCGAGCGCGTCGATCTGGCGCGAGTACAGCCGCTGCGTGTCGTCCTTGACGTGGCCTTTGCGGCGCACGCTGGCGATGATGTCGTCGCACTTGGATTGGGTGCGGGATGCAATGCAGATGTCACCGAGCACGTCGTTGCGCATCGCTGCGGCATGGGCGGCGACGTGGGCGACGCCACCGGCGCCGATGATGAGGACATTGCTCTTCACCTCGGCCTTGGTTGTAGCTCCTGTTGCTGCTG
>JBDSDH010000025.1:0-4690 GCA_039920665.1 Ilumatobacteraceae bacterium
CTTCGTGCCGACCTGGCCGACTTCGGGGTCCATCGCGATCGGAACCAGCGTGGTCAGGAAGTCGGGGGTGATCAGTTCCATGTCGTCGTTGAGCAGCAACAACAGCTCGCCCGTGGCATGGGCAGCGCCGAGATTCATCTTGGTCGAGAAGTTGAACTTCTCGTGGAACCAAACCAACTTGAGCTTGTCGCCGAGCAACCGCTCGAGGGCGGTGATCACATGCGGCGGCGTGACCGTGTCGACCACGATGATGAACTCGAGGTTCGGGTAGGTCTCCTTGTCGAGCACGCTCTGCACGGTCTCGATGATCAGGTTGCGCTCGACGCCCCACACCCGGCTGCTGGTGCCGCGGGTCGGAATGATGATGCTGACCTTCGGCGTGCTGGTCAGGTGGCGGCGGAATCGATAGGTGCCGAGCGGCTCCTGCATCTCGACCGTCACGTTCAGGCCGAGCCGTTCGGCGTGTTCCTGTAGGGCCCGCTTGCCGCTCTCGTACGCGTACGGCTTGGCGTTTCGATCGCCGGCCACCGATGTCGGCAGCTGACGCCAGAGGTACATGATCCACGTGAAGTGGTGGATGTAGCGGGCCTTCTCGGTGACGCGCAGGATGAGGTCGTAGTCCTGGCTGCCGTCGAAGCCGGGACGGAACCCGCCAACCTCGTTGACGAGCGAACGACGCAGCACCGAGAAGTGGGTGCAGTAGTTCTGGCTGCGCAACCGCTCGGGCGACCAGTCCGGCTTGAAGAACGGTGTGACCTGATGGCCCTCGGGGCTGAGGTGGGCCTCGTCGCTATAGGAGTAGTCGAGGTTCGGGTGTTCGTCAGCGATCATCGCAATCGCGGCCAGGGCCTCGACGTGGATCAGATCGTCGTGATCGAGCAGCGCCACGAACTCGCCGGTCGCCATCGCCAACGCATCCGCCGAGGCAGCGGTGATCCCGCCGTTGACGGTCCGATACATCACCTTGATCCGTGGGTCCGATGCTGCGGCAGCATCGAGGATCGGCTTGATCGCCGGGTCGGGCGAGCAGTCGTCGACGAGGATCAGTTCCCAGTCGGCGAACGTCTGGTTACGGACCGAGTCGATTGTTTCCTGGAGGACGTCCGTTGGCGGGTCGTAGACCGGCGTCAGGACCGAGATCCGCGGGCTCACTTGACCAACGTCCGGCGGGCGCGGCCGATCACCTTGCGGTGGATCAGGCGATACGACTTGAGCCGGTTGATCACTTCCTGCTTGAACCACTGCTGTTCCTTGATCGCCCGGGTCAGCTCGGCTTCGAGCGAGCGCACCCGGCCGCGCAAGATGCCGCATTCGGCCTCAGCCCCGATGACGGCGTCGCGAGCACCCCAGACATCGGTCTTCAACTTCACGTACGACTGCTCGCTCGGACCGACCAACTCGCGCAGACGAGCCACCTCGGACCGCAACTCGATCAGCTCTGCGTGGTCGGAGGACGAGCCGCCCGACTTGCTACTGGATGTCGCTGCAATGGTGGTCGAAGGCTTCGTCGGCATGGTCGAACAGGCTACTGGCGGGTGCGGTAACGTCGCTGCCACCACGTATGTCTCGTTCTGTTGCGCTCACCGCTTCGTCGGGACAAGCGCCAACGGTCAGCGGCCGTGTGGAATTCGCTTGAGGGAGCAACTGGGTTCGCCTACCGTCGGCCCTGCCAGCACGTTGGTGTTCGATTCGATAGCGGCGACAGCCCAATGGGGCTTGAGAACAGTGAGACGCGAGTCGGCCTGCGGGTAAGGAGCACCCGGGTCACCCGGAGTCCGGGTTTCGACTCCCCGGACGTGCTGGCACATCGCCATGGCTGGGTATCTCTGGCCGTGTTCGCCGCTCGGCCGTCAGCTCACCGGACGAGTGTGGGAGGTGGTGGAACTCGTGACCGGACGGGTGCTTGACGCAGGCGACATCGAGCTCAAGATCATCATCCCGAACGCCAGCGGAAGCTGCAGCGACGTCACTTCTTATAGAAATACGACAATCCGGCCAAAACCATAAGTAATGACACCCTCAAAACTTATAGTCTCTCAACGTGTCCAACATGATCCCCGATCCGCTGGTAGCCCGCGCAGTCTTGCATGACCTGGCCTCGGCGGTGCTCGAACGCTTGGAACGTCGAGAGTCGGGACCATCGACCGTTGAAAGGGAGCACCTCGATGTCAAGGAGGAGGCTGGGCGTCGAAGCCGCGATGGAAGTCTGCTCCCGGGAACGAGCAACAACCCTGCGGCCGCCGAGCAACTTGCGGGAGAGGTTCGGTGTTTTGCGAATACCCCAGGCGGTGGCGTCATTCTGTACGGAATCGAGGACAGAACGTGGTCACCACTCGGCACGGAACTCGACCCGGAGTGGCTGCGTCAACGGCTGGACGATCTTGCCGGCATCGCACCACTGATCGAGATGCACGAACTGCACGGACAGCGAATCCTGATGATTCTCGTTGCCGAAAGTGCCGATCCGGTGGAAGATCCGGACCACCGGCTGCGATGGCGGGTCGGCGACCAATGCAGGACTGTCGATCGAGCGGAGTGGTGGTTTCATCGGTCCTCGCGAATCGGGGTGGATCCGATGAACGCTCCGACACAGCGCCGAGTGATCGATGTTTCCGATGGTGCCATCGACACTGTGCGCACCTACCTTCGCTCATCTGGTGGTGAGAGCTTTCCGTCTGACGATTCTCCGGATGCGATTTTCACGGCGCTGGGCGTACTTCGGCCGGATGGATTCTTGAACCAAGCCGGCGCATTGCTCTTTTGCCCGGCGGCAACGACCCAACTCTCCGCATCGCTGCTGGACGTCTTCGGCGGTGACGTCATCGGCACCTACGAACCCCCAGCGGGCACGAGCCTGATCGAAGCGCTTCGCCACGTCGAAATTCGACTGGACAGTTGGAACCGTATTCGGCCCGAGAGCCAAGGATTTGTCGAAGTCGGACAACGTGACCTGCCCGTGAGGGCTGTGCGGGAGGCGGTTCTCAATCACCTCACGCACCGAGACTGGTTTCAAGGTGAGCCGACCACCGTTCGTTGGATAGATGCAGACGCATCGCTGAGTGTCGAGAGCCCTGGAGGCTTCCTTGGCGGCGTTTCCTCCCGCAATGTCCTGACGACCCGATATTCGAGATATCCCGCTCTCGCTGATGCCTTTCGCGCCCTCCGTCTCGTTGATCGTCAGGGCGTCGGGGTGCCTCGGATGTACCAGCAGATGATCGCTGAGGGTCACCGGACCCCGGTCATCGAGCAGGTCGCGGGCCCACGAGTGCGAACGACACTCACCGGCGAACCGCTCCTGGCCCCACTCGCGGCGCTGCTGAAAGACATCGAGCCTTCGGTGAGAGCGAGGGACGTGCGAGTTGCAGTATTGGTCGATGCCGCGCTGAGACTCCCGTACTTGACTGTCCGTAGGGCCGCAACCAGTCTGCAGAGCACCGAAGCTGCGGCAGAGGCAGCGCTTGCGGTCACCGAGATCTGCACAGTCTCGGGCAAACTCGCCACGACAAATCCGCCACTGATGATTCGTGACGGCGACATGTGGCGGCTGCATCCCAAAGTGGCGTCGGCCGTCAGCCAGGGCAGGTTCGGCCCGCTGCCGTCGAACGATGAACTTTTGTGGTTTCGTGGGCGGGGAAATGCAACCCTGCGACGTGTCGTGTCGGAGTGGTTCATCGATCATGACCGGATGACATCTGGTCAGCTGAGCGCGATCACAGGCGTTGCTGTATCCAACGCATCGACTGCGTTGTCGAGCATGTCCGATCTCGTCGTCCGAGGAAGTGCGCCAGGCCGCGCCCATTTCATTGCCACCATCAAAGGCTGACTCTCGCCGAAGAGAGACAGACGAGTTCGAGGTCGTAGGTGGCACGGTCGCGTTCGATGACGAGTGATGCGTGGGCACCAAGACCTTGGAGGTCGGCCATCAGGGCGCCGAGTTGGATATTGGTGGGTGCGGCTTCGATCCATGAGATTTGAGATTGGTTCCGGCCGGTCGCCCTAGCGAGTTCGACTTGAGTGATGCCAAACGCTTCACGGAGACCGGTGAGGTCCAGCGCGAACTGGTGTGCGGCGGTGCGTCGTGCGCGCTGCCGGTTCGCCGACCTACCGCTGGCGGATGTCGAAGCTGGTTCCGGTGACGAGCACGACGACGGCCCGCAACATCGAGCGGGCTGAGGCGAAGATGTCGGCGGACGGCTTGCCGCCTTGCCGTGCTCGCATCGGGATCGCGATCTCGCCGAGCCGATATCCGCGGCGACCCGCGACCAACTCCGCCTCGAACGTGTCGCCCAGATAGTGATGGGGGAACTCGCTGGCGAACTCGGTCAGCAACGGCGACCGGATCGCCCGGAAACCCGACGTCGGGTCGCTGAGCGTCACCTTCGCCGAGCGGCGCAAGATGTACGACAGCAGGTGCATGCACGCCCGCCGCATCCGGGACACGCCCTCGTGCGAACCGCCGTCGGCGAACCGGCTACCGACCACCATGTCGAGTTGTTGTTGATCGAGCGCCGCGAGCAGCTCGCCGACGTGCGACACCGGGTGTTGGCCATCGCCGTCGACCTGCACGGCGACGTCGTAGCCGTGGCTGACGGCGTAGCGCCACCCCGTTCGCAACGCTCCCCCGACGCCCAGGTTGATCGGCAAGCTGACGACGACGGCGCCGGCTTCCCGGGCGACGACGACCGTGCTG
>JBDSDH010000026.1:0-26281 GCA_039920665.1 Ilumatobacteraceae bacterium
GCGGGACTGCGGCTGCAGGCAAGGAACTCGACGTGGGCGCGACCGAGATCGGTGCGCGACGCTTCGGAGCCGTCACCCAGGGTTGCAAGTGGTGGAGATCGACCTCGCCACACCAGGTGCGGGTCGCCAGTTGGTCGAAGGAGCCGTCGGGATCCTTGGCGGTCTCGATGTGGTGATCAACGACGCCGCCATGCAGGTGCACGAATGGTTCGTGCCCGTGCCAGCCGAAGGCATCGACGGGCGCATCGACGGTGAGATCGCCGTGAACCTCACTGCGCGGATCGAGATCACCGCAGCGGCGATGCCAGCGCTCGTTGGCTCGACGGCAGCGGCGCTCGTGTACGTCACGTCCGGCCTCGCTGTTTTCCCGAAGAAGACCGCTCCGGTGTATTGCGCCACCAAGTCGGCGCTTCGAACGTTCGCTGCTGCCGTTCGGTACCAGTTGAGCGATTCGGCTGCCCACGTCAAGGTCATCGATGCTGTCTTGCCATTGGTGGACACACCGATGACAGCGGGCCGCGGATCGGCTGGCGGAAAGATGTCACCCGAAGCAGTAGCGGAGTAGATCGTGGACGCAATCGTGCGGTCGAGGCCGACCGTTTAGATCGGCAAGGCTCGGCTCCTGCCGTGGCTGGTCCGCCTTGCTCCGTCGATCGGGCGTCGGGCGTTGCGCGATGGCTGAAGTCACCGACTGCGCCGACGATGCAGCAGAGTTCGACCGCTCGCACGGCAAAGGTCGAGGCAACGAACTGGCGCACGACGAAACTCCCAATCACGTTCGAGCCGACTGATCCTCGCTCTGTGCCGATGTCGGGTGATGGCAGTGCATCCAGGGATGTTGCGCGGCTCAGCGGCCCAGCAACGGTCCGATCGCGGGAAAGATATTCCGCAGAAAGGGTTGTCTCTCGAACATATGTTCGACTATACTGACCGCTATGGAAGCGGCGTTGCAACTCCACCAACACGGATTGGACGCACTCGCCGCTGTGGATACCGGTGCGATGTCACCGACCGAGATCGGTCAGGGTCTGTTGTCGTTGCAACACCACGTCGACCGGTTGGCGGTGATCCACGCCAAGTTCTGCGCAGATGCCGCATCCGCGAATGTGCACGCCGGGTCCGGTCACCGTGATCTCGCATCGTGGCTGGCCGAGAAAGGCAAGATCTCCAAAGGGCGCGCCATCCGCCAACAGAAACTCGGGGAAGCGATGAACGCGTCACCGAAGTTGGAAGACGCCGTCACCAACGGTGATCTGTCACCCGACGCAGCCGGGGAGTTGTTGCCAACCATGGGGTCCGAACATTCCGGGAATCTCGACGATCTGATCGACGCCTGTACTGGCGCCACACCACAACAAGCGAAAGAAGCCGGCGAACTGTTCCGCGAGTTGAACAAACCAACCGGTGAAACCGACCGCCAGGCCGAAGAACGCAAACGAGCGAAACGGTTCCTGCGACTCAACAATGTGGGTGATGGCACGACGTCGATCACCGGTTTGTTGCCGACCACCGACGCACGGACCGTTCGTGACGCGCTCGCTTCGATCGCCGCGAAATGGGCCGACCCGTCCGATCGGCGAACCCATGAACAACGTGAAGCCGACGCGCTCGTCGAACTCTGTCACGCCCATGGCGCCGGAGCGGTCACGGGTGGTCGTGGCGCACCGCACGTGTCGGTGGTGATCGACATCGAGAACCTGTTCGGGTCGGGTGTCGGGTTCAACGACAAGGGTGAGATCGTCCCCGCCGAAATCGTGCGCAGGATGGTGCCTGATGCGTGGGTGTCACGACTGTTGATCTCCGGGAACGTGCCGATCAACTTCGGACGTACGCAACGGTTGGCGTCAGCTGATCAGTATCTGGCGATCATCGCCCGCGACGGCGGGTTCTGCCGGATGCCCGGCTGCTGTATCCCCGCCAAGTGGTGCCAAGTCGATCATCTGATCGAATGGACCGCCCAATCCGGTCCAACCGACATCGACTGGCTCGTGCTGTTCTGCAGCCATCATCACCACGAACGACACCGGCCCGGCGTGTTGTTGCACGGAGACGCCAACAACCTGTCGATCACACTCGCCAACGGCGACCGAATCGAACTCCCGAGCAAGAAACCAACGGGCGTAACAACCGGTGCAACGACCGGATCGGGCGGTGAACCGCCGGGAGAACCTCACCTCCCACTCGACGACTGGCCCGACGAACCCGGCCACCACGGCCGATCAGCAGCCTGACCCGGAACACCCCGGAACCCACACGGTTCCGGGGTACGGTCGATCGATGCGCTTCGGACTCAAGACTGCACCCATGAACACCACCTGGGACGCAATGCTCGCCATCTGGCAAGCGGCGGACCAGCTCGAGATCTTCGAGAGCGCCTGGAACTTCGATCACTTCGAACCGATCTTCTCCGACCGCCGCGGTCAGTGCCTGGAGGGCTGGTCGATGCTCGCTGCGATGGCCACCGCGACATCGCGGATCCGACTGGGTTGCCAGGTCAGTGGGATGCCGTATCGACATCCGTCCGTGCTCGCCAACATGGCTGCCACCATCGACATCATCAGCACGGGACGGCTGATCATCGGCCTTGGTGCCGGGTGGAACCAGGAAGAGTCCGATGCGCTCGGAATCCGCCTCCCAGCGCTCAAGGAGCGGATGGACCAGTTAGAGGAAGGAGTCCAGGTCATCATCGAATTGTTGTCGCAACCGCGAGCAAACTTCAGTGGGCAACACTTCACCCTGGTCGATGCGTCGTGCGAGCCCAAGCCGATCCAGCGGCCGCATCCACCGATTGCGATCGGGGGCAACGGCGAGCGCCGCACCCTGCGGGTCGTTGCTCGTTTCGCCCAGCACTGGAACTCCACCCTGACCGATATCGACGAGTGGCATCGCAAATGCGACGTGCTCGACACCCGCTGTGCCGAGGTCGGGCGCGATCCATCTGAGATCGAACGATCCGTGAACGTCAGGCTGGCCGCTGGCCAAGACCCGCGTGCATTGCAGCCGACAATTGAGGGCTGGCGCGATGCGGGCGCCGACGTGTGCATCGTCAATCTCGCCACGCCACACGATCCCGGCATCGTCGAGCCGCTGGCGGCTGCGCTCGCAGACATCGACTGACGCGTCGCACCTGCGGCTTCCGACATCGTCAAGCCGATCGGGATGCTGTCCGGATGCGAACGGTCGAGAACTGATACGGCCGCATCGATCCCTCGTACCGCCACGTCGCGAACGCTTCGATCGTGCCGATCTGATCCATCAGCCGGCGCAGGTTGGCATCGCTGCGGCGGTGGAAGACGCGCTTGGGCTCGATGGTGTCGGTGTGCTGCACGCCGTTGTCGTCGCGATCACTGCCGCTCCCCCAGACACCAACGACGACCGGAGAACCATCGACCAAAACTCGCTGCAGCTCTCGACACATCTCGAGCCACGATTCGTCAGCGACATGAATCAAGGTACTGATCGTCCAGCAAGCGTCGAACGAATCGGCGGCGAACGGAAGGGCTAGGACCGACGCGCTCAACGCATCCACTCCGTGGCCCTGTGCGATTCGACAGCTCGCCGACGACAGGTCGACACCGGTCACCGTCGGGATGCCGGACGCCAGGAACTCCCTCGCATCACGGCCTGTGCCGCACCCGATCTCCAGCAGTCGAGTGCGGCGCTCGACACGCATCCGGGCGCAGAGGTCCCTGCGCCCGGCCACGAGGTGATCGTCACGCTTCCACGTATCACGACTCGACGCCTCTTGGTCGTAGTAGCTCGCGAGATCACGGGTCAGGCTGTAACCGTCCATGCGCAGATTCTTGCGCTGATCGACCCGCTGGCGTTCAGGGTTCGAGGGTTCGAGGGTTCGAGGGTTCAGCCCTTTGCGAGGGCGCCGGCATACCCGCAGATCGCGTCGCCGTCGGCGTCGTCGCACAACTCGAGCGCGTAGGCCTGCTGGCCGGCCGGGATCGACATCAGCGCACCGACGAACTGCTGACCGATGCCGTCGGGAACGGCCCGGCCGAGCAGCACCATGCCCGCCCGCCACGCATGCGACGATGACCGTTCGCCGACGCGCACGACATCGCCGGTGCGCAGATCGCGCACGTCTGCCCCGGACCCGCGGTTGACCGCAACGATCTCGTAGACGCTGCGCTGGATCGGGAGCCACTGCTGGATCAGATCGAGCTCATCGACCGGCAGCAGCGGACCGCGGTCGGCGATGAAGCGATGCCAACCGCCGCCTTCGACGAGAATCGTGTCGAACACGATCGGATCGCTGAGTGCCTCGCGAATGTTGCCGACCTCGTCGCCCGCCCAGGCCGCAGCGGCGGAAACGATCGCACCGATCGTCTCACCGCCGTGGCGACGCAGGTAGCCGAATGCCTTGTGCATGATCCAGCCGATCCGGTCCGAGAGCTGCGGCTGCACGACCACACCGAGGTGACACTGCTTGTATTTGCGACCCGAACCACACCAGCAGGGATCGTTGCGGCCGATGCCGGCGTGGATGTCACGAGCGAACACAGCGACCACATCGGCCTCGCCGTTGTCGTCTTCGAGCTGGCGCAGCAATCGGGAAGCGGTGACGGCATCACCGCGATCGGATGCGTACCAACCGAGCCGGTCGATCAACACACCGGCTTCGGGATCGGCGGCGAGGCCTGTGAGGAACCACTGTTCGGCGTCGAGCGGACGACCGGAACGCTCGTCGACGAGGCCCCGCACCCAATTAGCGACGCCGGTCTGGCGGCCGCGCCGGGCGAGTTCGATCAGCCGCTCGCCGACCGCGCGGGCGTGCTCGTGATCGGCGCTGACACCGTCCGGGTCGATCAGTTCGTCGACGATCAACTCGGCGACGTGGTCGTCCTCCATCAGCCGCAATGCATTCTTGACCGACGCGTCGTCGGCCAGTTCCTCGTCGAACATCTCCAGCACCTGCTCGGCCGACTGGCCGCACGTGACGTGGCCGTTGGCAGCCGCCATCAACCGGTACGTGCGCTCCGATCGCCGCAGCTCGGCCCATGCCTCCGGTCCGTCGCCCGCATCCGCACCACGTACCTCGAGCCCAGCGGCGGCGCACAGTTCGGTCAACGGTATTTGCGCAGTCGCGAACGCATCGGGATGCGATGCGAGCATCGTGGTGAGCAGATTGACGAGCGAGTTGGCCATGACGATCTCGTCATTCTCAGCCTCATAAGCCTCGCGGACCTGGGCGAGCAGCGTTGGATTCGGTGCCGGCTCATCGACCCGCTCGATCGTCACGTTCTGGAACGAGTCGAGCCGAACCGCAATCAACTCGCCAACCGTCCTCGAAGCGAGGGTGCCGGCCGGCAACTGCCAGTGCACGAGACCATCGTCGTCCCCATCGACATCGATCTCGGCGGGGCCGTCGTCGGGGTCGTCGCTCGCGTGATCGAGCACGAGGGTGAGGTCGTCATACCAACTGAAGGCCGCGAGATCGGTTGAGATGCATTCGAGCCGGTCGCCTGCGATGTCTTCCGCCGTCAGCCGGTGGGTGAGGTTGATCCCGGCCGTGAGGGTCGGCACATGAGCGACGAGATCGCCGGGCAGGTGGCGCAGAACTCCAGCCGCGCTTCCCGCATCGAGTGCGTGCTCGACCTGCTCGGCCAACAATTCGTTGGACGGGTCGAGATCGAGCCGAGCGAGCACCAGAGGCGCCACCGATTCGATCGAGAGCAGCGGGCGTACCGCAACGACGGCCTCGATCGCGACGATGAGATCCTCGTCGTCGGCGAGCGGGAGCCAATCGAGCATCATCCGCAAGGCTGCGCGGTCTGCGACCGGGCCGAACGGATCCACGTCGACGTGGACGTGATCCGGTTCGTCGTGATCGTGATCGTGATCGAACGACTGCAACAGGGCGAAGGCCAACTGGTTGACGATGTCACGCCGATCGATCCCGGCCGCGAGCAGTCGCTGCGCAGCTGTCCACAGATCGGCATCGCCATCGAGGATGTGGCGGGCGACGGCAGCGACGAGATCCCCGTCGACCGCACCTGCTGCGCCCTCGGCGTCGGCTGCATCGTGCAACGCATCGAAATACTCGATCAATGCCTCGTCGTCATCGACGTCGACGGACGGGTGACCAGTACCGAACAAGAATCGGTACTGGTCACGGGTCTCGATGGCGCTCATCCGTCAAACCGTATCGGTGCGACGTGCTGCTGGCAGTGTGGCTCAGTCCGGGTACTTCATGACGCTGCGGATGGCTGTGCCTTCGCGCATCGCGTCGTAGCCCTCGTTGACCTGATCGAGGGTGAGTTCCTTGGTGACGAGGCCGTCGAGGTCGATCTGGCCTTCGCGCCAGAGACCGACCAGCTTGGGGATGTCGGCACGGGGGTTGCCCGATCCGAACAGCGAGCCGACGACCTGCTTCTCCATCAGGGTCAGATCGAGCAGGCTCATACTGGCGCTGTACTCCATGGCCGGGTGGATGTTGGTGACCACGACACGTCCACGCTTGGCGGTCAGCGCAAGCGCCTCGCCGATCACTTCGCCCGACCCGACACCCATCGTCATGATGACCTTGTTGGCCATCGTGCCCCACGAGAGTTCCTGGATCAGCGGCAGTGCTTCGGCCATGCTCGCAGCGGTATGGGTGGCACCGAACTCCATTGCCTTCTCACGCTTGAACTCGACCGGGTCGATCGCGATGATCCGCTTTGCACCGGCCAGGCGAGCACCCTGGATCGCGTTGGAGCCAATGCCGCCGGCACCGACGACGGCGACGGTGTCGCCAGGCGAGACCTGGGCCGCATACACGCTGCTGACCCAGCCGGTCACGACGCCACAGCCGAGCAGGCAAGCCCGGTCGAGTGGCACGTCATCGTCGATCTTGATGCAGCTGGCCTCGTTGACGACGGTGTGATAGGCGAACGTCCCGAGCAGGCACATCAACTTGAGGTCCTCACCCTTGGTGTGGTGGCGCGAGGTGCCGTCGGCGATCTGGGTGCCGAGCCCGAGCAATGCGCCCATGTCACACAGGTTGGAGTGTCCAGTGGAACAGCTCGGGCAACGACCACAGGCTGGAATGAACCCGAACACGACGTGGTCGCCGGGGGCCAACCAGCTGACACCGGCGCCGACTTCCTGGACGACGCCGGCACCCTCGTGGCCGCCGATGATCGGCAGCGCGAACGGCAGGTCGCCGGTGACGAGGTGTTCGTCGCTGTGGCACAGGCCGGAGGCGGCGATCTTGACCAGCACCTCGCCGGGACCGGGCGGATCGAGTTCGATCTCTTCAACGCTCCACGGCGTGTTGAGCTCCCACAGGATGGCGGCTTTGGTCTTCATCGTGACCCCCCGGTCAGTTCTCAGAGTGTGTTCGGGCGACAACACCGCAAGTGTGCGTCAGCGTCGACGTTACAACGACTCCGCGTCAAAGGCCGTGTCGCCGACCATTCTCAGAATCTGTACCGATCGCGTCATCGCGACATACAGCAGCCTCGCACCACGAGGCGTGCCGTCGAAGATCTCGGCCGGGTTGACGACAACCACCGCGTCGAACTCGAGGCCCTTCACCGCTTCGGGCGAGAAGATCGGAATCTCACTGCGTTGGACGTCTTGGACCCGGGTGACAGCCGTCAGATCGAGCGAGCGGAGGGCTCCTCCGATCGCCGCGTGCAGGTGGGCCGGCGCCACCACACCGGTGAGCACATGGCGGTGACGAGCGATCGCGACCTCGTCGGCGACGGCCCCAGCGAGCGCACTCGCATCGACCACCGTCATCGTCGGCGCTTCGCCGACGAGGCGCACGCTCCGGCTCGCCATCGTGTCGACCGCGGTGAACGGCAGCAGCTTGTTGGCGATGGTCAACACTGGTTCGGGAACCCGGTACCCGATGGTCAGATGAGCGACCTCGTACTCGGTCGCACCGAGGTACTGGGCCACGACCGGCCACTGCTGCTGACCCGCCGGCGTGGTCGATTGGGCGAGATCACCCAGGATCGTGAACGAGCCGCTCGGACCGCGCCGGCCAATGACCCGTAGCGCAATCGCCGAGTGGTCCTGCGCTTCGTCGACGACCACGTGGCCGAACACGAACGGCGCGCCGTTGAGCAGCGAGTGGATCTCGTCGAGCAACAACTGATCCGCGACGGTCCACGGCCGCTTGGTCGAACCCGGCTTGCGGCCGTTGCCGAGCAGCAGCACCTGTTCGTCGGCCGTCAGCAAACCGTCGGCCGCAGTGGCGAGCACATTGCCGTTGCTCAACAGTCGCTGCAGGACTGCCTTGGGCTGCTGCACCGGCCAGGCGGCCGTGATTGCATCCTTGAGAACCTTGGCCTTCGACCATGCGTCATCGTTGTCGGTCCGACGCAAGACCTCGCGTTCGGCAATCGCCTTGAGACCGTCGCGACGACGGTTGACCGGTCGAGCGCCGGCGTTGCCGCCGAGTGTCGTGTCGATCCAACTTGCGAACTCGTCCGGCTCGATCACGATGGTGCGGACACCGATCGGGATCCGGATCGCCTCCTTGGGCAGCGTGATGCCGCCGAGCACCGCACGCTGCAAGACGTCGAGCATCCGCGGGTCACCCTTGAGCCGGGCGACCTCGACGGTGTCCTCGGCACCGACCACGACCCGTGGCACACACAGGTCACCAACGGTGCGCTGTTGCACACTGCGCTCGCCGAGCGACGGCAAGACGTTGCCGATGTAGTCGAGGAACACCTGATTCGGGCCGACCACGAGGACGCCTTGTGTGGCCAATCGACGGCGGTGCTCGAACAGCAGATAGGCGGCGCGGTGCAGACCCACTGCGGTCTTGCCGGTACCCGGGCCGCCCTGGACGATCAGCGCCTGCTGCATCGGAGCCCGGATCACGACGTCCTGCTCGGCCTGGATGGTCGCGACGATCTCTCGCATCGCGCCGGTTCGCGCTGCACCGATTTCGGCCAACACCGGGTCAGGGATACCGCTCGCGCCATCGCCCGAATCCGGATCGTCGAGTTGCTCGTCGAGATACGACGTGATCTCGCCCTCGGCCATCATGAACCGCCGCCGGTGTGCGATGCCGAGCGGGTCGTGCACAGTGGCTCGGTAGAACGGCGCAGCGATCGGCGCTCGCCAATCGATCACCACTGGATCGTGGTTGGCGTCCTCGATGTGACGACGGCCGATGTACCAGCGATCGCTCGTGCCGACCGTCGCCAGGTCTTCGTCGATCCGGCCGAAGAACTCCCCGGCTCCCGGCGTGCGCAGATCCTCAAGTGCTTCCTCGACCGTGACCTCGATGTACTCCTTGGTGAACTCATCAGCGGAGTCCTTGCCGTCGACCCGCTCGAACATCTCGATCATCGCGTCGCGACAGTGGCGCGAATGAGCCAACTGGGCGCGTTCGAGATCGAGTTCGGGAAACAGCGACGTGTCTGACATGAGCCGGTGACCGGTGCGGAGCAGACCTGCCTGGGCTGCCACAAACGGGACGCCGAGCCTAACCGAACAGCGCTCGCCACACGGCTCGGGTTCGTCGGCGCGCGGGCTGGGGTCGACGTCGATCGACTCGTCGCTCGGTGCACGTCGTGCCGGCCGCGAACCGGAAGTGGCGTGCAGATGGCACAATTCCGAGGTGAAGCGAACGACTCTCGTGGTGGCAGCGATGCTCACCCTCGTCACGGCGGCCTGCGGCAGTACAACCGAAGCCGCGTCGTCGAACACTGCGACCTCGGCCACGGCGGGATCGCCGTCGACCACGAGCGTCGGCAGCGACGGCGTCGTGCACTACGAGGGCCTCGGGCGTGACCACACGACCGGGAACGTCGAGTATCCGGAATCGCCCCCTGTCGGCGGCAACCACGATCCGAGTTGGCAGAACTGCGGCGTGTACGACGAGCCGGTCCGCAACGAGAACGCTGTGCATTCGCTCGAGCACGGCGCAGTCTGGCTGGCGTACAACCCTTCGCTGAGCGCTGCTGACGTCGAGATCTTGCGGGCTTTCGCACTCAATCAAACCCATGTCCTGGTCTCTCCGTACGTCGGTCTCGCTGACGGCGAGGCCGTTGTCGCAACCGCATGGGGCACGCAGCTCCGACTCGATTCCGTCACCGATCCGCGGCTGGCCGAGTTCGTCGCGACGTATCAGGAAGGTTCGCAGACGCCGGAGCTCGGCGTCACCTGCAGCGGTGCCGTCGGCAGTCCGATCGCATGAGGCGCCTGCTCACTCTCTTCGTCGTCGCCATCTCACTGTCCGCCGTGGGCTGCGGTTCCGACAGTGTCGCGACGAGATCTCGTTCCTGCACGTGATGATCGCCCACCACAACGCCGGCGTCGACATGGCTGAGATCGCGCTGTCGCTCACCGATCACCGATCACCGATCACCGCTCACCGCTCACCGATCACCGATCACCGATCACCCGAGCGTGGTGCGGCTTGCGACCAGCATCGTCGCCAGCCAGCGAGGCGAGATCATGGTGATGCAGGACATGTTGGCGAAACGGGGCGTGACGTCGTAGCGTTCGCATCACTCACGACCTTCGAGGTCCTGCGCGTTTTCTGGAGGTCCTGATGGACGAGACAACCGAAACCACCACCGCCGCCGCTGACGAGGTGCTCGTCGAGGACGAACTGCTCGTCGAGGAGATTTCCATCGACGGCATGTGCGGCGTCTACTGAGCCCTGCCCTCAGCCAGACCGTGTCTGACACGTTGCCCACTGCGGAGGCCGACGCGCGCCTCGATGCCGCGCTCGAGTTGAACCCTCAGGTCGCGTTGCGGCCAGAGCCGTTCGGCGCGCTTGCCTACAACTACGGCAACCGGCGGCTCGTGTTCCTCAAGCACCTCGACATGGTCCGCGTCGCCAAGGCGCTGGTCGACAATCCGTCGCTGCGGGCGGCGTTGCAAGCCTGCGAGATCGCACCCAGTCGGTGGCCGAGTTTCGCTACCGCATTCGAATCCCTGAAGTCGTCGGAGGTCGTCCGTGAGCGTTGAGTCCCTGGTTTCCCAGTTGAAGAGTGGGCTCGATGCCCCGATCTGTCTGACGTGGGAACTGACCTACGCCTGCAACCTCCAGTGCGTGCACTGTCTGTCGTCGAGCGGCCAGCGCGACCCTCGCGAGTTGACGACGGCCGAAGCCAAACACGTCCTCGACGAACTGCACGACCTGCAGGTGTTCTACATCAACATCGGCGGCGGCGAACCCATGGTCCGACGCGATTTCTTCGAACTGCTCGAGTACTCGATCAGCAAGGGCATCGGCGTCAAGTTCTCGACCAACGGTGCCTTCATCGATGCCGACAAGGCCCGCAGGTTGGCGGCGATGGACTACCTCGACATCCAGATCAGCCTCGACGGCACCGATGCCGTCACCAACGACGCAGTGCGCGGCACCGGCAGTTACGACCTTGCGATCCGGGCGATGGAGCATCTGCGCGATGCGAACTTCGGGCCGTTCAAGATCAGTGTCGTCGTCACCCGCCACAACGTCGATCAGCTCGATGAGTTCAAGGCGCTCGCTGACGAGTACGGGGCGCAGTTGCGGGTCACTCGCCTGCGACCGAGCGGCCGTGGTGCCGACAGCTGGCACGACCTCCACCCGACCAACGCCCAGCAGCGTCAGATCTACAACTGGCTGCTGGACCACGGTGACAGCGTGCTGACGGGCGATTCGTTCTTCCACCTCAACGCCCTCGGCGAAGAACCACTGCCCGGCCTCAACATGTGCGGTGCCGGCCGCGTCGTGTGCCTGATCGACCCGATCGGCGATGTCTACGCCTGCCCGTTCGTGATCCACGACGAGTTCAAGGCCGGCTCGGTCCGCGACGACGGCGGCTTCGCCAAGGTGTGGAAGCAGAGCGATCTGTTCCTCGAACTGCGCGAGCCGCAGTCGGCGGGCGCGTGCGGCAGCTGCGGCAGTTACGACGCCTGCCAGGGCGGATGCATGGCCGCCAAGTTCTTCACCGGCCTCCCCCTCGACGGCCCCGACCCGGAGTGCGTCAACGGCTACGGCGAGCAGCTCCTCGACGCCGTCGCCCGCGAACTCAACCCGAAACCCTCGATGGACCACACCAAACCGGTCCGGGTCAGCTTGGGCACCACCCGCAAGCCCTCAGACCTGGTCGCCAGCTCGTAGCGAATACTGGATGACCACCGCTGCGCTGATCCTGGCGGCGTACTTCATCGGGATGTTTCCGAGCGCCGTGATCGTCGCCCGGGCCTCGGGGGTCGACATCACCACGGCTGGATCCGGCAACCCGGGCGCTTCCAATGTCACCCGCGTCCTCGGATGGAAGCGCGGTGTGGTGGTCTTCGCTCTCGATGCTGCCAAGGGTGCACTGTCGGCCGGCGCGGGCTGGGCCGTCGTCGGCCTCCATGTCGGCTACTTCTGCGCCGCAGCGGCGACCATTGGCCACATGTATCCGGTGCTCGTGCGCTACGGCGGGCGACGGTTGCGGGGCGGCAAAGGCGTCGCCACAGCCGGCGGAGCGATGTTCGTGTTGCAGCCGATCGTCGCTGCTGTGCTGTTGGCGACATGGTTCGCGGTGAGCCGGCTCACGAAGAAGGCATCGCTGGCGTCGATCGTGATCATCGTGTTGCTGCCGATCGGTGCCGCTGCGTTCGGTGCTCCGGCGTGGGAGATCATCGCGATCGTCCTGCTCGGTGCGATCGTGATGCTCAAGCACACCGCCAACATCAAGCGCCTGATCCGTCGCCAAGAACTGACGATTGGCGACAAGACCGAGCCGTAGACATCTCGGTCGGCAGTTCGGCGACTCGCTGTGCCACCATCGTCGGGATGAGCGACTCCGCAACATCTGACGCACCCTTCGACTCCACCGCCATCTTCGACCTCACCGGCAAGGTTGCGATCGTCACCGGTGGGTCGCGTGGACTCGGTCGCCAGATGGTGCTCGCGTTCGCCCAGCACGGTGCCGATGTCGTGATCGCCAGCCGCAAGATCGAGAACTGCGAGTCCGTGGCCGACGAAGTGCGCGTGCTCGGCCGCAAGGCGCTCGCCGTGGCGTATCACGCAGCATCGTGGGACGGTGCGGACCACCTCGCCGATGCGGCCCACGCCGAGTTCGGCACCGTCGACATCCTGGTCAACAATGCGGGCATGTCGCCGTTGTACCCCTCGCCCGATGCGATCACCGAGGACCTGTTCGACAAGGTCATCGGCGTCAATCTCAAGGGTCCGTTCCGGTTGTCGGTGAACGTCGGCACCAAGATGGCGGCCGGTCGCGGCGGCTCGATCATCAACGTCTCTTCGATTGCATCGCGCCGTCCAGGGGCCAACGAACTCGTGTACGCGGCAGCCAAGGCTGCGATCAACAATCTCACCAGCGGGTTGGCCCGCACGTTCGGTCCGTCGGTTCGGGTCAACTGCATCGTTCCGGGTCCGTTCCTGACCGATATCAGCAAGGCATGGGATCTCGCTGCGTTCGAGAAGCAGGCCCGCACCGCGTATGCGTTGCAGCGCGGTGGCCATCCGCACGAGGTGGTCGGCGCGGCGCTGTATTTCGCGAGCAGCGCAAGCAGCTACACCACTGGAGCCATGCTCGACATCGACGGTGGACCTCGCTGACTCACCAGTCATGGGAATACTTGAGTTCTCAACTATGTTGGATGAGGCATGACGATCGCCATCAAGAAGCCGCAGGATCGGTTCCACACCAAGATCAGCTGGCTCGATTCCAAGCATTCGTTCAACTTCGGCGAGCACTACAGCCCGGACAGCACGGGCCACGGCCTGCTCCTGGTCAACAACGACGACATCGTCGCCCCCGGCGTCGGCTTCGGCACCCACGGCCATCGCGACATGGAGATCGTGACCTGGGTCCTCAGCGGCACGCTGGCCCACGAAGACAGCGCCGGCAACAGCGGCAAGCTCTACCGCGGTCTCGCTCAACGGATGTCGGCCGGCAGCGGTATCCGCCACAGCGAAATGAATCCGGACCCGGATGTGCCATCGCACTTCATCCAGATGTGGGTACTGCCCGACACCGCCGGCGTGACGCCCGGCTACGAGCAGCTCGATGTCAACGAGCAACTCGATCATGGCGGTCTGGTGCCGATCGCATCGGGCAAGGGTCACGAGCATGCGGTCTCCATCCATCAGAAAGATGCTGTGCTGTGGGGCGCTCGCCTTGCCGCCGGTGAGTCGGTGACGCTTCCCGAGGACAACCACGTCCATGCGTTCGTCGCCCTCGGTGCCGCCACCCTGAAGACCGGCGAGGAGACCGGCGAGCAACTCGCTCAGGGCGCCGCGGCCCGGCTGACCAACGCCGGTCCCCTGACGATCACCGCCGATTCCGACGGCACTGAGTTGTTGATCTGGGCCACCGCCTGATCAGACACGTACGCTGCGGCGGATGGAAATGCATTTTGCAACCGTGTGGGAGTCCATCGCCGACGAGATCGGCGATGTCACAGCCATCGTGCACGGGTCCGTCCGTCGCACCTGGTCCGAGTACGACGAACGCGCCGCCCGACTGGCGGCCGCGTTCGTCGACGGCGGGCTGCAACCGGACAGCAAGATCGGCCTCTACCTCTACAACTCGAACGAGTACCTGGAGGCCCAGTTCGCCGGGTTCAAGATGCGCGGCGTTCCGATCAACGTCAACTACCGCTACCTCGACGAAGAGCTGTATTACCTGCTCGACAACAGCGACGCCGAAGCGCTGGTGTTCCACTCGTCGCTCGGCGAGCGCGTCGCCCGGGTCGCCGCCCGACTGCCGAAGCTGAAGACGCTGATCGAGGTCGACGATGGCGCCGGCACCGTCGACGGCGCGCTGCGCTACGACGATGTCGTCGCCGGCTTCGATCCGATGCCACGCATCACCCGTCGCGAAGACGACATCTACATGCTCTACACCGGTGGCACCACCGGCATGCCCAAGGGCGTCATGTATGCCCAGGGCGGTCAGAGCGGTGGGTTGATGGCCAGCGGCTTTCCGCTCCTCGGCATCGCTCCCCCGACCGACGCGTCGCTTGTGGCCGGACTCGTCGGCGAGGCGGTTCGAGGTGGCAACCGCGCCATCAGCATCCCCGCGTGCCCGCTGATGCACGGCACCGGGATGTGGCTCGGCGGGATGGTGCCACTGCTCATGGGCGGCACCGTCATCACCCTCCAGGCTCGTTCGCTCGACACCACCGAACTGCTCCAGGTGGCCCAGGACGAGCGGGCCACGATCATCGTGATCGTCGGCGATTCGTTCGCGAAACCAATCATTCGCACCATCGACGAAACGGTCGAGGCAGGCACACCGTTCGACCTGTCGGCGCTGAAGTTGATCGTGTCGTCCGGCGTGATGTGGACCGCCGAGGTCAAAGCACAGATGATGGACCTGATCCCGCAGGCGATGCTGCTCGACGCAATGGGCTCCACCGAAGGGTCGATGGGCATCCAGATCTCGATGAAGGGGATGCCTGCCGAGACCGCCAAGTTCAGCCAGATACCGACCACCAAGGTCTTCACCGAAGACGACCGCGAAGTGCAACCGGGCAGTGGCGAAGTGGGCATGCTCGCTGCCGGCGGCAACGTGCCACTCGGCTACTACAAGGACGCCGAGAAGTCGGCTCGTACATTCCGGGTCATCGACGGCAAGCGCTATTCGTTCCCCGGCGACATGGCGCGGATCAACGCCGACGGCTCGCTCGACCTGCTCGGACGAGGCAGCCAAGTGATCAACACGGCCGGCGAAAAGGTGTTCCCGGAAGAAGTCGAGGAGGCGGTCAAGCGCGCCGATGGTGTGCTCGACTGCCTGGTGATCGGACTCGACGACGACAAGTTCGGCCAGTCCGTCACGGCCGTCGCCTCACTCGTCGAGGACGCAACGACCAACGAAGCAGCAGTGATTGCGTCGGTCAAGGCTGAACTCGCCGGCTACAAAGCGCCCAAGCGCGTGATCTTCGTCGACGTCGTCCCCCGCGCCCCCAACGGCAAAGCCGACTACAAAGCGGCCAAGCAGTACGCCCTCGACGCCCTCGCCTGACCCCTGGGCCCGAATTCATCGAACTCGCCGCACTCACGGCTGAGACTCGAGCGGATGGGAACTGTCGCGCACCCCTTGCCTATGGTGCGGCGCATGATCACCTCCACCCTTTGGGGTGCCGTGGGTGAGTTTGCAGCTTCTCGTCACGGTGCTGTCACACGCAAGCAAGCTGCCGCCAAGGACATCTCGTGCAAGGTCATCGCCCGCTGGAAGCGTGATGGCTTCGTCACGACTCCGACCTCACCGAGGTCGACGGGATTCGCACCACCGGGATCGCCCGGATGCTGTGCGACATCGCCGGGACATGCACGCCCGAAGCAGCACGGATCGCATTCGAGTGGGCGTGGCAATCGGGCCACAGCCTGACATGGCGCCGGCAAACGGCCGAGCGTTTCGACCATCCCGGACGCAAGGACAGCGACACCGCGGGCTGATCTGCTCACCGTGGCAGCCCGACGCCGCCGGGATCTGTGCGATGTCGACAGTCCCTGACGCCCAAGACGGCAGCCCACCGCCCTCTGCCCGGCGCCGGCGGGCGGGATTCAGGACTCGAGGTTGGGCTGGAGTTTGGACTGGAGGAAGGCGATCACCTTGGCGACACTGGGGTCGTCGCGGTGTTCGGTGAGGACCGAGTGGTCGCTCTTGTGGACGCTCGGCAGTTCGATCGCGATGAATGCGTCACCGAGCAACTCACGCAGGGACGCGAACCGGTCGCCGACGAGGCGATCGCCGGCGAAGCGCAGACCGAGTACCTGGCAGCCGTCGGCGGCGCGTTGAGCGACGGCGATCTTGTCGTCCGGCGACAGGTTGAGATCGGCGTTGCGGGTCTTGCTGAGACCGATGAACGGCATCGACGGCTGGCTCAGCACCGGTGCGATCATGATGTCGTCGACCATCATGCCCAGCGCGAAACCACCGCTGAAGCACATGCCAACCGCGCCGACACCGGGACCGCCGACCTCGTCGTGCAACGCCCGGGCGGTCGCACGCAGGTAGGCAATGACCGGCGAGGTCTCGTTGAGTGCCCAATTGGTGAACTCCTTGGAGACGCAGACCTTGAGCATCGACGACACGCCGTAGCCGACCGAGACGTCCTTGCCGGGTGTGCCGACCAACGATGGCATCACCACCGTGAAGCCGGCCTCGACGACCTCGTTGGCGAATGCGGTGACCTTGGGCGTGATACCGGGGATCTCGTGGACGATGACCACCCCGGGTCCACTGCCGCGTCGGTACGTGTCGCGGGTCAGCCCAGCAGCCGAAAACGAATCCTTGGTCCAACCTGTCAGCACATCGCTCATCCGAGGCTCCTCACGGCATCGAGCGCTCGTTGGGCAAGGCCCTCGACCGCGATCTTCATCGGGGCGAGGTCGAGATGCTGGTCACCCATCGCTCCATGAAGATATCGGGCCAGCACACCCTCGCTGATCACGGCCAACCGCCAGCACGAAAAGGCGACGTAGTAACCAACATTGGACACGTCGCGACCGGTGCGAGCGGCGTATCGCTCGACCACATCTCGGTAGGACAAGAACCCGGCTGCTCCGGTTGGATCGTTGCTCCGCAATGCTGCGGCGTCATCCCCGTCGCTCCAGTAGACGCCGAGATAGCCGAGATCGGCGAGCGGGTCGCCGAGCGTGCAGAGCTCCCAGTCGAGCACCGCAGCGATCCGGCCGGTGGAGACGTCGGTCAAGCAGTTACCGAACCGAAAGTCGCCGTGAGCGATCGCCACTCCCTGTTGCTCGGGGATCCGCGCGCTGAGGTGACGGGCGACTTCGTCAACCGATGCCAGCTCACGGGTCTTGCTGTTGTCCCACTGGGTCGACCAGCGCCGAACCTGACGCTCGATGTAGCCCTCTCGCTTGGCAAGGTTTCCGAGCCCAACGGCATCGACATCCACGGCGTGCAGGTCGGCGAGCACGTCGACAATGTGTTCGCTCGCTCCGATGCGCAGCTCGTACGCCAGGAGAGCAGCCTTGTCGACGCTGTCGAGCACCGTGCCCTCGACGAGTTCCATCACGTAGAACGGCGCATCGTTGACCTCGACATCAGCGCACACACCCAGCGTACGCGGCACGGGCACAGTGGTCTGGCCAACGGCGGTGATGATCCGGAACTCACGCTCCATGTCGTGCGCCGTGGCGAGGACGTGTCCGGTTGGCGGACGGCGGAGCACGAACGATCGGCCGGCAGCGTCGGTCATCTTGAACGTCAAGTTGGAGCGGCCACCGGCGATCAGGTCAGCGGTAAATGGCGCTTCGAGCCCGTCGACGTTTGCCGTCAACCAGGCGGACACTTTGGGCAGATCGAGTCCTTGCATCCGCTCGACCGTAGTATCCACGGCCGACGAGATCGGGATCGAGATCAGGTTCGTGATCAGCCGGGTCGGCTGACGCCGACGACCTTGTCCCAGCGAACGGTGGCGACCGAGACGAACTTTCCGGTGGCCGGCGCATGGATCAGTTGTCCGCCGCCGATGTAGATGCCGACGTGGCTGATCGGCGAGTAGTAGAAGATCAGGTCGCCCGGCTGCGCGGATTCCTTCGGCACGTGAGGCGTGGACGCGTACTGCTGGCCCGACTGGTGAGGCAGATTGACGCCAGCGGTCTCCCACGCGTACGCGGTGAGGCCCGAGCAGTCGAAGCTGACACCCGGATTCGAGGTTGCGAACCGGTAGGGAACGCCCTGCTGGCCGGCGGCAGCGTTGACGGCGACGCTCGCGCGGCTTGAGACCGGCACGTTCGCAGATCCACCGTCGCCGCTCGATCCGCTGGATCCGGCATTGCTGGAACCGCTCCCCGACGTACTGGTCGACCCGGAACTCGTGGAAGAAACCGAGTTGTTGTTGGAACCCGCGTTGTTGGAACCCGCGTTGTTGGAACCCGAGTTGTTGGAAGACGAGTTGTTGCTGCTCTGGGCGGCTGCGGCCTGCGCTGCGGCCTTGGTCTGGGCAGCTTTGACCTGGGCAGCGTATTCGGCGGCAGCCTTGTCGGATTGACGTTGCTCTTCTTGATCGATCAGCGAGCCGAGCTTGCTGCGCTCCTGCGTCTCGCGAGCTTCGAGGTCCTTCAGCGCCTGCTCGGCCTTGGTCCGGCTCACCTCGGCTTGCTGGGCGAGCACAACAGCTTGCTCCTGGTTCTTCTTGAGCGAGGCTTCCTCGTCCTGCATCTGCGACAGCAGTGTTTCGTAGTCGTCGCTGGTGGCAGCTCCAGCGTCGACGGCGACCATTGCGAGGTGGTCCCGCTGCAGGGTCTCATCGAGTGCAACGGGATCGCTGAACAACGGGCCGAGGGCACCGCTGCCGCCACCCATCACTTTCGAAACCGCAACGTTGCCGAGTTGCACTTCGAGCTGCGCCAGCTGCGTCTGCTGCTCGGCGATCTTGGCCTGTGACACGACGATCTGGGCGTCGAGCTGGGTCTTTTGATCCAGCGCGACGACGATGTCCTCGTTGTACTGGTCGACCTTTTGATGCATGAGGTCGATCTCGGCCACGACTTGCTGAACGGTCTTTTCCTGATTGCTCACCCCGCCGGCGAAGGCAGGAGCCAGGACGAGCATTCCGCACAGCATGCCGACGACCGCAGCAAGACTGGCGCGGAGGGGGATTGAGCGA
Organism: Ilumatobacteraceae bacterium; assembly: GCA_039920665.1. Taxonomy (GTDB): domain Bacteria; phylum Actinomycetota; class Acidimicrobiia; order Acidimicrobiales; family Ilumatobacteraceae; genus WLMZ01. Next base: position 19,555 of record JBDSDH010000026.1, read on the forward strand.
TGCATGACGAACGAGTACTCTAGCGAATATTACGGTTGCGTTGCGAAGCGCCGGATGAGATTCTCGACACAATCGTTCTTTCGGCCCACACTGTGCCGCGTCTCATTCCCACTCGATGGTTCCCGGCGGCTTCGACGTGATGTCATAGGCGACCCGGTTGATGCCGTCGACCTCGTTGATGATCCGACTCGCCATCCGCTCGAGCAGGTCGTACGGCAACCGCGCCCAATCGGCGGTCATGGCATCGTCGCTCGTGACCGCTCGGATGATGATCGGATGCGCGTACGTCCGCTCGTCGCCCATCACGCCCACGGAGCGGATGTCGGCAAGCACGGCGAACGCCTGCCAGATCTCGCGTTCGAGTCCGGCCAAACGGATCTCTTCGCGCACGATCGCGTCGGCTTCCTGCAGAATCGCGACCCGTTCCGGAGTGACCTCGCCGATGATCCGAACACCGAGACCGGGACCGGGGAACGGCTGGCGCCAGACAATCTCGTCGGGCAGACCGAGCTCGGAGCCGAGCTTGCGGACTTCGTCCTTGAACAGGCTACGCAGCGGCTCGATCAGCTTGAGCGTCATGTCCTCGGGCAGGCCGCCGACGTTGTGGTGGCTCTTGATCACCGATGCCGTGCCGTCGCTGCCGCCGCTCTCGATCACGTCGGGGTACAGCGTGCCCTGCACGAGGTGCAGCGCATCGGTGAGACCGCCGGTGTTCTCCTCGAAGATCCGCACGAACAGTTCGCCGATGATCTTGCGCTTCGATTCCGGATCGGTGACGCCGGCGAGCTTCTCGAAATATCGCTCACCAGCGGTGATGTGGATCAGTTCGAGGCCGAGGTTGCGACGGAAGGTCTCCACGACCTGTTCGCTCTCGCCCTTGCGCATCAATCCGGTGTCGACATAGATGCACGTGAGTTGCTTGCCGATCGCGCGATGCACCAGCGCCGCCGCAACCGCAGAGTCGACGCCGCCACTGAGCGCGCAGATGACCCGATCGGTTCCGGCCTGCGCCCGAACGGCTGCGACCTGCTCCTCGATGATCGAGGCCATCGTCCACCTGGGATCGCAGCCGGCGAGGTCGATCACGAACCGCCGCAGCAGTTGCTGGCCACCGTCGGTGTGCACGACCTCGGGGTGGAACTGCACGCCCCAGATCTTGCGCTCGGCGTTCTCGAGCACCGCGACCGGCGCATCCGGGGTCGACGCAGTGCCGACGAAGCCGTCCGGAACGGTGACGACCGCATCGAAGTGGCTCATCCAGACGTCCATCGACGCCGGCTGACCGGCAAGGATCGAATCGGTCGGCGCATCGGCAACCACCAGCCGCGCTCGGCCGTACTCGCCGCGCATCCCGCGGCCGACCTCGCCACCGAGTTGCTGGCCGATCAGTTGGGCGCCGTAACAGATACCCAGGATCGGGATGCCGAGTTCGTAGATCGCCGGATCGAGGATCGGAGCACCCTCGACGTGGACGCTTTTCGGGCCGCCGGACAAGATGATGGCCGACGGTCGGCGGGCAGAAATCTCGGCGGCGGTGATGCGATGCGGGACGATCTCGCTGTACACGTTCAGCTCGCGCACCCGGCGGGCGATGAGCTGGGCGTACTGGGCGCCGAAATCGACCACGAGGACCGTGTCACCCGACGCTGCTGGGCCATGACTTCCGGTCGATGGGGCGGGGCTGGTCGAGGGGTTCAAGTCAACGAATCTATCCCGCGCTGGGTGCGGGCACCCACGAAGCGCGACGATGGAGCCATGCGTCGTCTGTTGGTGTTCATCCTGGCCGCTTTCGTGGCTGCGTTCGTGGTGGCTGTTCCTTCTCAGGCGTTCGCCTCGGCCCCGGTCGACCAGTCGGGATCAGGTGATCAGGCGGCAACCACGCCGACCACGATCACCACGATCGTCAGCGGCGACCCGACCGACACCACCATCGACAACAGCTTTCTCGACACCGAACGCAACATCACCGAGTGCCTCAACAACTCGGTCGAACTGCCCGGCTGCGGCCGAGAGCCCCAGCAGCAGGGCGACCGTGGCGGCGCCCTGCAACTCGTGACGTTCGGCCTCCTCTTCGTGGGCGTCGGGTTCATTTTCTGGCGAGTCGCGCGCGGCATCAAAGCTCGCGACGCAGCGATCGCCGCCAAGATGCGCTGACCTCAAGCCATACCCCGCAGCGCCTACCCCGCAGCAGAATCCCGCAGGAGATCCCCGCAGAAGGCAACGGTGCCGCTGACGAGTTGATGCGGTGCCTCCCACGGCACGAAGTGGCCGCAGTCGCGCAGCAGGAACGGACCCACGTGGTCGGCGAACACCTCGGCCGCCATCCGGTCGAAGGACGGGTAGATGACGTGGTCGCTCGTACCGTGCAACACGAGCGTGCGGGTGTGCTCGTTGCGGCCCATCATCGCTGGGCCACTGCGCGCCGCTGGATCGAACGCACTCTCGTAGCCACCGAAACTGGCCCGCAGTGACCGTGCGTCGCCGAACGGCTCGGTGTGGAAGTCGACTTCACCAGCCCCGGCGAACGCCCCCGGATGGGCCCAGAATCGGCTCGTGTAGAACGTTGCGATGTAGCGCCGGCGTTGCTCGGGCGTTGTCAGCTCAGCAGCCAATCCATCAGGATCGGTCCCCTGACGAAGGAAGTAGTCGGCGGCCTCGCGAGGTGCCCGCGTCCCTGGGATCGTCGCCATCCGGTCTTTCAGGAACGGCAACGGCGAGTTGAACAGGACCATCCGGTCGACCCAATCCGGGTGACGCAGGGCGAGGTCCTGGATGACCGGCCCGCCGAGATCACCGCCGAGGACCACCACCGAGTCGTGACCGAGTTGATCGTGGACAAGTGCGTAGAGGTCGTTGGCGTGCGCTGCGATGTCGTGGAACCCACCGTCGGCGGCGTCCGGACCAGCGACCTCACTGTCGCCGAAGCCGCGCAGATCGGGCACGATCACTTCGAAGCCGGCATCGGCGAGCGGTTGGATCACCTTCCAGAAGACCCGCTTCGATTCCGGCCAGCCGTGCACACACAGCAGCGGCACACCGCCGGGGTTGATCCGCACGAACGCCTGGCGAAAGCCGCGCGGGGAAGCGAACTCGAGCGGAAACCGGGACGGATCGATGTCGGACGGCGTGGCCATCACCGAACCGTAGGTCCGCCCGACCCAACTGCGGTTCAGTGGAGCTACGTTGGCACGACGTGACACCCGACGAATTCCGCGCCAATGGCTACGCCCTGATCGACTGGATCACCGAGTACATCGAGGGCATCGAACAGCTGCCGGTGTCGAACCCAGACCTGAAGCCGGGCGATGTACGCGCCCAACTCCCGGCGCACCCACCGACCGAGGCCGAACCGTTCAGCGCCGTGCTCGCGGACATGGACGCGATCGTCGTGCCCGGCCTGACCAACTGGCAGCACCCGAGCTTCTTCGCATATTTCCCGGGGAACTCGTCGTACCCCGCGATCCTCGGCGAACTCGCCTCGGCAGGCCTCGGCGTGCAGGGCATGAGTTGGGTGACGAGCCCCGCATGTACCGAGGTCGAGACATTGATGCTCGACTGGATGCAGGAACTGCTCGGTCTCCCGACCAAGTTCCGCAACGACTCCGGCATCGGCGGCGGCGTCATCCACGGCTCGGCCTCCGAAGCCACGCTCGCTGCAATCCTCGCCGCCCGGTGGCGCATCACCGGCGGAGCGATCAACGCCCACGCCGACACCACTGCACTGGTCGCATACACCACGTCGCAGGCGCACAGCAGCATCGAGAAGGGACTGCGGATCGCCGGCATCGGCTCCGATCACATGCGCCTGGTCCCCCACGACGACGCGTTCGCGATGCGAGCCGACGAACTGCAACGGATGATCACCGAGGATCGCGCCGCCGGATTGGTGCCGTTCTTCGTCTGCGCGTCTCGGGGTACCACGAGTTCGACCGCCTTCGACCCGACGCCGGACATCGGACCGATCTGCCAACGCGAGGGCCTGTGGCTCCACGTCGATGCAGCGATGAGCGGGATTGCCGCGCTCGTGCCCGAGTTCCGGTGGGTCAACGATGGACTCGATTTCGCCGACAGTTACTGCACCAACCCGCACAAGTGGATGGGCGTCAACTTCGACTGCGACCTGTTCTGGACCGCGGATCGTCCTGCCCTGCTCGGTGCGCTCAGCATCCTGCCCGAGTACCTGCGCTCGAGGGCGCTCGAGGCCGATGCGGCGATCGACTACCGCGATTGGCAGATCCCACTCGGCCGGCGGTTCCGTGCCCTCAAGCTGTGGTTCACACTGCGCTGCGACGGCATTGCACCGGTGCAGGCGATGATCCGCGAGCACGTCCGGCTCACCCAGCAACTTGCGGAGTGGGTCGATGCCGACGATCGTTTCGGGATCGATGCGCCACATCCGCTCAACCTGTTGTGTCTGTCGCTGCGCACCGGCAGCGAATCGACCGATGCCCTGATCGCTGCTGCCAACGAGACCGGTACGGCCCTGTTCACCCGCACCGTTCTCGATGGCACGGTCAGCTTGCGGTTCTCGATCGGCGCCCGTTTGACCGCCGAACGCCACGTCGCCGCCGGCTGGGCGCTGCTGCAGTCGTTGGTCTGATCCACCCGGGCAGAGGGTTGCGCGTCTCGAACCGATCCGCTTGAATCGGCTCACCGGTTCGGAGCCGGTCCTGCAAACACTGCAGGGGATTCCAGGAGGACATCACATGCGACATCTCGTCCGTGTCCTCGTCGCAGTCACGAGTTTGCTGACTGCCCTCGCACTCACCGCTCTCCCGTCCGCCGCCGGCGGAGGTGGAACAGCCGGATCGGATTCGGCGTACGTGCAGCAGTTGCTGTACTCGACGTCGATGAACGACTTCACCACGATTGCCGCCGCCCACACCGGCCCCGACGGTTCTGGCGGCGACACCTGGTTCGATTGGTCCAACGACCTCTGCTCGGCACCGCTCGTCGGCAACACCGGTCGATCGTTCAACTTCAGCGACGCCTGCCGCCGCCACGATTTCGGATACCGCAACACCAAGCGGCTCGATCAACGATATGGCGGCTACTGGAACAGCGACTCGCGCAAGCGGATCGACCAACAGTTCCTGGCTGACATGAGGAGCCATTGCAAACACCGCCGACTGATCGATCGGCCGACGTGTCACTCATGGGCGTATACGTTCTACAGGGCGGTTCGGGTGGCAGGCGGGCCGTAGACCACGTCGAGCAACTCACGCAGGATGTGCGCGGTGGCACCCCAGATCGTTTCGTCGTCGAGTTCGAAGAAATGCATCCGACGATCGAGCGGGGGGGTGCCCCAGCGCTCTTCCCGGTACGTGTCGAGTTCGGCCAGTTCGGCGAGCGGCACCCACAGGATCCGGGCGACCTCGGCCTCGTGCGGTACCAGCATCGGCCGGTATTGCAAGGTCGCCACGATCGGCATGATGTAACTGCGGCTGACGACGGTGGACAGCGGACTCAGCCGACCGGCGACCGTCGCGTCGACCGGGTGCAGACCGACCTCTTCGTTCGCCTCCCGAAGCGCTGCGTCGACGGTTGATTCGCCCGGGTCGATCCGTCCGCCGGGGAAGCTGATCTCGCCGGCGTGGTGGCGCAGGTCGGGAGAGCGTTTGGTGAGCAACACCTCGGCGCCGCGGTCACCGTCGACGAGCGCGATCAGGACCGCTGACGGCCGAGAGTCCGGGAACGTCGGCGGCGTTTGGGCGAGTAGTGGCCCGGCATCGGCAACCACGGCCGAGACGGCGCCGGCGGTCAACGGTGTCGGCACCGCCCACGGAGCAGCGTTACCGAGCATCCACGCCGGTGGCCGCGGAATGCGCTGCGACCCGCCGGCACGATGACTGGACGGCACGATTCAATCGTTCCGACAGCTGGCGGTTTCGGACCGGTCGATCAGCCGGCCGGTGACCAACCGGACTGGACGAGTTCGTCGAGGACCTCGCCAAGGCCGGACATCTTGAGGTTGGAGAGCACCTTGCCCGGCGCCTCTTCACCGCGCTCGAACTCCTGCCAGGCAGCAACGAGCTTGGACAGATCCGGTACGGGTCGTTCGAACGTCATACCGCCAGGCTAGGGCCCAGCCGCCGCGACGCATCGTGGCGGAACGGAGTGAGACGTCAGCGCTGTTTGTCCTGCTGGGCAGACTTGCGCGAGCGGTAGATGTTGACGCCTTTGCCAGCCAGCCGACCCGCGTGGCGGCCAATGGTGTCGGCAGTACTGCCATCAGGCTGCGACACCGGTCGGGCCACGGATGCGACCGGAGCTGCATCGCGGCCCGCCGCGACATCGGCCGCAGTCCGCTTCGGAGGTTTGCGGACCTTCGGCGGCCGTTCGGTGAAGTCGCTCTGCAGCCAGATCACGGCCATCGCACCGGCCAGCAGCACCATGATGCCGCGCGTGCCATTGTCGATCTCGACGATTGGCTGCGCGGCAACAGCGATCGTCAGCAGGATCAGGGTTGCGTCGAGGAGCCGGTGCATCCGCTTGCCGAACACCCGGAATGCTGCCAGCGGCCCTTTGCTACACGCCGTGTTGATCATGATCAAGCCACCCATCAACGTCGGCAGCATCGGCTTCGGGCTCTGCAGGCCGGACGCCACGAACGCTCCCGCGATCATGTACTCGGCAGCCTGATGCATCCAGAATGCTCGCTTGCCGGGCTGTGTCACCCGGACAAGCTACCGTTTGCGAATATCGGTCGTCCCCGGTGACGGCGGAG